>NZ_AUKA01000002.1:0-537194 GCF_000424505.1 Butyrivibrio sp. XBB1001 | reverse complement strand
TGATCTGAGGTCTGTCAAGTAGACAGGCAAAACAAACAAAATAACATCAAACGAAAAGGTGGTCACATAAACTGTGATCACCTTTTGTTATGCTGATGGTTATAGCCATCATATTTATCCTTGGTCTGCTTGTTGACTACTATAACTGCCGGGAAATAACTGTCAACCCTGCGCCAAGCGCACCGCGAAGCGGCGTTGGGGTTGACTGATATTTCCCGACAGTTATTCTGTAGTCAAGCAGATCAAGGATATTTGTGCGCTTTAGCGCACTTTATTCAAGGGCAGAGTCGTCAGACTCTGACTTCATTTTGGATAGATAATTATGCTGCCCACTTTGCCTTGTACTTCTGGATTCGCTTGTTCTCTGCAATAGGATAATCCTCTGGAGTGTCTGTGAGCAGGGCTTCCTTACGTACTTCTGCCGGAGTCTTTCCTTTAAATCTTTCCTGTGGACGTTCATATGTGTAGAAGTGGAGATACTTTTCTATTGCATCTCTGAGCGATGTTTCGTCGTTTATGTCGTACATTGCATACATTTCTGTCTTGATTATTCCCCAGAATCCCTCTGTAGGGCCATTATCAATGCAATGTCCTACCCTGGACATTGACTGATCCATTCCTTGGTTCTGAAGCTTCATTTGGAAAACTTTGCTAGTGTATTGAAATCCACGATCTGAATGGAACAGAGGTGTGGCGTCCGGGTATGCCTCTATTGCCTTATCAAATGTTTTGAACACTAATGCATTATCGTTTCTTGTGCTGATTACATATGATACCGGAATACGATCATAGAGGTCCAGAATAGCGCTTAGATATAGTTTTTTATTTACCTCTGGGATTTTGAATTCAGTAACATCAGTAGCCCACTTTTCGTTAGGTTTGTCAGCATGGAAATCTCTGTTAAGCTTGTTTGCTGCAACTGTTTCCGGTGTTGCATACGTATACTGTTTTCGCTTTTGGCGTATAATGGCATGGATCCCAAGAGCCTTCATGATCCTGTGTATGCGTTTGATCTTGTATTCAGTACCATTGAAATGATTTATGTACAGTGTCATACGTCTGTATCCAAGGATATGGCCAAAGCGATCGTCATACTCTCTTATAAGTTCAGCAATCTTATGGTTCTCCAGTTCTTCTTCGGGGATCTCTCGATTAAGCCATTTGTAATAAGCTGCGTGTGATACACCCAGCGTTTTACACATCCAGTTTATACTCCAGTGCTTTTCATTGTAGAAAGACAGTATTGCTATATATTTGCACTCAAACCTAACCTTGCCGAGCCTCACATCCCTTCCAATTCTCTCACTTTTTTTAACAGTTCAACAGTCATATCCCTTTCCTGAAGCTGCCGTTTAAGTCGCAGGTTTTCTCTGCGTAAACGTTCAAGTTCATCAACTTCATCATCTGTTTTGTGATGTCCACGCTTATCAATGAGGGCCTCTTCTCCGTTAGCATCAAACTTCCTCACCCAGCTGTACACCTGTGTATAGGAAACATCATAGGTGGCTGCTGTACCTTTATAATCGCGATCATGATCAATGCAGTATTTAACGATTTCCTTACGCTCTTCAATAGTGGTTTTTCTTCTAGCTTCTGCCATATAGACCTCCCGCTTAGGATCATAGTCCTTAAGCTCTCTATTGGCATTATACTCTGAAATCCATCTCCGAAGAACGCTAGCATGTGAGATTCCGAATCTCGCTGTACATTCCTCAACGGACAATTTTCCGCTTATAACCATCTCAATACAGGATATCTTAAATTCATGAGTGTATTGATTATTTCCGTATCTTTCAAAAAATGCAGCTTCGCCATGATAACGATAGGCGGCAACCCATCTTCTGATTGTGGTATATCCAATCCCATTGTCTCGGGCAATTGATTCATAAGATCCACTACCATTAAGGTATTCTTTTACTCTGTCAATCATCCACTCAGCAGAATGTTTCCTTTTTGCCATAAAAAATCCCCCTAAAGGAGACTTTGGATATTTCCATTGTCTACTTTAGGGGAATCATATCAGAAGTAGCTCTTTTACACAAAATTACTATTATCTACAGCACAGCCTCATCTTAAGATTTACCTTCTAGCCAGCACTACTTATACTCATCTAAGGTTAACCTTCTGGTCAGTGCCACTTATTGTAACAATCAAGTCAATCGTCTGAATCTGTGTTGAAATACTCTGATCTATCTCAGTAAGAACTACCAGACTCTCATGAGCTCGTGAATCAATTGTTCCTACATATGATGAGAGATCATTGGGCAAAAACGTAACAGGAGTATATCCTAGATTCTTCCCATTTAGTATCACTTGGAACATAATGTTTTTCTTAAGAAGATTTACATTAGTATCAGAATCTGAAGCATTATATAGGTCAAATCTAAGAACAAGAAGTTTCTTGCCCTTATCTGCATTAATAACATAGCTCTTTGAGCTTTCTGGATAAGAGCTTGATACTGAGTATCCATCATAAGTAAGGAATATACTATCAGCAATCTCATAGCTATCTTCAGAAGATACAACTATAGCATCTGGATCCTCTTTTGTAGTTTCTGCGTCTCCTGAAGATTCTGCGGCGCCCTCTTCAGAACTCTCATCTGCGCTCGACAACTGAATTGCAGAACTATCGCCCTGATTCTGATCACTTAATAAAGTAGTTGATTCATCCTGGCTTAGGCCCTCAGAACTTTCATCCTGAGGTTGTGGCACAGCAACAGGTTCTGGCTCTGGCGTTACCGTTTCAGGTTCTTTTTTCTCTTCTTTTGCCTTGGCAGCCTCTTTTTCTCTTTGCTTGGTAACTTCCTTGGAATCAACGTACGTTAGTTTATTCTGACCATTATTAGAGTATTTCATTAGCAACCCGACCGCAAATTCAACAGTCTGGTTATATTCTTCCTCTGTAAGATCAGGAAAAGACTCACCACATCCTGTTAAACCAAGACAAACGCTCATTAAAATAGCAATACCCAAATACTTTTTTGCCCTCATAAGCTATCCTCTCAACATAGGATCATTTGGTTTCTAATTCAAAATAGAATTCAACACCGTTATCGTAATTCTTGACCCCATAGGCCTGATGCATGCCCTCCATAATAGCTCTTACTATGGAAAGGCCTACTCCGCTTCCGCCATATTCCCTTGTTCTTGCCTTATCAACCTTATAAAACTTCTCCCAGATATGACCAATGCTATCATCAGGAATAGGTTTTCCAGTATTAAATACAGAAACCCTGACATGGTTGTTTTCCTTGTATAGCTTGATCTCTATTATTTTTTCTCCGTCAATATGATTAAGGGCGTTACTGTAGTAATTCTGCAGTACTTCCTCAATCTTAAATTCATCCCCCCAAACAAATATCGGTTCGTAATTGCCAAACTTAACAGTGACATCTTTTTGCTTGGCCAAAAGTTCAGCAGACTTGATATAATTTGAGATCATATCAACAATATCAAATCGCTCCATATTGGCACTTTCATTGCCAAATTCAAGCTGATTCAGAGTAAGTAGTTTTTTTACCATGATGTTCATCTTATTTGCTTCATCCATGATAACTTCACAGTAAAAGTTCCTACTTTCGGCGTCGTCACTGATTCCTTCCTTGAGGCCTTCTGCATACCCCTGGATAAGAGCGATTGGAGTTTTTAACTCATGTGAAACATTAGATAAAAACTCCTTACGCATTTCATCAATTTCTTCTTTCTGAGCGATATCTTTTTTAAGAGCAATATTGGCATTCTTAAGTTCCTTGATAGTTGATTCCAAGGTCTCAGACAGCTCATTCATATTAGATCCAAGAGCATCAATTTCACTGTGATAATAGCCATCAGATTCATACTTGGCCTCGAAATTTAGCTTTTTCATATCATCAGAAATATAGTACAAACGCTTGATAGGATCTGTAACCTTCTTGGATATATATAGAATCACCATGGAACCGGCCAAAATAGCTATTACTGCAACATATATCATAAAAGTATTTGAAATTGTCACGCTATCTTGAATACTCTCCATGGTAGATCTTACAAGGACAAGATTCCCATTTCCGACAACACCCCACATTTCAAGGTACTTGCGGCCAGTATTTCGATCCTCATCTCTTTGAAGTGTATAGTTTTCTCCAATATCAAGAACTGTTCTGTTCTCTATCACATACTCTCCTGCAGAAGGATTGATCATGTTCTCCCACAGAATCTTGGCCAAAAGTTCAGCATTACTACTAGAGGCCTTAACAGTTTTAGAATCTCCATCAAGAACAATCATCTCGATGTCATATCTCTCACAGATATGTCCAATCTCTTCATCAAATTCCGCAGAGTTAATATCACCATTTGATACGGCCCTGTCAATACTTCTATAGGCCTCAATGATTGCGTCCCTTTTATTCTGAACATAATAGTTCTCCATAAACAAAAGATTTATGATCAAACAAAAAGTAAAAGTACCAATCATTGTAGCTATGAAAGCAAAGCTTATTTCGAAACGTATGGAATGGGTTTTGTTAAACTTTTTATCTTTTTCCATAGCATCAATTAAAACCTATTCCTTTAATTATTCTGCCTCGAACTTATATCCCATGCCCCAAATAGTCTTTATCATGTCGCCTTTCTTGCCCAGCTTGCCACGAAGTTTTTTTACATGAGTATCGATAGTTCTGGCATCTCCAAAATAATCATAGTTCCATACATTATTAAGAATTTTCTCTCTTGAGAGAGCGACGCCCTTGTTCTCAAAAAAGAAAGATAAAAGTTCAAACTCCTTATAGCTAAGATCAATCTCTTTGCCGTCAACAAGTACGCTATGTGCAACCTTATTAACAACAATACCGCCAATCTCCATTACCTGATTATTAACTGCCTGAGATGTCCTGCGAAGGATTGCAGAAACTCGGGCTGCAAGAATCTTGGGACTAAAAGGCTTGGATATATATTCGTCTACTCCAAGTTCAAAGCCCAAAAGCTCATCTCTTTCCTCTGATTTAGCTGTCAGCATGATGATAGGAATCTTGGAATCCTTTCTGATTTCTCTGCATACTTCCCATCCATCACGTTTCGGCATCATGACATCCAAAATAATAAGGGATATCTCCTTGTCAGAATAAAAGACATCAAGGGCCTGCTGACCATCCTCAGCTTCCACAACAATATATCCGTCTTTAACCAAAAAGTCTTTGACGAGTTTGCGCATTCTAGCCTCGTCATCAACCACTAATATCTTAAGATCTTCCACTATGTCATTCCTCCTAATAGCTGTCTTTAGTCTGTCTCTTCATAATAACTTGAAGTATCTTCAATGCCAAGTTTTTTTTCTGCCTCTCTGACTTTTTTCTCGCGTTCTTTGAGGTCCTGATCCCAGGATGAATATCTGTTTGTGACATTGCTCTTATAGTTAATAATATTATCACTTTCAGAAGTTGCTGCAATCACAAACATAAGAACGACCAATACTACCAGAACAAAATTAAGAATAATAGAAAAAATTTTCAAAAAATCAGCCTTTTTCTCTCGTTTCTCAGGTTTGATCCTTTGCGCTACAGACAAATCCGCAAAGGCAGAATGTTTTGAAAAAGAAATATCTAAAGGAATTGGAATAATATCATCCTTGTTGAATCCACTCTCAATCAGCTTATTTCTAAGTCCCGTCAGATATTCCCAGCCTATAGGAGTCTTAAATATTTTATTTTCGATAGCCTTCTCATAAACTGCTTTTATATCCGTAGGTTTACTTGCTTTTACACGCGAATGTAGAAGCCTGATCTTGGAGGCATCCGTCGCAGCCTTTTGGGCATCTGCCTCAGAAGCAAACTGATATCCTTCTACTATAAAATTGCTGGAAGTATTCTTATCATCAGCTGCCATACTCCGCTCCATAGGACAATATAAACACACTCACACTACGTGCCTTAAGAGTCTTATTCCTCCAGGTAAGAGGCTTGGGCCTGTTAAAGAAATATTTACCTTCGTCATCTCCTGTATCAACGCAAAGAGACCAATACGCTCCCTCAGGAGGATTTGGAAGCATGATCTGCACATCCTCCCAAAAAGCATTAATAGCAAGATAAACTATATCGTCATGGCCTTTCTTTTGCGTAAAGCCAGCGTATCTTACGCAAATAACCTTTGAATCACTAGTAATATTGCCATTATCAGGGTTCTCAGTATGTACAGATACTGATGGATAACCGCAAGTAGCCGGAAGAAGATCTTTTCTAATACAAGGATGCTTTCTCCTGAACTGGATCATATGTCTGTAAAATTCAAAGAAGTCCTTGTTTTTTTCAAGGAGATTCCAGTTAAGCCAGGAAATCTCATTATCCTGACAGTAGGCATTGTTATTACCAAACTGAGTGTTGCCAAATTCATCTCCTGCGTAGATCATAGGAGTTCCTCTACTGCACATAAGCACAGCTATAGCATTTCTCATCATTCTAAATCTAAGATCGTTTATATAAGGGTCGTCAGTCTCACCCTCTGCGCCGCAGTTCCAGCTTCTATTATCATTTGCTCCATCTGTATTATTCCAGCCATTGTCTTCATTATGCTTACTGTTGTATGCATAGAGATCATACAAGGTAAAGCCGTCATGACAGGTAATGAAATTTACAGAAGAGTCATAGCCAAGATATGAACCTCCATAAAGATCCATTGAGCCAGTAATTCTTTTAACCGCGTCAGGTGCTGACCATATATCGCCCTTCAAAAAAGATCTGATATCATCACGATATTTGCCATTCCATTCAGCCCATCTCTTCCATGCAGGGAAATTGCCTACCTGGTACATTCCTCCCGCATCCCAAGCCTCAGCTATAAGCTTGACATTACCAAGAATAGGATCATAGGCAAGTCTTTGGATAAGAGGTGGTTTTTCCATCGGAGCACCATCCTGGTCTCTTCCAAGAATACTTGCAAGATCAAATCTAAACCCATCTACTCTGTATTCCTCAACCCAGTATCTGAGGCACTCTACAATAAGCTCCTGCACCATAGGATGATTACAGTTCATGGTATTGCCACAACCACTAAAATTGTAATACTGGCCATGTGGGGTCAGAAGATAATAAATGTTATTATCGAATCCCTTAAAAGAGATAAAAGGTCCATTTTCATTGCCTTCAGCCGTATGATTAAACACAACGTCCAGAATAACTTCTATTCCGTTGTCCTTAAGGGCTTTTATCATGTATTTAAGCTCTACGCCTTCTTTGTTGTACTCGCTCTGGGATGCGTAACTGGTGTTGGGTGCAAAAAAGCTTATGGTATTATAGCCCCAATAATCCAGGAGCATTTTACCATTAACTTCTCTCTTATCCCTTGTTTCGTCAAACTCAAAAATAGGCATAAGCTCTACAGCAGTAACACCAAGTCTTTTCAGGTAATCAACTTTTTCTTTTATTCCCTCGAAGGTTCCTCGGCACTTAACATTAGAAGACTTATCCATGGTAAAGCCTCTGACGTGCATTTCATAAATTACAGAGTCACACATTTGTATTCCAAGACTGGATGTAGCATTCCATTCAAAATTGTCGCGGACAACTCTGGCCCTGTACTGCCCATTTCTGTTTAGACTCTGCCCCCATATTCTCTGACCTGAAACCGCCTTGGCATAGGGATCAAGAAGTACATGATTTTTGTCGAACAAAAGACCTTTCTCCGGATTCCATGGTCCATCTACGCTATAGCAATACTCCAGATTTTCTATATCCAAACCAAACACTATCATGGAGTATACTTTTCCTATTTTGTAAGTTTCGGGAAATGGTATAAGAGCAAAGGGCTTGTCCTCACCTCTATGATAAAGCATAAGTGTGATGGATGTTGCCCCATTAGAATAGACAGTAAAATTGACACCATCAGTGAGCATAGTTGCCCCATTAATCCCATAAAAACCAGGTCTGACCCTGAATCCAGAGATTTCATCCAGAGCAAGCATCTGCCTATTCAGATCACTTTTTCTAAGTTCTCTTCCCTGATGCTCTCCAATTTCAATTGGTTTTCGACTTTGTCTGTGTCTTCTAAACTCATTCATACTATTATTTTACCATAATAATGATAAATTTTCTGTGAAAAAACGCAAGGTACTGTAAAAGTACCTTGCGTCTTATAATTTTTCATATTACTTATCAGCTATTTGATGATCAAACAGGATAAGCTCCATTTTTTGTATCTGCAGCGCTTACATCAACTGATGTCTGCTGTGCCATACGATACTTGAAGAAGTCTGTAGCAACCTGTGGGAACAATGCATATGAAAGAACATCCTCATCCTGCTGCTTCCACTGAGCAACTTCCTTCTCAAACTTACCAAGACCTGGCTCAAGTCTGTCTGCTGGTCTGCATGTAATAACTTCTCTGTCGCCAATGATCTTCTTCTGCACTTCTGGATTGAAAGGCTTGATTGTCTTACCATATTCACCAGCAAGAAGATCCTTAGTCTGGTCAGTAGCAACCTTGTATCTCTCACCCATAAGCACATTCATAACAGCCTGTGTACCTACGATCTGTGAAGATGGTGTTACGAGAGGTGGCTCACCGAAGTCCTTACGAACCTGTGGGATTTCCTCAAGAACTGTATCATACTTATCACTTGCGTTCTGCTCTTTAAGCTGACTAACCATGTTTGAAAGCATACCACCAGGAACCTGATACATAAGAGTCTTGATGTTAACTCCAAGAACCTTAGGATCCATAAGGCCACTAGCAAGGCACTCTTCCCTATATGGTCTGAAGTGATCAGCAATCTTAGCAAGAAGTTTCTGATCAAGTCCAGTCTCGAAAGGCTGTCCCTTGAATGCCTCAACCATAACTTCTGTAGCAGGCTGAGATGTTCCAAGAGCAAATGGAGAAATAGCACAGTCGATAATATCAACACCAGCTTCAGCTGCCTTCATGTATGTCATGCTGGCAACGCCTGATGTGTAATGAGTGTGAAGGTTGATTGGAAGATTTGTTGCGCTCTTAAGAGCCTTAACAAGCTTCTCTGCCTCATAAGGAAGAAGAAGTCCAGCCATATCCTTGATACAGATAGAATCTGCACCCATTTCCTCAATTTCCTTGGCAATATTCATCCAATACTCTTCTGTATATGCATCACCAAGAGTATAAGCAAGAGCGATCTGCGCGTGTCCGCCCTCTTTCTTACAAGCCTTAACAGAAGCCTGAAGGTTTCTAAGATCGTTAAGACAGTCAAAGATTCTGATGTTATCAATACCATTTGCAATAGACTTCTGTACGAAGTACTCTACTACGTCATCTGGATAGTGCTTGTATCCAAGAATGTTCTGTCCACGAAGAAGCATCTGGAGTTTTGTGTTCTTAAATCCATCACGAAGCTTACGAAGCCTCTCCCAAGGATCTTCCTTAAGGAATCTCATACAAGCATCAAATGTAGCACCGCCCCAGCACTCTACTGCATTATATCCAACCTTATCCATTGTATCAATAATAGGAAGCATAACTTCTGTAGGCATTCTTGTGGCAATCAGTGACTGATGTGCATCACGAAGTACAGTCTCATTGATACGAACTGGTTTTTTCTGTAATTCTGCCATATCTTTATTTTCCTTTCAAAAAAATATTCTATAAAGTTCATTGGCGTATATACGCATGACTCCGCTTCGTTCTCGTCATGCTACGTCCATTCGAAATCCGCGCTATCACGCTACTTTCTCATGGACGTTATGTCTTCAAGGTTCTGAAATATTTTGTGCAAGCACAATATTTCAGAACTTTGAATCCATTTATACGCCAAATACTGCCATGAATGTTCCAGCAACAACGGCTGTACCAATAACTCCGGCAACGTTAGGTCCCATAGCATGCATGAGCAAGAAGTTTGAAGGATCATACTCAGCACCAACCTTCTGGGATACACGAGCTGCCATAGGTACGGCTGATACACCAGCTGAACCAATAAGAGGATTGATCTTACCACCTGTAACAAGGCAGAGCAGTTTTCCTAAAAGACATCCTGCAGCTGTACCAAATGCAAAAGCAATAAGACCAAGTACTACGATGATGATTGTTGTTGTATTAAGGAATGCCTCAGCACTTGTTGTAGCACCTACAGATGTTCCAAGAAGGATAACTACGATGTACATAAGTGCATTAGAAGCTGTTTCCTGAAGCTGTCTAACAACGCCTGACTCTCTAAAGAGGTTACCAAGCATCAGCATACCAATAAGAGGAGCTGTTGTAGGAAGGATCATACTAACAACAATTGTAACAATTACAGGGAAAAGAATTTTCTCAAGCTTGGAAACTTCTCTAAGCTGAGACATTCTTATCTTTCTTTCCTTTTCTGTAGTAAGCAGTTTCATGATAGGTGGCTGGATCATTGGAACCAGAGCCATATATGAATAAGCTGCTACAGCAATAGGACCCAGGATTGAAGTCTGGTGAAGCTTACTTGCAAGGAAGATAGATGTAGGGCCATCAGCACCACCGATGATTGAAACGGCTGCAGCCTGCTGGTCATTAAATCCAAAAGCAATAGCCATAAAGTAAGCAGAGAAAATACCAAACTGTGCACCAGCACCCATAAGGAAGCTGATAGGGTTCGCAATAAGTGGACCAAAGTCTGTCATAGCTCCAACACCAAGGAAAATAAGTGAAGGTAAAATTGCCCACTCATCAAGAATGTAGAAATAATGGAGAAGTCCACCAGCTGCGCTGCCAGTAGGTTCAGCCATGATATCTGGGTAAATATTTACAAGAAGCATACCGAATGAGATCGGTACCAAAAGCAAAGGCTCAAATCCCTTGGCGATTGCAAGATACAGGAACACCAATGCTACAACAATCATAACGTAATTGCCTGGTGTCATAGTAGTAAATGCAGTCTGATGCCAGAGATTAGATAATGTATTAACTATGTAATCCATTCTTTATCCTCATTTCTGTTTGAATCAAACTATTATTTCTATCGCCAAGTATTAGTTAAGAGTTGCAAGGCATGTTCCAGCCTCAACTGCATCACCTGCAGCAACATCGATGCTTGCTACTGTTCCGTCCTGAGGAGCAACCATAGGAATTTCCATCTTCATTGACTCGATAGTAACTACTGTGTCACCCTTCTTGACAGCCTGTCCAACGCTAGCATTGATCTTAAGAACCTTACCAGCTGCACCAGCCTCAACCTTGATAGAACCAGCGCCTGCACTTGCCTTCTTAGCAGGAGCTGCTGGAGCCTTAACTGCAGGAGCAGCAGCCTTTGGAGCTGCGCCTGATCCTGTGCCTTCTTCTACAGTTACATCATATACATTTCCGTTAACGGTTATAGTATAGTTCTTCATTATATCTCCTTTCAGTGAGCACTGTTGTCTACTCCGTGCTCGATACAAACATTAATATTTTTTCCAGTTTTTATTTACTTTTCTAATTGATCTTACACGGAAACCATCAGTGCTGCCGCTTCCCTCGTAGGCTGCGATTGCTGCCGCAATAACTGCAACAAGTTCTGCGTCGCCAACAAGCTCTTCCTGTTCAGCAATCTGACTGATTGTGTTATCCATTGCCTTCTGAGCAATTTCTTTATCACTAGTCTTCTTTTTCTTGCTGCCACCAAAAAGAATTGGGAACAGAGAAATAATAAGTGATATGAAGATAAGGATTGTGAATGCCATGCCCATACCAAGTAAAGTGTTAAGTCCAGCATTCTCAAGCTTCTCGCCCATGGATCTCATAACTGTAACACCAATCTCTGTAGGCTCACCTCTGTTGTTGAGATAGATAACCATCTCAGCAGAACGCTTTGTGCCCTGGATTTCTGATGTTGCAACCAGTTCTCCATCCTTGTTGATCTCAAAATTTGTCTTTGAAACGAATATATCACCAGGTAAAGATTCCAAAGAATCATATCCGATGTCATTAACTGCCTTATACCAGCTCTCATAGCCCTTAGCCATAACCTCATAATGCTCATCAGTTGTGCTCATAGCTATTTCCTGATATAAAAGTGATTCAAAATTGTCAGGTGTTACGCCTGCAAGATACCATGTCTCAAACCTCTGGTCCTCAACCATATTGGCATAGTTGTCAATATTAGTAAGAGTAAAAGTCTGACTTGAGTATCTGCTTCCTTCTACAGAATTGATTTCTGATGTTGTCTGACCACACGCAGTCAGCCCAAGAAGGCATGTCAGCATAACTCCCAAAATTAACTTTTTATGTTTCATTTTGAGTGCTCCCTTCATTAAACTGTGCCGTGTTTCTTGGCAGGACGTTCATCTCTCTTTGTAAAAAGCATCTCGAATGCGCCGATTACATACTTTCTAGTGTCTGCTGGCTCTACTATCTCATCTACATAGCCTCTTGCAGCAGCACTCTTAACATTATTCTGAAGTGCAGCATACTCAGCAGCAGCCTTGGATACTGTCTCAGCATCCTTGCCATCGCACATGATCTTGGCAGCAAGATTTGCATCCATAGTTCCAACCTGTGCATCTGGCCAGCTGATAGTAACATCCGCACCAATTGCCTTTGAATTCATGATCACGTAAGCGCTTCCAAATGCCTTGCCTGTGATAAGGTTAACCTTAGGTACAGTAGCATTTGCGAGAGCAAATACAAGTCTTCCTGCAGCCTTAGCTACATGCTTCTCATCGCACTTTGTTGTGCCAAATCCTGTAGCATTTGTAAGTGTAAGAACTGGAAGATCGAAAGCATCACAGAAGTTAACAAACTCAGCAGCCTTGTTGCATGCATGAGCTGAAAGCTTGTCACTGAACTTCTCAGCTTCCTTGCCATTTTCATCAAATACTGCTGTTCTGTTTCCAACGAAACCAACAGTAGCACCATTTAATCTGATGAATCCAGTTACCATATCCCTAGCGTATTCTCTCTTTGTCTCGAAGAATACTCCATTATCAGAAATCTGTCTTGCAATGATAGAAGGATCAGCTGTAGCTCCATCAAGATTCTCACATGCTCTGTTAAGATCATCTGAGCATTCCTGATATGTATCTCCGTCCTCATTGTTGGAAGGAAGGATAGATACAAGTTCTCTGATTTCAGCATAAAGAGACTCTTCGTCAGTAACTACATCAACATTTTCAGTCTCTGTAGCCTGCCACTTAGCAGAAGATGTATCGCACTTCTCTTTATAGTTGCCATCAAGTGCATTAGGTGAATTTACGAAAAGCTTAGCCTTCTCAGACTCCATGAAAGTAAAGTCTGTAATTGAAGGAATAAGTGCAAGTCCACCACCGCAGGCGCCAAAAATAGCTGTGATCTGAGGCACAACGCCTGAAGCCTCCACCTGCTTAAGATAGATTTCGCCAAATCCATTAAGTGCGTCTGTTGCCTCCTGAAGACGAAGTCCTGCTGAATCGATCATTCCAATTACTGGAGATCCAGTCTTAATAGCCAGCTCATACAGGCGAACAATCTTCTTGGCATGCATCTCGCCAATAGATCCGCCAAGTACTGACGCATCCTGGCTGTAAACATAAACCAGATTACCGTCGATAACACCATAGCCAGTAACTACGCCGTCTGATGGTGTTTCTTCCTGTTTCAGATTGAAATCTGTGTTTCTGGCTGTCACAAGAGCACCAATTTCAACGAAACTGTTTTCGTCGAGCAAAGCATTAATTCTTTGTCTCGCTTGTGAAGAACTACTCATTTGTTTACCTCCGAAATTTTTATAATAAATAATTTATGCACAAATGAATTGCAAATATGCGAAAAATCTCGCATTTTCACAACATAAGTCAGAATATATTGTATCACAAAATAAAGCAAAAAAAAGGAAAAATGCATAAAAAATTGCGCATTTTTCCTATATTTTATGAATTGTATATAAATAATTGTTTATGCGAAAACCGTTAACTGTAAACTGTATAAATAGTATCTGTTAATTAAATGTCAAGCTTCACATTTATCTCTTCTTCAGCCTGTGCCTTAAACTCTTCAACCTGAACAGTTCCAATGGATGGAAGCTCATCCAGTGATCTTACGCCAAAGCTTCTAAGGAACTCTTCTGTCGTGCCAAACAAAAGCGGACGTCCAGGCGCATCAAGTCTTCCAAGTTCCTGTACAAGGCCAAATTCAACCAGTCTGTTAACCGCGTGATCAGAGTTAACACCTCTTATCTTCTCAACTTCAAGTCTGGTAATAGGTTGCTTGTAGGCTATAATAGATAGAGTTTCCATAAGAGAATCTGTTAGAACAGCCTTCTTAGGCGCCTTGGCAATCTTTACCAGATACTCATACATTTCCTTTTTAGTGCAAAGCTGAACAGATTTCTCAAGTTCAAGTATACCTATGCCGCTATCCTCTTTTTCGTACTTTTCCTTTAGATACTCTATATATTTTTTTATTTCCTTAGCATCAGTTTCCATTGCCTTAGCAAGTGAACTTATTTCAACCGAATCACCCATTGTAAAAAGAATTGCCTCTACAACAGCTGCTCCCTCTTCTCTAGTCATCTATTCTTCCTCATCCCGCCTTTTTGGAGGTAATAATTATATCTCCAAAAGTACTTTCCTGTTCAATCTCAATTTCACCCAACTTCATCTCTTCAAGCATTACTAAAAACGTGACTATGATCTCCGTTTTACTGTGCTGCTTCTCTAAAAGCTGCCTAAAGCTAAATCTTGAATGCTCTCTTATATATGCCTTGATATATAAGGTCTTAGCATCCATATCCACCTCTTCCTTCTCAATATTTCCGAACTTACTACGAATAGGGTCCACCTTATCTTCCTGTCTTTTCAAAAGGTCCTGGAAGATTTCATTTAACTTGGACAAGGTAGCATCCCCTATAAGCCCGGTCATATCAATAGGAGCCTCATATTCTCTCACTTCCTTAGGAATATTTCTGCTTCTAAACCATTGCATTGCAGCATCCATCTGTCTATCCTTGAGCTCAAAGGCCATATATTTGTACATCTTGTATTCAAGAAGTTTTTCAACAAGCTCTGCTCTTGGGTCCTCTTCCTCGCCCTCCTCATTGACCTCTTTAGGAAGGAGCATCTTACATTTAATATCAATAAGAGTAGCTGCCATAACAAGGAACTCGCTGGTAACCTCCATATCATCCCTCTGCATGGCATTTATATATTCCATGTACTGCTCGGTTATCGTAGCAATCGGTATATCATATATATCTATTTGGTTTTTATCGATCAGGTGCAACAAAAGATCTAGGGGACCTTCAAACACCTGAAGCTTAACTTCCAGTGACATTTCCCACCTCAAAAACTCATATCTATTCTCATAGAAACGGCAGTTCTATCTGACGTTTACTATAAACTCACGCTTTGTGAATATGAATAACATCAACCTCTCCCGGGTTAAACATTCTCACATGTATACTATGGGTTCCAAGTCCTCTGCTTAGAATCATAGTCTTTCCATCCATCTCATATTTCCCACCATCATATTTAGGAAAAAGAGCTATAGTAGGTGATACAACACCTCCAACCAGAGGAAGTCTTATAAGTCCTCCGTGTATATGTCCAGAGACAGTAAGATCTGCCCCCCATTCAGCATACTCTTTAAAATATTGAGGATTATGTGCGATCAAAAGCTGCATACGACTCTTGTCGCTCTTACCAACGCATCTCTCCACGTGCCCCTGATCCATTTCCCTTTTAACAACCTTGCGGAAATAATCAAGACTAAGATCTAGTCCAGTGACTCTTATATTTGCGTCAGCTATATTGATGCTGTCATTTTCCAGAACAATAACACCAGACTTCCTCAGGGCCTCACGATACCTATCAAAAAGATTCCCAAATTCTGCAGTGTACGCCTTAATCTTGTGCTCATGGTTACCATTCCCCATATACACAGGATATCTTCCAGCAAGTTCTGTAAGGACATGAAGTCCAGCCTGATACTGAATTTCTCCCTTGATCTTGTGCCCGGTAAACATATCTCCAGCACACAAAACCGCATCAGGCCTTATCTTATCAATAGCTGCAAGCAATTTGTCATTATTATTGCCAAAGATATATCCATGTAAATCTGACAAAAGCACAAAAGTATAGTCTCTATCCACCTTTTTAGAAGAAATATCATAGTCTCTGACCACAAAGCTATGAGTATCATGGTAAATAATGGCAAGTGAGCCTACAAGCAATATTAAAAAAATAATCAGAATATATATCCACATATAATGTTCTCTTATAATACCAACGTAACTTAATCATTTTATCACAGATAAAGAAAAAAGTCCTTGGAAACTTCCAAGGACTTTTCATAAATTTGATTAGTTATATTTGCGCTTTCTTGCTGCTTCAGACTTCTTCTTGCGTCTTACGCTAGGCTTCTCGTAGTGCTCTCTCTTACGGATCTCCTGCTGGATACCAGCCTTGGCGCAACTTCTCTTAAAACGACGCAGTGCGCTATCCAAAGTCTCGTTTTCTTTTACTACTACTGTTGACATCTCTACTCTTACCCTCCCTTCAGTCCCTTCAAGTACATGACTGATTGGGTTATTTATTATGCTTATTCTAAGCCCATTAGCTCACATAACATGAATTATTATATCATAAATCTAAATTCCGTCAAGCACATTTTCATGACTTAATTCATATTTTAATTTGATAAACGACATTTAGCCAATCTGACTCTCCAAAACAGCCTTAGCTTCTGCGATAGCATCTGGAATACCAGCTGGATTTTTACCACCAGCCTGAGCCATATTAGGACGGCCACCACCGCCTCCTCCAACTTTTGGAGCAATGGCCTTAACAAGATTACCTGCATGAGCTCCCTTTGCCTGTGCTCCATCTGTTGCCATAGTAACAAGGTTAACCTTGCCATCTGCTTCAGAAATAAGAACTACAACGCCATCTCCAAGCTTAGTCTTCAGCTGATCGCCAAGATCACGAAGGCCATTCATGTCTACGCCCTTAACAGCTGTAGCAAGAAGTTTAACACCCTTGACCTCTACAACCTGATCCATTACATCACCAAGAGCTGCCTGAGCCTCTTTGCTCTTAAGTGATTCATTTTCACTCTTAAGAGCCTTAAGCTCATCCTGAAGCTTCTTGATATGAGCAACAACATCAGCTGAAGTTGTCTTCAGTGCCTTTGCAGCATCTGAAAGGCTATTTTCAACATTCTTGTAATATGCTCTTGCGTTATCACCTGTAAGAGCCTCAATACGGCGAACACCTGCTGCTACACCGCTTTCAGAAACAATCTTAAACAGTCCAATGTGGCTTGTGTTAGATACATGAGTACCACCGCAAAGCTCAATAGAGAAGTCTCCCATGTTTACTACTCTAACTGTCTCGCCATACTTCTCACCAAACAGAGCCATAGCTCCGGTTTTCTTAGCATCTTCTATAGACATCTCCTTGGTTACAACAGGAAGTGCCTCGAGAATCTTGTTATTGACAATAGTCTCAACCTTCTCGATTTCTTCTGCTGTCATAGCCTGATGATAGCTAAAGTCAAATCTAGTCTTGTCAGGATCCTGGTATGAACCTGCCTGCTCTACGCCATCTCCGAGAACTTCCTGAAGAGCCTTCTGAAGAAGGTGAGTTGCTGAATGGTTACGACATGTCTTTGCTCTGTTATCAGCATCTACATTAAGTGATACCTTATCTGAAAGCTTAAAGCTTCCTGATACAACCTTACCAACATGAGCAGTTCTGCCACCTGCAACATGAATTGTTTCAGCTACTTCAAACTTAGAACCGTCTGTTCCAAGGATTTCTCCGATATCGCCGACCTGACCACCCATTGTGCCATAGAAAGTAGTCTTATCTGTGATGATAGTACCCTGCTGGCCTTCTGTAAGCTCCTCTGCCAGAGCATCACCCCCCGCCATAGCTACAACAGTTCCCTCACAGCCAAGTGCATCATATCCAAGGAACTCGCTCTTTACTGACTCATCAAGTGAATCGAATACGCCAGCACCTGTTGTGAGATTTGCTGAGAAGTTCTGATTTTCTCTAGCTTTCTGCTTCTGTTCTTCCATAGATGCAGCAAAGCCCTTCTCATCTACAGTAAAGCCTTCTTCCTGAGCAAGCTCAAGTGTAAGCTCTACAGGGAATCCAAATGTATCATAAAGGAAGAAGGCATCCTTACCTTCAATTTCCTTCTTGCCAGCTGAAGCTGTCTTGTCAAGGATCTTCTTGAACTCCTTCATACCATTTTCAAGAGTAGACTCAAAACGAGTGATTTCTCTCTCAAGTTCAGTAAGAACAAACTTGATGTTCTTGTTAAGGTGCTCATAGCTTCCCTTGTACTCATCGATATAGATCTGTGCCACACCTAGAATCTGTTCCTTGTTAAGTCCAAGAGTTCTTGCATGTCTTACAGCACGGCGGATAAGTCTTCTAAGAATGTATCCTGCTCCTGTATTAGAAGGAAGAAGCTTAGCCTCATCTCCAATAAGCATTACAGAAGTACGTGTATGATCAGCAAGAATTCTCATTGATCTTGTAGTCTTCTCGTCTGCATCATATTTAATTCCGCTTTCCTTTTCAATATATGCAATAACAGGTGCGTGAAGGTCAATCTTGTATACATCATCAACACCATTTAAGAAAGCAAGAATTCTCTCAAGTCCCCATCCTGTGTCAACATTCTTCTGCGCAAGAGGTGTAAGACTGCCATCGTGGTGTTTCTCATACTGCATAAATACGTCGTT
This sequence comes from Butyrivibrio sp. XBB1001, assembly GCF_000424505.1. NCBI lineage: Bacteria > Bacillati > Bacillota > Clostridia > Lachnospirales > Lachnospiraceae > Butyrivibrio > Butyrivibrio sp. XBB1001. The sequence continues at coordinate 518,584 of NZ_AUKA01000002.1, read as the reverse complement.
ACCGATTTCTGTGTACTTGCCACAGTGACAACCAGGGCCGCAATTAGGGCCACAATCAGGAATATCCTTGACATAGAACATCTCACTATCTGGGCCACAAGGACCATATTCAAGTCCCCACCAGTTATCTTCTGCAGGAAGATAATAGATATTCTCAGGCTTAAAGCCAGATTCAATACGATACTTAGCGCCCTCTTCATCTCTAGGTGCATTCTCATCACCAGCAAATACAGTAGCTGCAAGGTGATCAGCATCAAAACCAAAAAGCTGTGTAAGGAGCTCAAAACTCCACTGGCAACGCTCCTTTTTGAAGTAATCACCAAGTGACCAGCTTCCCATCATCTCAAAGAAAGTTCCATGGCTCTTATCGCCAACAGAATCAATATCGTTAGTGCGGACACATCCCTGAACATTGCAAAGGCGTGTTCCCATAGGATGCTTTTTACCTAAAAGATATGGCATAAGCGGCTGCATACCAGCAACATTGAACATAACACCAGTTGAACCGTCAGATACAAGTGATACTGCTCCGCAATCTACATGTCCTCTATCTTTATAAAATTGCTTCCAAGCTTCGCGAAGCTCTTGTGCTGTAAATTGTTTCATTTTTATTCCTCCAGAATGTATATATATGATATACGGATTGCTTCACTTCGTTCTCGCAATCCTACAAAGATTCGGAAATCGAATCACTCATTCTTCGTGTATATCATTAAAAATCAAACTTATCTGAGAAAAATGCCTCAAGCTCATCGATGGCAATTCTCTCCTGCTCCATACTGTCTCTGAATCTTACTGTAACCATATTGTCATTCTCAGACTCAAAGTCATATGTTATACAGAATGGAGTTCCAATCTCATCCTGACGGCGATATCTCTTACCAATGTTTCCACGATCGTCAAACTCACAATTATACTTCTTGGAAAGCTTGGCATAAATTTTCTCTGCGCCCTCATTAAGCTTCTTTGAAAGTGGAAGGATACCAATCTTAACAGGAGCAAGTGCTGGATGGAAGTGAAGAACTGTACGCATATCAGGCTTCTCTTCTGTTCCGATATTCTCCTCATCATAAGCCTCGCAAAGGAATGCAAGTGTTACACGGTCTGCACCAAGTGAAGGCTCAACAACATAAGGAATATACTTCTCATTGGTCTCATCATCAAAGTAATCCATAGGCTGACCAGATGTCTCCTGATGTCTTGTAAGGTCATAGTCAGTTCTGGATGCAATGCCCCAAAGCTCGCCCCAATCTGTGAATGGGAATGCATATTCAATATCAGTTGTATGATCTGAATAGAATGAAAGTTCCTCAGGATCATGATCACGAAGACGAAGGTTTTCTTTCTTGATGCCAAGAGAAAGAAGCCACTCGTAGCAAGTCTTTCTCCAGTACTCAAACCATTCTGTCTGTGTTCCTGGCTTGCAGAAGAACTCAAGCTCCATCTGCTCGAACTCTCTTGTACGGAATGTAAAGTTACCAGGTGTGATCTCGTTACGGAAACTCTTACCAATCTGGCAGATACCAAATGGAACCTTCTTACGAGATGTACGCTGAACATTCTTGAAGTTTACAAAAATACCCTGCGCAGTCTCAGGACGAAGATATACTGTATCCTTGGCATCCTCAGTTACACCCTGGAAAGTCTTGAACATAAGGTTGAACTCTCTGATACCAGTAAAGTTGTGCTTACCACAAGATGGGCATGGAACGCTGTGCTCCTTGATGAAGTTCTCCATCTCCTCATGAGACCATCCATCTACTGATGTCTCAAGTGTAATACCATTCTCAGCAGCAAAATCCTCTATGATCTTATCAGCACGGAATCTCTCGTGACACTCCTTACAGTCCATAAGAGGATCTGAGAAACCGCCAAGATGTCCTGAGGCAATCCATGTCTGTGGGTTCATAAGAATTGCGCAGTCAACACCTACATTGTAAGGGTTCTCCTGTACAAATTTCTGCCACCATGCCTTCTTTACATTATTCTTGAATTCAACGCCCAAATTACCATAGTCCCAAGTATTGGCCAGACCTCCGTAAATCTCTGATCCTGGGTATACGAATCCTCTTGCCTTAGCCAGGGCTACAATTTTGTCCATTGTTTTTGCGTTTGCTTCCATAATCCTCCATTCCGCGGCGCCATAAATCATCAGCTGCCGTAAGTAAACATAATATTATTTTGAAAGAAGCAGCTGAACACTGTCAGAAAGTACATTGGTCAAATCAGCTTCCTTTTTGTCTCTTAAAGTTACACCACTTGTCATATATTCAATATTATATGGTGTATCAATTATAACCTTTTCACTTGATATCACAATATGTCTGTCAAGAAAGTCTCCGCTTCCAAGATCGATCTTGTTGCCTTCCCTGTCTACGAGGGCCGCAGACAACTCATATCCATTCTCTACTGCATCCTGAACAGTTCCAAAAAATAAAAGCTCCTGATTAAAATGAGAGTAATCCAGACAACTGTCAAAGGTCATAACAAGCTTCACATAGGGCTCGTCCTCAATCCTCGTCGTCTCATCAAGTGTAATCCTGGGAGAAATGTATTCAGAATTATAGTATGATATTTCCTCCGCCGCCATATCAGAAAGCTCAGAAATATCATAATAGTCCTGCTCAAAACTCTCATAAATTGTGCTGACTACTCCCCCGTCCTTGTCAAGGGTTACTTTGGTCTCTCTATCCTTGTCAGCACCACAGCCAACCAATGTCAGAGTCACCATAAAAAGAGAAAGCACTGGGCATAAAGCCTTTTTAATTAGTATTTTCACAATTTTCCCTCATAAACCTAAAAAAATACAAACAACGTTATTATATCCAAATAGTTTTTCTTTTTCAATACTCAAAGGTCTCAAGCATTTCAAGGCTTTTTAGCGGCCTGTCTATGTATTTTTGCCGATATTCCTTAGTTATGATATCAAGCTGGTCCAGCACTTCATCAGTAAGTGAAAAAGAAAACAGCTTATTAAGCGGGCTTGTTGTGATAAAATTCATAGCATACCGTGTAGAATCCAAAATGCCTGCCCTATCTGGAATACCAGGATATTCTCCTTCGATCAAAAGAGCTCTCAGTTCAAAAATACACCGGACAAGTCTATTAGGAATACTGCTCTTTAAAAGAGCTTTCAACGAAAAGTATAAAAGATTTAAAAGCTCCTTGTCCTCATTATTCTCCCTAGTATAAAAGGAGCACAATTCAAGAAAAAAGGTGCCATAACAGGCACCTTCCAAGTCACCCCTGAATTCTTCAAAATAGTTTTCTATGTCCGCCTCAACTATCGTATATGAATTCTTACCTGCAAAGAGTTTAAAAGTCCCAAAACAAAAAGGTTCAACCAGCCCTGAAAGCTTGGCTGAAGGTTTTCTGGCACTTCTGGCAAAGGCTGTTATCTTGCCCCTTTCTGCAGTAAAGATCGTAGCAACCCAGTCATAGTCTCCTGCTGGTGCATGCTTTAATACTATGCCGCGGACGATCACAAAATCTTCCATATTTCATTCCATATTGCCAGTATAATCTCAAAGTGCCTTATACCAGCACATATACCAAATTAGTTTTATTTTAAATCTCTGATATCGTATCCAAAGCTCTTCATCTGGGTTTTGTCATCTCTCCAGTCGCGCCTTACCTTGACCCAGAGCTGAAGATTGACCTTACATCCCACCATCTCTTCAATATCCTTACGGGCTGCAGAACCAATCTTTTTAAGCATTGCTCCGCCCTTGCCTATAACAATGCCCTTGTGGGAATCTCTCTCACAGATTATAGTAGCATCAATATCCATTATTCCATCTGGATCATATACTTCTTCAGGCTGTGAAATTGCAGAAATATCAAGAACAACCGGTCCATCCTGATCTTCATAGCCATCATCTAAGTTTTCTGCTTCCATTGCCATAGCTTCAAGCTTACTCTTTTTAGGAGGATGCTGATGTCTGTTTTTCTTTTTCTTTGGCTCTTCAACCTTCTTTTCGCGCATTCTCATGGTCTCGATTGTCACCGCAATTCCATGAGGAACCTCATCCTGTAAAAGACGAAGCGCCTTCTCTCTGATTATTTCAGCCGCAATCTGCCTCTCAGGCTGGTCTGTCAGTGTTTCTTCGTCATAAAAAGGAGGTCCAAAAGGAAGAAGGTCCTTGATAGCAATCATAAGTTCATCTATATGCTGTCCCTTAAGAGCTGCTACAGAGATAACCCTGTCAAAATCCATCTCTTTTCTATAGGCAGCTTCAAATTTCTCAAGATTATCCTTCGAAACGGTATCTATTTTATTTATGACGAGAATAACTGGTTTTCTGCACTTTTTAAGCTCTTCGATAATGGATTTCTCACCGGCTCCTATAAAAGTGCTGGGCTCCACAAGCCACAGAACCACATCCACTTCTTCAAGAGTGCTCTTGGCTACCTTGGTCATGTATTCTCCAAGCTTGTTCTTGGTTTCATGGATACCAGGCGTATCAAGAAAGATCATCTGACATGAATCATCTGTGTACACAGTCATGATCTTATTCCTGGTAGTCTGGGGCTTATTAGAAGTTATAGCTATCTTCTGCCCGATCATATGATTCATAAGTGTAGACTTTCCAACATTTGGTCGCCCTATAAGTGTTACAAAACCTGTTTTAAAATTATTCTCCATCTTTGCCTTTCTTATTTGCTGCTGTTTTGCTGGTTTTTATTATTGTCAGGAGTAGTTCCTGTCTTAGGACTTTTCTTATGCTTGATTTTCTTGATCAGCAAAATTATAACTGTTACAACAAGCCCAAAAACTATGATCTGTGGAATATGGATCACAAACCATACAAAAAACTCAACAATCGCATTCCATACTGATTTACAGCTATTCACAAAACCCTCAGCAATTCTCTCTATCACACCTTTTTGCTCAGTAGGTGTATACTGTGTCACCTCTGTAATATCCAGATAAACTGTTGAAAAAGTAATCTTATTATCATAGGTTCTAAGCTGAGATTCAATGCTCTCAAGCTGATATCTGACTTCTGAAAGTCTCTCTTCAACCTTGATAATGTCTTCAACTGTCTCTGCTGACTCCACTATTTCAAGGAGCCTTGCTTCCTCCGCCTTGAGAGCCTTTTTTCTGCTCTCAATATCAACGTAGGAAAGAGTTACATCCTCGACATTCGTTGACTTATTTGTGATATTAGTGCCCTCATCAAGTGTCACCACAAACTGATCCAGCTTATCTGCAGGAATGCGAAGTGAAAGACTTGCACTTCTATTGCTGACTCTTCCAGAATAGCTGCTACCATTATAGATATTGCTGGACTCAACGTATCCGCCCAGCTCCTTGACCTTATTCTGTACACCAGATAGAACCAGATCAAGATCCTCAGTTTCTGTGCTGATATTCATGGTAGTTATAAGTTTTCTTGATGTATCAACAACCTGTTCTGCCTGGTCAAAAGAGTTATCTGCCATCTTGGCTTCTTCCGCAAATTCAGCCGTTTCAAAGTCATACACTCCATTTGTATCATAGTCTTCCTGAGGTGCATAGCTTGCTGATGTGGCAAAGCTATCGCCCTTACTACTGCCGCAGGCAGACAACATTATAGATAAAGCTGCTACTGAAGTTACACAAATAAGTCCAAATCTCTTTTTCATAACTCCCTCCCCCAAAAAATCATCTGTTTACAAGCTGCTCCACATTATCAAAGAGTTCTTTTGCCTCTTCAATCTTGTCATTTGTTCCTATAACACACAGACACTCATCTTTCATAAAGGCATCTACATAATCAGCCAGCCCTCTGATTGTTTCCTTAGTAGTTCCAAGAAGTTCATCACGATTTCTCTGGATGTTCTCCATTTTTGCATTACAAAGGAAAGCTGTAAGGCCATATGCTCCCTTGCCTGCTGGTGTCTTGGGAGTATCAAGATCTGAGATAGCTCCAATTATATACTGCAGTATTGCTCTGTCATCATCATCAAAATTCCTGAGGTAATCAGCTGCCTTCTCAAATACATCTATACTATTCTTTAAATTAGGATCCCTGTATGTCACAAAAGCACTGTCGCCATTCTTGGCATAACTACTCATGCATCCATACGCGCCCCCTATTACTCTTATATTCTTCCAAAGGTAATCATACCCCATCATCACCTTAAGTACTCTAAGTGCGCCATTATACTTAAGGCCCTTGGATGAGAAGTTACCTGCCCTGCACACATACTGCACCTGACCTGCAGTCTTAAAGGCTTCATTCTTTTTGACAGGCTTTATCTCGAGTTTGCCAAGATCAATTTTTTCTGTATTCAAAGAATCCGCAAACTTCTTGCCATTTTCAGGAATTCCAGCATACTCCTTGTCAGTTCCTGTAATATCTATCAAAAGATTATCCGCCCTGAAGATTGCCTTACTAAGCATCTTTAAGGTTTCAATTATCTCTTTGGCCCCTTCATCAGTGCAGATATCCTTATTAAGCTTCTCAAGATGCCTAAAATAGCCGATACCACTCACATTATCTGACACTACAGCAGCAGGAGAAACATAGCTCATGGCACGAAGAGCTGCAGTCTGATGTCCAGCAGATGAAAGATCTGACTGAAGCCTTGCATACTGCTCTCCAAAAATTTCCTTAAGTCTCTTCACATCATCAAACTTAGTTGAAGTAATGATTTCTTTTACCAGGTCAAAAGCCTTATCCAGATTGTCATGAAGAACCTTAACACTTATCTCAAAGACTGTCTCAAACTTGTTCACATCAGTCGAATCTGTGTAGGTGCTGATAGATCCTGAAAGACCGCCTGTATATATATTGATCTCATTGTAGAGATCACCATAGCTAAAGTTCTCTGTATCCAGCATTCCAAGCACCTTTTTAAGAGCAGATGCGTAAGGAATGTACTTGACATCAATGTCCTTAAGGTCAAAGACAAAGTTCACATAGTCGATTCCATTTGTGAACACATTGTGATGAAGAATCTTTATTCCCTTGTACTCCTTGAGCTCATAGATAAATTTCTCTGCTTCTTTTTTAAGATCTGAAAGTTTCAAAAGAGGGATCTTTTTAAGATCTTCAGGATCATCAGGAGCTTCCTGATAATCTTTAAGTTCCTTAGTCTCCCTTACAATTCTCTCTATTTCTTCCTGTGATAAAGAGTTCTTGTAGTCAGAAAGTTTTTTCTTGAGTTCTTCATCCTTGGCTTCGTTAAGACCTCTTACAGGTTCTAAAAGAACTACAGTCCTGTGAGGATTATCAAGAAGATACTTCTTTATCAGTTCCTCAAAATATCTTCCCTCTGCTTCTTTTTTAAGTTCGGCAAAGGTGTCGTTAGCTTCTACATTTATCCATGGCTTAGCATCGTCATAAAGCCAGCTGTCAAATACCTGAAGGCCATAGAGTAGGCCCTTAGGGAACCTTCCAAAGTCAGCTTCTCTGTACTTAAACTCATCAAAGTTAAGACCAGCTAAAAGAGCTTTCTTATCAATTCCATTTTTTACCTGCTGCTCTAGTACTTCTCTAATTGTACCTACAAACTCTTCCTTCTGAGAAGCATTGGCATTCTTGGCAATGATGGAAAATACAGGCTGTCTCAGGCCATTATCATATTCGCTATACGCATCCTGTCCTATTCCCTTATCGATAAGTGCCTTTTTAATAGGTGCTCCAGGTGCTGAACAAAGAGCATAATCAAGGATGTCAAAGGCTACATAGAGCTTTCTGTCAAGAGGTGAGCCTACGCTGCAGTTATAGGACAAAAATGTATTATCCTCAAGTGGCTCGCTCTCCATGATGGAATAAGGCTTATGAATTTCCCTTGGAGCATCAAAGGCCTTCTGAAGTCCAATCTCAGAGTCAACATCAAGATGATCAAAGGCTGACAGATAGTTCTTGTCAATATAATCAAGTTTCTCCGCCATATCCATATCACCATAGAGATAAATATAGCTGTTTGAAGGGTGATAATATTTTCTATGGAAATCAAGATATTCCTCATAAGTGAGTTCTGGAATAACATCAGGATCTCCACCGGATTCGATTCCATAAGTTGTGTCAGGATAAAGAGAATTCTGTATTTCTCTTGAGAGCACATCATCGGCAGATGAGAAAGCTCCCTTCATCTCGTTATAGACAACACCGTTGATAGTAAGATCTGATGACTCATCTTCCATCTCATAGTGCCATCCCTCTTGCTTAAAGATTTTGTCAGTCTTGTAAATATTAGGATAAAAAACTGCATCAAGGTATACATGCATCAGATTCTGAAAATCAGTATCATTGCAGCTGGCAATAGGATAAACAGTCTTGTCAGGAAATGTCATTGCATTCAAAAATGTATTAAGTGACCCCTTTACCAGTTCCACAAAAGGATCCTTACAAGGGAACTCTTTAGACCCGCATAAAACAGTGTGTTCTATAATATGGGCAACTCCAGTAGAATTCTTGGGTGGTGTCCTGAAACCTATTGTAAATACCTTGTTATTATCATCGTTAGAAAGGAGTGTTATTCTGGCTCCTGTCTTCTTATGTCTTAAGATATAGCTGTCAGAATTAAGGTCCTCAATCCTACGGCTTTCTACTATCTCATAGGTCTTTAAATCTTCTAATCTCATTTACTTTTAGTAAACCTTTCATGTTTTTATTTTATATATCAAAATCATCGCCTTCTTTATAAGGCAGATCAAAATCATCTCTCTTTATTTCTTCAGGACGTACTTTATCCTTAAGCCGATTCCTGTCTATATGTTTGGTAGGATGAGCCCTCTTAATTTCTTCCTTGGGCATTTTTATCTTATCTTTATCAAAATCATCCTTTACACGTCCTGAACATAGCGCAATCTTGCCCTTAAATTCAGGCATCTTCATATTGGTTTTTTCTATATCCATCTCATCCTCAGCCCCTGTAGGAAGAACCATTCCCTCTGGAACAAAGCGGGGATGCGCCTTAGTATCTTCTGTACCAGCCTTTGTTTCTGTCTCAGGCTCAACAACTATTGTGCCAGTAACCATAGACTCTGCCTCTTTTTGAAGCTGACTCTTTTCATCTTCGGAAACAGTCTTATATACTTCCTCTTTTCTGGTAAGCGCAATTAGTGAAACCACACAGGCAATCACAAATGCAAAAAAAACAGTTACTACAAGCTGGTCATTCATTCTGGTGGCTCCAAAGAATGGAGTTGCCATAAACACAAGGATTGTCGAAAGGAGCCATGGAGATACTCTTCCAAAGTTTTTGTTTCTGAAAAATCCCACAAGAACTCCGGACATTACTATAAAGGTGATCACATAAATGATCTTGTAGTTTGTATAAGTCCAGAACATGCTAAAGGTCATCACGTTATGGAAATAATACTGTGCCCAGTTTTTAAGAACCGGAACAAACATGGAAAATCCGGCTTCCTGAGCTATCATAGCTGCAAATGTAAGCAATCCGGCAAGCATCACGAACAAAAAGCTTTTCGCACCTGTATGCTCATAATCTCCAGCCATAAACAGAGCAGATAAAAGAAGTGGCAAGACAGCAACTATCGTTCCGGCATCAAGATAGGTCATAAATCCCACAACCATGCCAACAAAAACATACCAAATGATAAACCATCCAGATGTATATTTGCCATCTGACACATTCTTAAGATATATAGAAATAACCAAAAGCTCTATCCCAAGAAGAACCAAAAATAGTTCATTAGTTCCTATTATCAGATTGCCAAGGTCTTCCACAAATATAGGCATAAAAGAAATATAGGCCGCAAAGATAATAGCCGCAGCCTTGCCTAAAAGAAGCCTTGCTGTAATTGTTCCAAGAAGAACAAAGATCATAAAAAGTGCAATTTGGAAGAAAAATGAAACCGCTATATTATTACCAGTAAAAAAAAGCACAGACCTAAGAAGACTTGAGTAGACTATAGACAACAGATCATATTCATTACTAGCCAGATTACTTCCAATCTGGGCATTCTCAAATAGCGAAAGCTTCCCCCCTGGAGAAGCCAAAGATCTGGATACTACCTCCAGTCTGTAGAATATCCCGCCTACAAAAATAGCTATGAGCATCAAAACATAGATTATTTTTACACCCATAGTCTCTGACAATTCTCTAAGGTCAATATGGTCACATATCCTTCCTGCCAGAAATGTAAGTATGCTCATCATAAGCACTCCCAAGACTGTCAGGATCAAGGAATATGTAAGTGTCATTTCTCCTAATGGAAAAAGTCCTGAAAAGAAGCTAGAACTTGCCACCATCACCACATCAAAAAGAATAAAGACAATCAAGATGCATAAACCAGGCCACATACGTTTTAGTTTCATTTCAGGACTCCCCCACGCCTTTTAATATTTTTTGTTTATCTTTGATTACTCTTCTGGCTCATCCCAGTTATGGTATACAGCCTGAACATCATCATCCTCGTCAAGAAGATCAAGAATTCTTGTAAGATACTTAACAGTTTCAGGATCAGTAACTGAAACATAATTCTGAGGAATCATAGTAACTTCAGCAGAAGCTGTCTCAACTTTAGCTTCAGCAAGGGCCTCCACTACAGCCTGGAAGTTATCTGGAGTAGTAAGAATCTCATAGCTGTCATCTTCCTCATTGAAGTCATCAGCTCCTGCATCAAGAACGAGCATCATAAGATCATCAGAAGACATCTTGCACTCTTCCTTGTCGATAAGGATCTGACCCTTGTTATCAAACATGTATGATACGCAACCAGGAGTTCCAACATTACCATTTCCCTTAGTGAAAGCACTCTTTACATTAGCTGCTGTTCTGTTCTGGTTATCTGTAAGAGTTTCTACGATAATAGCTGTACCACCTGGGCCATATCCTTCGTAGGTAATACTCTTGTAATCAACTGCTCCGTCTGCACCAGAAGCCTTTTTGATACCACGCTCGATAGTATCGTTAGGCATGTTATTAGCCTTAGCCTTGGCAATAACTGTAGCAAGCTTAAAGTTGTTGGCTGGATTAGGGCCGCCTTCCTTAACAGCTACTGCAATTTCCTTACCAATGATTGTGAAAATCTTTCCCTTTGCAGCATCATTCTTTTCTTTTTTGTGCTTGATGTTGGCAAATTTTGAATGTCCTGACATAAAAACTTCCTTCCTTTAAAATAAAAATGTATCTTATTTTGCTATTTCTAATTCTTCCTCTTTCTGCTGACTCTCCTCCTCAGGCAACTTGGTGCCAAGGACTGACTGTATCATATGATTGTTCACAGAAAGGATCTTGAAACTATAGCCATCAACAGTTACGCTAAATTCCTCATCAGACTCCGGAATCCTGTCCAGCTTGGAGATCATAAAGCCATTTAGCGTTTCAAATTCGCTCTCGCCGAAAGATATCTTAAAGCGTTTCTCGAGAACTTCAAGTGGAGTCTTACCCTCTATAATGTATTCGCCGGGATTCTTGGTAGGTCTGACAAAGTTCTCATCCTCGTCATACTCATCCATGATATTTCCAACGATTTCCTCAAGGATATCCTCCATAGATATAAGGCCTGCAGTCTGTCCATACTCATCAATGATAATTACCATCTGAGTCTTACTGGACTGCATACTATGGAAAAGAGAATCTATATTTCTTGTCTCTGGTACAAACTTGGGCTGCCTCAAAAGCCCCTTGATCTTTCTGATAGGAAGCTCCTCATCAGTTTCCTCTGAGAGCTTTTTCATGGCATCTCTAATGTGCATAATACCAATGATATGATCGATATCATCCAGATAAACCGGGAATCTGCTGTTATTGGTATCCATCATGAAATTAACAGCATCTTTAAGGCTCATATTGGCATCAATAGCAACCATAGCCTTTCTGTTAGTCATGATATCTCTTGCTTCCTTGTCAGAAAACTCAAAGATATTCGTGATCATATCTGCCTCAGTTTCCTGTAAAACGCCCTGTTCCTGACCTTCAGAGACCATCGACTTGATTTCTTCCTCAGTTACATCAGATTCATCTGTATCGCCCCTGACTCCAAACAGATATAAAAGACCAGATGCAATACCATTTGAAACCATAACAAAGGGAGCGCATATCGATAAAACAAAGCTCACAGGATAATAACAGGCATACACCCATTTCTCAGGGAAACGAGAAGCAAGCTTTCTAGGAACAAGCACACCAAAAGCCATAATGATAAGGCTGATGACAAGTCCCGTTGCAAAATAAATGCCAAAGCGCACCAATGCAGCATCTCTATCTGCTCCTATAAAAAGAGCTATTGCTCCTCCTATGTCAATTGTGACAAGGCCACCAAGTATCATATTAACAACTATGTTAAAATACTGAATGTCCTTGATATAATCAGAATCTCTCTGAAGCGCCTTAAGAATCTTATCGCTGATAGAATCTTTACTCTCAAGAGCTCTCTTCTCAATTTCATCTTCTCTTACATGCCCCAGGGCAACCCCAAAGCCGTGCACAAGAATATCCATCAAAAGAACTAATACTAACGCAAAAATACTGACAGAAGGCAAGCCTTCGTCCATAATAGATCCTCCTCGTTTAATATGTACATAAAATGTCAACTTACACTATATCACATTTTGCAATTTGCTACCAGTATAGTGTTATACAAGCTTATCTATCTCTGCTCTTAACACATCGCTATATATTCCATCCTTGGCTTTTTCAGAGTATTCAAGTTCCTCATAAGGAACCAGAAGATGATGCTTCCTCCTGGCATTATCTCTTTCCTTGGCATAGGACCAATGATTAACATAATAGAATCTGCTCCATCTGATATGTTCAATTCTCCAGGCATCCTCAGAGTCCTCGTCAAACTCGCCATCAGCCTTGAGTCTTTGCTCAATCCAGTAGTGATCAGCCCTTGCCACATTGGAACTCTTAAAGAAACCATTGAGCTTCTTCCACTCTTTTTCTGCAGCTTCTTCAAAATCCTGCGCAGGCTGACTATTTGAATATCTAAGGCTGTAATCATAGTTAAAGAGCTTACCTTGCCTGTAAAGTCTCTCGTTTTCAATGCTTTCTTCTGTCAATATTTCCTTCATATCTCCAAAAGCAACGATCTTATCAGAAAGATAAAGCTTAGCAAGTCCCGCCGGAGTATCTGAATAGCAGTGAATCTCTGCAAGCGGATTAACATAAAGTACAAACTGAATAAGCTCAATAGTTCCATCAAGAAATGTATAGATAACCCTGTCCATCTGAGCCAAGTCCTCTATATCCTCTTCCCAGCCTCTGTCATGAACAACTATCTTGTCATCATTCATAGTATGAAGAGTATTAAGGAAAGCCACCTCAGCAGGAGATGCGCCCCAGATATGATATTCAACAGACTGAACCAGACTAAAGATATTATTAAGATAGCCATATTTAAAGATAGCATTTCCAACCTGATCAAAGCCTATTATAGCTATCTTGATCTTACCTTTTCTTCTGTCATATAGGTTATATTTTTTCCAATAATCCCTGGCTAAAACATCATAGACATTGAAGAAATGAAGATTCATCTTACTCTCATCTACAGCATCCAAAAGTGTAGGATCCACATCTCTGAGCATCAGATAAATATTATCTCCCTGAAGTTTCTTTTCATTTTTTGAAATGAAGCTCACATTGTCCATATCATCTGTGAACATTACAATATGATTTCTAACCTTCTCTGCCTTTAGCTTGCTTATCTTATTTTCATCATCATCGGGATCAGTGTACATAACATATCCGTGCCTTACTGTCTCGCCAACAGCCTGTCCCATCTCATTGTCTGTATAAACAACAGTTGCATCCTTACTAAGCCTGATAAAAAAATGTCCCATCTTGGCGTAGGCATATCTGAGTACGCTTAAGATAATACTGGCTACAACAAGTACAGATGTGATCTCTGCAAAAAGAATATAGCCATTAGTCATATCATTGACAGGATTTACAAAATATACAGCCAGTGCAGCATATACTGTTTCCCAAAAAGAAAGTCCCTCTTTCGCATAGCCTATGCAGCCCATAATAAATGGAATCACACCCAGAACGTAGGATATCCAAGGGCACTTTTCCTTAATCGCATGTAAAAGCTTCAACACTGTTCTCCTTCGTCTTTTGTTTAATTTAACCTTCATAACATTACCATTTTTAGTCATTTCAAGCAATAATTCTTTATTTGACGTTCCTTTCATAGTAAAATATCCAAGTGGAAATAAGTTTGGGGAGTAATAAATGATTTCATTAATATCAACAATTCTAAATGCGATTTTGTCCTTCATTTTACATATTTTAAAAGCATTTTTTTCTATGCTTACCTGGTTTCTTAAGGGAGTACTCTCCCTTCTTAAGCTGTTTTTCTGTTTCTTACCCGCTACCAGCATTCTTTTTTCACTTTTATTTGTCGCAGATATTTACCTTTATTTTGCTGGAATACCAGATATTGAGCCTCTTTCTAAATACAACTCATATCTCTCAAAAGACATGCAGATTTCAGCTAAACTCATAAGCGACATGAAAATATGGTGGACACTAAACATTTATCCTTATAGAGGGAATATCACATTTATTCTTCTTATTATTCTCTCCCTTATCATGTTCCTTCCTGTTGTCTTTGTTTTATTGTCAATCAGCGTAGTTTTGTCCTTTGGACAACTCCTCTTCTATGCTGCAGCCTTTGATATTATCATTTATGTTCTAAGGGCCATATTTCATAAGTCCTTTTTGGCCCAGTTTCAGGACAGATTTTTTGCTGTATTCCCAGAAAAAGGTAAAAGACATTACGAAAAAAACTATGAAAAATGGTTGCGAAAACACCATGGCCAATTTGAGGATGATGATCTTGAAGCTGTCCCTGTCAGAAATAAAGTAGATGAATTCTACGAAGATGATGATAACTACTATGAAGAAGACTACGAAGATGACTGTGAAGATGACTATGACGATTATTATGAGGATGACTATGATAAGGACTACGATGATCAGGATGCTATAGAGGATAAAAGATACAAAAGACGAAAAAGATTTCCCTATCGTGATCAGTATGAAAATGATGAATATGAAGATATAGATGAATACTACGAAGATGATGAAAACTATGATGACGATGAGAATGGCGATGAATCAGAAAGCAGTAACGACACAGATCGCCTGTCCTCATTTGACTTTTTTGCTGGCTGTTCCTCAAGGGAAAGTGCAGACAGAAAATACAAGTCTCTGGTAAAGCTCTACCACCCGGACAATATGGACGGAGATACCGCAGCAATTGCTGAGATCAACACCCAATATGCCCAGGCTAAAAAGAGATTTAGCTAAAAACCCTTGGCACTCTCTTACTGATATCGCAGGTAAGCTCATAATTAAATCTGCCGCTTAAATCTCCTAAAAACTCAGCTGTGATCTCATCTCCCGAGCTTTTATCTCTGCCGATGAGAACCACTTCATCGCCCTCAGATGCATCAGGTATATCTGTTACATCAACCATAAACTGGTCCATGCATACTCTTCCAAGGATGCTTGCGCGTTTACCTCTGATCAGGACAAAGCCTTTATTTGAAAGGCTTCTTGGATAACCATCTCCATAGCCTACAGGTATAGTTGCTATTCTTGTAGGCTTTTCTGTCACAAAGGTTCCGCCGTAGCTGACAGGAGTATTTGCAGGAACTTCCTTGACCATTACTATATGGCTTATAAGTTCCATCGTAGGCTTAAGATCTATAATATCTCTGGACACCTCGTCAGAAGGCCACATTCCATACATTGTAACACCAGCTCGTACCATATCCATTGATGACTCAGGTACAGAAATAATACTTGCTGAATTAGCACAGTGCTTCAAAAGGAATTTGATGCCGGTCTTATCCTCTGTATTTTTTACAAAATCAGCAAACACCTTTTCTCTTTCCTTGGCATTAGAAAGGTCCTTCTCATCTGCTCTGGCAAAATGAGTAAAGATGCCCTCAATAGAAATCCCCTTAAGCTTCATGACCTCTTTGATAAACTCTGTCCCCTTATCATCAGGTGTGATACCAATCCTGCTCATTCCTGTATCTACAGCTATGTGCACAGCAGGAGCTTCCGATATCACTCCCTTTTCAAGAAGCTTTTCGCCGCAATCAGACAGTTCTTTTGCCATATCGAGCCTAAATACAGTAGGTCTGATATTCTCTGAGAGCATCCTCTCATAGGCGTATGGGAATGTATAGCCCAGAATCAGTATAGGCTTCTTCACCCCATTATCTCTAAGTTCAAAGGCTTCCTCGGCAGTAGCTGTTGCATAGCCCCAGATGTAATCTACATCTTCTAGCATTTGGGCAATAGGTACAGCGCCATGTCCATAGGCATCTGTCTTAATTACAGCCATTATCTTTGTTCCATCAAGAATGTTCTTTCGCATAGACTCAAGGTTATACCTAATGGCATCTAAATCTATTTTTGCATATACACGTGAATACTCTTCAAACATCAATCTTCCATCCATAAAAATCATCTGCAGGCCTTAAATTCAATGGCCACAGGTATTTACTCATATTGTCTTAGAATCATTTCCATTCCGGAAATTATATCAGAAGCCACCATTGAGTGTCTTCCCTTATCTTGAGCAGCAACATCTCCGGACAGGCCGTGAAGATAGACGCAAAGGCAGGCTGCATCAAAAGAAGAAATAGGACCAGATATAAAAGCACCTATAATTCCAGAAAGCACATCTCCGCTTCCAGCAGTTGCCATGCCATCATTACCGCTCATATTAATATAAATCTTTTTGCTACCACTGTCAGCAACTATTGTTCTTGCGTCCTTGCATATAACGGTACAGTGGAATCTATCAGCAAGTTCTCTTGGATACTCAAGTATATGTTCCTTACAGCTTGCAATATCTCTATCAATCAGTCTGGAGAATTCCCCAAGATGTGGTGTGAGAATAAGTTTTTTGCCACCTCGTGCAAAATTTTCCAGATAGTCCGCAAGTTCCTTGCTGCCAGCAACCAGATTAAGGGCATCTGCATCAACAACAAGGTTCTTGTTGCAGTTCTTCAAAACAAGCCTTGTAACCTCAAAGCCCATTTGGACTGTTCCAAGCCCAGGCCCTAAAACAACTGCGTTAGCCCATTCAATATCCTTTTCAAGCTTCTCACCTACAGGTTCAAAATCCTCATAGGTTGTGAGCATTGCCTCTGGCAAAAGAGCTTTTACTGCCTCGGCATTTTCTGCAGCTGTAAATATCTTTACCATTCCTGCACCAGCTTTCAAGCAGGCACTAGCCGCTAGTATGCAGGCTCCGCTGATTTCTTTAGACCCGGCTATGATAAGAACCTTACCATTTGTTCCCTTATTAGCATCAGCCTTTCTAAGAGGAATAAGACTGTTTACGTCTTCGTCATAGAAGAAAGCTCCCGGCTCTCTTCCAAGAAAACTGTCCTCTGTTATCCCTGCATCCTCAACATGTAATTCCCCTGTGTATTCGCAGCCAGGATACATGATATGTCCCAGTTTAACCTGATTAAAGGTAATAGTCATATCAGCCTTGACTGCCACCTGACATACCTTGCCGTTATCAGCATTTATTCCAGAGGGAATATCTACGGAGACAACGCAGACATCGGACTGTCTCTCATTCTTGCAAGTATTGATATATCTAACTGCATCAGCAAAGTCTCCTGCGATGCCTCTTGATAATCCAATACCAAACATTGCATCTACTATGATATCCCAGTCTGCGTAGCTTTTGTTGTCTCTTATATTGGAAAAAGTGTCAATGGTTGTACCATATTTTTCTAATATCTTGAGCTGAGATAAAAGAAGGTCGCTTGCCTTTGTGTAATCTCCTATAACACAAACATTTACAAGAATGCCTTTCTGCCTTAATATCCTGGCGATGCAGGCTCCATCTCCGCCATTATTGCCAATGCCGCAAATGACCAAAGCTCTTGCCTTTCTATCCAGTTCTCTGCCCTGAATATGCTCCAGAATATGCTGCACTACTAAAAGTGATGCCCTCTCCATCAAAACAGAGCCAGGTACCCCGAAATACTCAGAAGTGTTCCTGTCATAAATCTTCATTTCCTGACTTGTTACAGCGTATTTCATCTTCCCCTCCAATATGTTACCAGGCAAAAAGCCCTTCTTCCAACAGGTCTCATTCTATAGGAAAAGCTGCCCATTGGGCAGCTTTCTAATCATTCTACATATTCATCTTCTGCCCCTGCAAGAGGTCTCCTGATAGGATGTCTTCTGTCAGGGTCATATTTCATATCAAATATCTCAACAACCTCAGGTCCAAATATCTGATGCATATATGAATATAGATTATAATTCTCCATCTCAGCTTCCTGGAGTCTTATTACATTCTTCTTAAGTTCAATTCTGGCCCTCGTAATCCATTCATCAAGGCTCTTGATGTCCGATGTATTATCATGAAGTCTCTCGTAGCAGACCTTCATAGTCTCTACCATAAGCTTATAATCGATGTCATAAATCTGTTTAGAGAGATCTAAAAGCTCATCCTGATGGCTATCAAGCTTGTCATTGCATTCATTGATAAGACGTGTTCTCTCAGAGATTTCTTTCTCAATGGCTGCTGAATTGCCAGCCTTATTGGCCTTGTCCCTAAGGGGCACAATCTCACCAAGAAGCTTTTTCTTAAGCTTCTTGATGTCCTTGGTCTGGCTTCTGAGCTTACCATCCTTCTCAACAAGGCTGTTAAGTTCATCTGCAAGTTGTTCTATTTCAGGTGTCATTTCTGTCTGCGTAAACAATTGATGCCATTTATTATCCAGCGTCAATATAGGGATGCTCTTCCCCTGTAGCGCAGACATATAAACTTCATCGTCTCTTGCCATCAGATTCTCTCACTATCGTAAGTTTATGAGTTCTCGTACCTATTTATATTATACGATAATTTCATTAAACTGTCAGATAAATGTACATTTTCTACCTGAATATTGTTAGGAACTTCCAAGTCAACATGAGCAAAGTTCCATATAGCCTTTATTCCGCACTCAGCAAGCTTATGTGCCATGGGAACTGCTTGTTCCTTGGGAATAGTCAAAACAGCTATCTCAATATTATTCTTTCTGACAAAGTCTTCCATTTCTTCTACTGGTCTGACTTCCACATCGCGGATCTTGGTTCCGTAAAGTTCAGGATTCTTGTCAAAAGCTCCCTTGAAAACAAAGCCTCTTCTAGTAAAATTGGTATATCCAGCAATAGCCTTACCAAGGTGTCCTGCACCTATGATTACCAGGCTATGTTCCTTGTCGATACCAAGTATCTTACTGATCTCATCATAGAGATAATTAACGTTATAGCCGTAGCCCTGCTGTCCAAAGCCACCAAAATTATTAAAGTCCTGTCTGATCTGAGAAGCAGTTACCTTCATGATGTCACTCAGTTCCTGAGAGGATATTCTCTCAACGCCCTTCTCCTTCAGATCCCCCAAATATCTAAAATATCGCGGAAGTCTACTGATAACCGCCTGAGAAATCTCTTTATCTGCCATTGTCTGCTCCAATTCTGCGTTTGCAAATACTCTAAACGCTATATAGTTAATAAGTTTAGTTCTGATTGTTAATAAATTCTCAAATTAATTATACCGATACGTTAAATAAATGTCAATCAATGAAATGATACAAAACATGGTAAACAAAGAGTAAACAAAGAAAAAAATTCCCGGCCATTTCTGGCCGGGAATCTGAGTTTCTTATAGAAAAAAATGTTGTTTAGCCGATAAGAACACCATTTTCATCAAAGGTATATTTCTTGAGCCAGCGGGTTATAGTTGCATTTTTAACCATATGTCCCTCCTTGTCAAAGAAATGTCTGCCATCATCAAGATCTACAAAGTCGCTTACTACGATATGTCCCTTTGCATTTGCATAGTATACATAGCCGTCCTCAGCTTCAATGAGAGTTGCTACAGCCATCTTGCCATCTGCTGCAAAATAGTATCTTGAAGACCACTTTGTCATGAAACCAGTTACCATATGTCCTTCACCGTCAAAATAGTACTTACCATCTTCAAGTTCTACAAAGTCTGTCTTTACCATAGTACCATTTGGCTTAAAGTAATATGTGTAGCCATCGATAAAGTGCTTGCCTGTAAGGATTGTTCCATCTTCAAGGACATAAGTTGTCTTGCCCCACTTTGTAACGAACTTTCCAGCAGGTGTCTCTGGCTCAGGATCTTCTTCACCACCATAGTAAGAAGCATCTGTGATTACTTTACGAACTACAAGGGCACCAACTCTTGGTGTGCCAGATCCAAACTCTACATTCAGCTGTCCGTCTGCTACTTCTGTAGTTACAGAAGTTACAGTATAAGTATTAGCAGCGTTGCTAACGTTAAAGGATACGCCTTCAACTGTTCCAGAAACAGAACTCTTATAAACTGAGTTACTCATTACTTCTACCTGGTATGCGCCGTTTTCTACATCTACAAGGAATGTTTCACCAGCTGGCAGGCAGAAGTCTGTGTAAACAAGGCCTGGGAAGTCACCTTCATAAGTGAACTCTTCAGTACGTCCCTGCATAAGAACGTCGCCATTAGCAAATCCATAGCCTCTTTCTTTTGTATAGTCACTTCCAAAGGTAGAGATTTTCTTGTCTCCGTTCTTAGGGTTTACAGTAATGCCAGTCCATCCTTCTGCTACACGGCTTGTACTGATACCAAAATCATATTTACCGATAGCAGGATATTTAACTGTTGCCTTTAATACAGCTGTTCCATCGAAGTCTTCTACAGTACCTTCAAGGGTAATTGTTGAGCCAAGGCTTGTAACATCCATATCTGATGTATTCCATGTTACATTTGCAGCCTTTGTAGCTCCACTTGCATATGTAGCAACTACTGTCTCAGGAAGTACATAGTTCTTATTAAGGTACTCAACCTCAACAAAACTATCAGCAACTGATAAGATATAGTCGCCTACGATGTGTACTGTAACAGTAACTGTATCCTCTGTTCCCTCTACTGTACCAGTAAGTGTGTAGTCACCAAGCTTAGTTTCGTCTAATTTCTCTGTGTTCCAGTTTACCTTTACCTCTTTTGTTGTTCCGTTAAGGAAGGTTGCCTGAACATACTCAGGAAGTTCTACCTTGTTGCCAAGAATAACCTTAATATCATTTAAAGGAGCATAGCCTGTAGGTACATTTTCAATAACTGTAACCTTTACATCTACAGGATTCTCTGAATAACCACGGATGTATGCATGAGCTGTATATTCACCAGGTGTTGAAAGATCTATCTCACTAGCATCCCATGTTATTACTACTACCTGCTCAAGTCCATCAGCGTCTGTTACAGAAATAACTGACTTCTTCTCAGCAAGAAGATCTGCTACAGTCTGTCCCTTTGCAAGAGGTGTATCCTGAACAAGTTCCACAGCTTCAAGCTCTTCATTGAGTTTTGAAATTGCAAATGTAGTCTGAACTGTAAGAGGAGCTGATACGAAACTCTCCTTGCCATCTACTACTGCTGCAACTCTGTATGAATAGAAGCATCCTCCCTTGAGGTTCTTATCTGTATAGCTGTAAGCAGATACAGGATCAGTCTCTACAGGAGCATCTCCATAAACTGGAGTAAGATTTGTGATCACTACTGCATTAAGAATAGCCAGAGATCCTTCGTTAGAAGATACAACTTCAATCTGTGAATTCTCTTCAAATACTACTGTCTTACTCTTAACAATATCTGCAACCTTAGCTGACTGTGATACAGTACCCAGGTCTTCACCATTTACAAGAACTTTGCAGTTGTTGTAAGCGTTGTTGCTATATGCAGCGCCAGCATAAACATCTACCTTGTATGCTCCAGCAGGAACATCAATAAGGAATTTAAGCTCGTTATCAGCTCTGTCAAGATCGCAACATGCCTTTTCGATATCTGTCTGAGTATCTCCAGCATTCTCAATACCGACACCAACTCTGTTCCAGTTTACATTAGCTCCAGTGCCTACTGCCCATCCATATCCACTTGGCGCACTGTATTCATCTGCAAGAACTCTGATAAAGCCGTTTGCGTTGCTGCTCTTATAGCCCATATCAAACTTCTTGAATACGTTGCCTTCTTCGTAGCCTACTATTACCTGTTCTTTTTCACTTCCTGCTATTTCAGAAGATGTAAGTCCACTAGCATTAAGTTCTGCGATTGTTTCATATTCGCCAACTGTCTCGTTTCCATTTTCATCTACTGAAACGTCAGCTCTTTTAACTACGTAGCCTTCTACATCATGTCCATATACACCGTCATTTGCAGGTGTGAAGTTTACTGTAGCGCTTGTAGAATCAACTGCTCCCTCCGAAAGCTGTGCTGTGATAAGTCCCTCAGAAATAAGGTAACTTGTATGTGCAGGCTGGTTGTAGCCAACATTCTGCCATGCAACACCTTCTCTGTAAGCAAGGTCTGTAAGTGAGCAAGGAATTACATAATCTGTCTGAATTGTTGTTGAGTAAACTCTGATCTTGCTGCTATCAGAGGAGCATCTTGCAACAATCTCATCTCTCCAGTCACCAAGGATATCAGCAACAAGGCCAAGGTTACCCTTTGTTCCATTACTTGTAAGTACTTCTGAAGACTCAAAGAGTACTACATTTGCTTTATTTTCATAATCCCATTTCTCAATAGTTGTAGTAAGTGGAACATATGCAGCATTGTTGAAGGTATGATCCTGCATTTCTGCAAGAAGGTCTCCATCCCAGTAAAGTGAGAAGTTTACTGCAGGTGTAACTCCATATGAAAGCGCGATCATTGCTTCATTTGTAGCATCCATCTTAGTAACGATGCCAGACTTTGAGCTAAATACATTAGCATTTCTGGAATCCCAGGATGGTTCGTCTGATCCTGTGTAATTAGGATTAGCAATTGACCAGTACTCAGCACCTTCTGCTGTAGGATCTATGTCAGCTGCCATTCCACGTCCAGTATCTCTTCCTGTGTAATAACCAGTCAGAACCTCACCAGTTTCTGCATCATGAATTTCTACATGGTAAGCTGCATTGTCGTGCTCATGAACATCCATTACCTCAAGGCCAGGGTTAGATGGGATCCAGTCACTAACGTGCATTGCATCACCGTGTCCAAGTCCTGTGCTGTAGAGAACAGAACCGTCATCATCAATTGTAAGTGAACCATAGATGATCTCGTCCTTGCCATCTCCATCAACATCGTTGATTGAAAGGCCATGGTTGCCCTGTGCTGTATAAGCAGAGCCATTGTCAATAGCATCTGTATCAAACTTCCAGTAAACACCAATCTGCTCTACTTCTTTACCTTCTTCATCAGTTGTCTTTGTAAGGTAATAAGCTGTGAGAGTTGTTCTTGTGTAATATCCTCTTGCAAATACTGCAAATGGAGTTGTTCCATTAAGATATGCAGTCCCTGAAAGAAATCTGTCTACTCGGTTTCCGTAACCATCACCCCAAGCAGAAACTGATCCTCTTGCTGGAATGTAATCTACTGTATCAATAAGTTCACCTGTATTTCCCTTAAACATTGAGAAATACTCAGGTCCATCAAGTACATAGCCACTTGAATTTCTGTAGTCATATTTTGGACTTACTGTATCTACAGGAAGCGCATCGGAATTGCATTCTCCAACATGTCCTGTCTCTACAAGAGTTCCATTATCATTTCTATAAGTAGTCGTTCCATCAGCAGTCTTAACTGCAATCTCTGCAATTCCGTCTGCGTCATAGTCCCAAACCTGGAACTGTGTATAATGTGCTCCAGAACGGATATTTACACCAAGGTCGATTCTCCACATAAGTGAAGCAGCACCAGTTGAGAAGTTTACATCATATCCGTCGATAAAAGTCTTTCCTGTATAGCCTGACTTTGAGTTATCCTGAGCATTGCTTGGATACCACTTTACGATAAGTTCAAGCTCGCCATCGCCATCAAGATCTGCAACAGACATATCATTTGCTGTATATGTGCATGTTGAGCCATTTGGCATTGTCTCATCTTCTGGCTTATTAAGAGAAAACTCCATGTACTGGTTAGCCCATACTGCTGTATCTACAGCGCTAAGGCCAAGTGAAGAATCATTTGATCCAACAACTTTATAAGTGTCAGAAGCGCTTCCTGCCTCATCTACAAGGTTAGTTACGCTAAGGCCTGAAGCAATCTGCTGGCCATTTCTGTAAACATCAAAGGTTGTTGTAAGTTCTTTTCCGCTAAAGTCACCAGGGAAGCTCCTCCATGAAAGGTAAACTCCGCTTGTGATCTGATTTCCTTCTGCATCTGTAGCTGAAACCTTGGTCTCTCCGCCAGCAGCGCCTGCAAGATTGATTGCAACTACTGCTCTTGATGCATATGATTCAAGTCCACCAGCAAGAAGTGAACCAGCTACAGGTGTCACGCAAGTTTCTGAAAGTTCCCCAATTCCACCTGCATTCATAGCTGCAACCTTGTAATAATGATGAACATTAGTAGCAAGGCCTTCGCTCTCATCTACAAAAGTAGTAGTTGTGCTCTCTCCAACCTTTGTAAACTCCTTAAAGCCCTTATCTGTCTCAGCCTTTTCAGAACGATAAATGATGTACTTGATAACATTCTCTTCTGCTGGGCTTTCATCCCATGTAAGAGTAACTGTATTCTGAAGCTGTGTCTGTCCATCTTCAGGGCTTGTGCACTTAACATTTTTAACTGCTACTGGAACTGTTACGCTCTTATCAAGCATTTCCTGAGTTACAACATTACTTGGTGCTGACTCAGAGCCATCCTCAACAACACAAGTCATATAGTAAGAATATGTCTCACCAAGTGCTGCTGACATAGCGCGGCAGTCAAGCTCGTTATCAATAAGTTCCTGTGCTGTATAGCTCTTTACAATATGGAACTCAGCATCTGAATCACTCTTCTGGTAAACGTTGTAGGATACTGCATTCTCAACCTTTGTAAATGAAAGAAGGAATGTAGCTGTTGTTGTGCCAAAAGAAAGCTCTGTAATAGCAAGATTTCCTGGTGCTGGAAGAAGTGATGTGATAGTAAGACCATTGATGTACTGGTTAGTACCTTCAACTGTGATGTTCATCTGTCCATCTTTTACTTCTACAACACCTGTGCAGCTTCCAAGTGACTGTTTGCAGGCAATTGAACCAATTGACTTGCCCTCTGCTGAGTATGCAGCCTTGATAGTACTTGTTCCATTCAAAAGATCTGCTGCATAAACAGTAACTTCGTATGAGCCATTTGGAAGATCTACTGCAAACTCTCCTGCTCCAAGGTTAAAGTCATCTGCCATATCAGATGAATCAGCCTTACCATTGCCGCCTCTGTAACGACCATTGTTTGGAGCTGTGATCCAGCCATAACCCTTATCAGCTGAATACATCTCATTCTGGTTAACGCCTGTCCAATCCTTCATTGTAGGAGAATTGTTGTAGTTAAAGTCATAGCGATAACCAGCTTCCTTGGTCTTAACAGCAATCTTGTCAGAGAATTCGCCAACACCAAAGCTGTTAAAGCCTGCTACAGCGTATACATAAGTTGCAGCGCCGCAGTTAGAATCTACATAGCTTGTCTTTCCAGATACGGAGTACTTTTCTGCACCTGTAAAGTCAATATCATCAATTGTCTTTCCTTCAGGAAGTTCTGTTCTATAAATATAGTAGAGTTCAGATCCTTCTGAAGCTTCCCACTCAAGTGAAATGCTTGTAGCACCAACTGATGTTGTTTTAAGGCCTGTAGGCTTTTTAGGAGCCTCAGTAGCTGTATTTACAACTACAAGAGAAGCAAGATCATCAAGCTTGTCATTAGCTCCATCTACATCACCATTTGCATAGTCAACAATACCCTGGGCTACGCAACCAGCAAATTTAAGAGCACCATAATACTGAAGATGAGTAGAATCATCTACGCCGCCAGCATATGCACCTGTTGATACCTCTCCTGCTGCAAGCTTTAAAAAGAGCATCTTGGAACCTTCGATTCCAAAGCTGTTACAAACGTCAATTGAACGCTGTGTAAGATCAACAAATGGAATATCATATTCAGCAGCAAGTCTCAGCATTACCTGTCTGTATGCTTCGAAGTTGCTGGCAAAAGATTTTAATGTTCCATCTGCATTTGTTGTGTAGCTGTAACGTGCAACTGGAGTTACTAAAACAGGTGTAGCGCCTCTTTCAATTGCACCATTTACATATACCATGATCCACTTTTCAAAATCATCTGCTGAAACATAGCGGTTTGGTCTTGAATAAGTAGCATCATTATGTCCCCACTGAACAAGGAGGTAATCACCAGGCTTGATGTCCTCTAAAAGGTCATCAAACTTGCCCTCATCAATATAGGACTTAGAAGAACGTCCACCGATTGAACGGTTCTCAACAATAACATTTGTAGTTTCATAGGTCTGTGACTGGCTAAATCCACAGTCTCCACACTCTCTTTCCTCTACAAGATCACCAAAGTAGGATGAAAGAACCTGTCCCCATCCAGTCTGTGGATAGTAATAAGAGTCATAGGTCTGAACTGTTGAATCAGAAGCAACAAATACTGTGGGCTTCTCACCCTTTTCTTCTGTAGCAAGGCGTGTTACCTTTACTTCAGATATGTAAACCTTTGTTGTCTTGGCATCATTCATAGATGTGGCTGAGCTTGTGCCAAGGAATTTAAGATTAAGCTTTCCATCAACAAGGTTAGCCTCAAACTCTTCTGTCTTGGATCCGCCTGCGGGAACTGTGATTCCTGTAACCTTTGTAATATCCTCAGCTTCAAGAGCAGCTGTGTAGCTTTCTGATGTAGGGTTAGTAAATGTAACCTCTACCTTGTAATCTGCATTGTAAAGATCAAGATCAAATGTTGATGTGCTCTCATAGGTGTAAACACCATAGCCTGTGCTCTCAGTCTCTGTCCAGATCTTGCTGGCTATAGCAACGTAAGTATCAGCATCAACAACATTGCCGGCGCCGGCAGAAACTAAAGGAACTCTTGGATAGTAAATATTGTTAGACCAGCCCTTAGCATCCTGGCTATAGTCAACATCACTAAATCCGTAGCCCTTTTCCTCATCATATACATTCTTTGAACATACATCCCTGCCTTCACCAAACTTGATATCAGCAATAACTGTATCTTCAGTAAAGTTCTCAAAGCCATCCTCTCCCTGATCAGCTATAACGCCGTCTGAAAGATCAGCCTTAAGATCTGTTGTAGCAAGAGTCTTTTTAGCCCCGAGCACATCTGCTGAAGAATCAGAAGATGCTTCTGCAGACGCTTCCTTAGATGATTCCTCATCTGACTTTTCCCCTGAAGCCTCTTCGGAAGACTCCTCCTTACTTTCCTCAGACTTCTCTAAAGAAGCCTCTTTGCTACCGTTTTCTTCAGTGCTGCTGTCAGTGTTTGCAGCACCTGATTCTTCCTGCACTTCCTCTTCTGAAGATAAAAGAGCCGCAGCTCCTTCCTCAGCAGAAACGGTGATAGTGCCTGTAGCTGTAGCAATACTTGACGCTGCCATTAAGGCGCTCATAGAAAGAGCAAGGCCCTTCCCAAGTGCCTTGGAACGAAAGTTACTACCTTTGTACATCCCAACAACCTCCTTTTTCCTTTCCCCTCTTTTTGGTAACATTTTAAGAATTGCAATCCCCCTCTAGATCGCAGACAATAAAAATGTCACAAATTATGTTGTATCTAGTATGATATTTTAGGCATTTTGCTCGAATTTGGCATTTCATTTTTCAGATAATATTTTGCAATTTTGACCATTATCTAAATTGTTTTAGCGAAGAAGTCTCTACGGATAATGCTGATTTATGCAGTAATTTCTTTGAACATTTACAGAAAGAGAATAATCTATTATTATTTATGGGTTAGCAAAAACAATCACATTATCTATATAGAAAATAGCGAGGATAATTAAATGGCATATAAAGATTATATGGTTAGAGCAACAGCTGGAAATGCACAGATCAGAGCCTTTGCAGCAACAACAAAAGATCTTGCAGATTATGGCAGAAGAGCCCATGGTCTCTCTCCAATTGCTACAGCAGCCCTTGGAAGACTCATGACAGGTACTGTAATGATGGGACAGATGATGGACAACGACAGTGATATGATCACTGTTAAAATGGATGGCGATGGCCCCCTAAAAGGCGTTCTTGCAACAGCCGACAATAAGGGCAATGTAAAGGGATATGTAAATAACCCTTACGTGATCATGGAGCCAAACGCTGCCGGGCACCTAAACGTTGGCGGTGGCATTGGTGAAGGTACTCTTACAGTTATAAGAGATATGGGCCTTAAAGAGCCATATGTTGGTCAGGTTCCTCTTTATTCCGGAGAAGTTGCAGAGGATCTTACCTATTACTTTACCAAATCAGAGCAGACCCCTTCTTCTGTTGGTCTTGGAGTTTTAGTTGAAAGAGAAAATCTCTCTGTAATTGCTGCCGGAGGTTTCATTGTACAGCTGATGCCTTTTGCAGACGAGCAGACAATTACACATCTTGAGTTCAACCTTGGAAAGTTCACTTCAGTTACAGATATCCTTAAGGCAGGCAAAACCCCAGAGGATATGCTAAAAATCGTTCTTGAAGGGTTTGACATTGAATTCACTGATACAGTAGACCTTAACTTCTACTGTAACTGTGACAAAGACAGAGTTGAAAGAGCTCTGATGCTCATCGGTAAAAAAGATCTTCAGGAAATGATCGATGATGGCAAAGAGATTGAGGTAAAATGCCACTTCTGTAATAAGCCTTACAAGTTTTCTGTTGATGAACTTAAGGCTATACAGGAAAGAGCAAAGTAATAACAGGAAGGTCTGCTTCATCATTTTTTTGATGTAGCAGACCTTTTATTTCTATTATCTTATTTATTTCTCACTATCAGAACGCATCTCTGATTCAGATGTATTCTCACTCTGTGATGGTTTTGTAACACTCAGGTCTTCTATCCCTGAAAAGCCCCCAGGAAGCTCGCATCTTACGGATTTCCTCAAAATCATATTCAGCGTATATTATCTCTTCCTGGTCTCTTGAAGCTCTCGCAAGTAGATCACCTGTCTCATCAGTAAGGAAACTGTTTCCATAGAAGGTAAGACTTGATGTCTGTCCTCCATTTTCTTCTGAAGGAGTAACGTCCTCTCTTCCTATCCTGTTTGCTGCAGCTACAGGCACAATATTGGCTGCAGAGTGTCCCTGCATAGTGCGCATCCAGTGTCCTGAGCTGTCCACATCAAGAATTGGTTCAGAGCCAATAGCTGTAGGATAAAGAATAATATCTGCTCCCTTAAGGGCAAGGCACCTGGCAGTTTCAGGGAACCACTGATCCCAGCATATTCCAACACCAACATTCCCATATTTTGTATTAAATACCTTAAACCCGGTGTTACCTGGTGTAAAATAAAACTTTTCCTGATAATAATGATCATCCGGAATATGAGTCTTGCGATACACTCCAAGTTCACTTCCATCTGCATCGATCATTACAACTGAGTTATAAAAAACATTTCCATCTTTTTCAAAAACACAGATTGGCATTACAACAGAAAGCTCTGCGCAAAGCTTCTTAAAATGGGCTATAGCAGGATTCTCTGAAAGAGGAAGCGCCAGTTCATAATAGTCGTAGCGTCTTTCCTGGCAAAAATAGAATCTTTCAAAAAGCTCTGATAAAAGAATTATCTTAGCTCCCTTACCTGCAGCTTCTCTTGTAAGTCTATCAGCTGTTTCTATATTTCTTTTTACCTGTTCTTCATCTGAAGAAGCACTTGCCCCACATGCAAACTGCACACTGGCTACTTTTATTTTATTGCTCATAATATTTATTTTACCTCGTATTGTATATGGATTTCATTTTCAAATATCCATAATATGCCTGTTTATGATTAGACTTCCAGGTAGTCTCTTACTCACCCAGATTATTTTCCGGAATCTGCTGAGTAATACAATGGATATTTCCGCCTCCAAGAAGAATGTCCCTGGCTGGAATTCCAATCACTTCTCTGCCTTCGCATATACCTTCAAGTATAGAAATAGCTCTCCTATCACTTTCTGCGTTGTCTCCGCCAAACTGAGGAACAAGGGCTGCTCCATTTATAAAGTAGAAATTAACGTAGCTTGCTGCAAGTCTCTCGCCCACTTCTCTGGAATCCTCGCCCTCTTCAAACTCATAGTTATCAAGGTCCTCTTTGGAAACAAGAACGGGATGATCCGGAATAGGAAGCTTGTGGACTACAAGCTTTCTGCCTTTTGCATCTGTCTCTTTTTCAAGATATTCAAGATCTGCCTTGGACATGGCATACTGTGGATCATTCTCATCATCAGTCCAGGCAAGGACCACCTCACCTGGCTTTGTAAACGCACAAACATTATCAACATGTTCATTGGTCTCATCATTGTAAATCCCATAAGGAAGCCACAAAACCTTCTGAACATTCAAATACTCTTTTAACTTGTCTTCTATCTGTTCTCTTGTAAGCTTTGGATTTCTTCCCTGGCTCAAAAGACAAGTCTCAGTGACCATGACTGTTCCTTCACCATCACAATGAATAGAACCGCCCTCTAATACAAAAGGAGCTGCATCAAAAAAAGGAACTTCTATCATATCACAGAATTTCTCAGCCACCTTGTCGTCCTTGTCCCAGGATGCGTATAGACCGTCCACCTCACCGCCCCAGGCGTTAAAAGACCAGTTGATACCGCGAATCTCAGGCAACGCGCCATTATCTTTTACTACAAAGGTTGGCCCCACATCCCTGGCCCAGGAATCGTCAGATTCTATAGGAAGTATAAGGCACCTGTTCTCAAGGACATCTGACAAAGTATCCTGTCCTGTCCTTTGGACAAAGTCAGTTATAACTTCATCCATAAAATCTTTGGCCTCACCAAAGTGCTCTTTATCTGTCAAAAGATAGAGGTTTTCCCTTTTCATTATCTCTATAAATACACTTGCAAAGGAACGCAGGGCTCCGGACCTATCCTTACCCCAGCTCCCTGCCCTTGTAGGATATATCATTATAGTGCCATCATGTTTTGAAAACTCTGAAGGCATATAAAAGCCATCTTTAATTGGTGTAGAATCAGTAATCTTTCCCAAAGTTTCACCTCGTTAAAAAACTTTATAAATCCAACCACCGTAGTAGTAATAATCGCCCTCAAGATCGTCAAAATGAAGGAATGGAATATTATCTATCCTGGTTAAACTTCCATATCTACCTTTTCCTTCTTTTTTCTCATCTTTTTCTAAATTGTATGCGCACCATTTACCATCCTTACCATAGACAATTTCGCCCTTTTTAAAGTCAAAGAAAAACTGTCCATTTGTACCTTCTTTATTCATTTCAACATCGGTATCAATAAGAATATCCTCTTCTTTGTCGCAATTATAAGCGTACAGCTTTCCGTCCTCTGTAAGAATCATAAAATTATACTTTCCAGAATGGCAAACACAGTAATCTACAACTTTTTCTTCATCAAATCTGATGAATTTTTCATTCTGATCGCCAAGAAGATTTCTCTCAAAATACAGTACGCCATCCTCTATATAAGAAATCCAGCCATCATAATAGTATTCAACTTGATTGCCAAGCTTTCTAGGAAGTTCCACCGCGTCTGCCTTCTCATTTCTGCGATCAATAGCAACATAGTACTGTTTCCCGCTTTTATCCTCCAGAACGCAGCTATGAATCCACTGGTTTACGTAATGACCATTTCTGTAGCCGTAATCCCACATCTGGACATTTTGTACTTTTTCAAGACCATTTATATTAAAAGGCATCATTTCTTCAGTATTATTTGGTACATAGAAATAAGCCTTGTCACCATCCCTGATTATGAAACTATAATCATTAAATGCATAGAATTCATCAATATTTCCTGTGTATATCTTCTTTCTTTCATCCTTATTGTAAAAATAAGCTACATATAAATCTTTTTTATCCTGATCATAGTAATACAAATAAGAACCGTCAGTATATAACGGCACGCAGTTCCCATCGCTAATGACTGTATCCTCAATCGGATACTTTTCATCTTTTGTTCCAATGTCGTCATCAAACCAGACTTTATGCATAGAGTATTTGCCATCAGTATACTTAGTGTAATAAGCATAAAATCCACGATTCCCGGTTTCTGTCATTCCACCAGTTCCCACAGAGGAAGCCACCACATCTGTAGCTACAAGCTGAGGATCCTTCCAAACACAGTCAAAGAAATACAAATCTCCAATGGTGCCATCAGCAGAAGTAGGCATTATATAGGCTGTGTCTCTATATTTTAGAATAAATGGATTGATTGCTCCCTGTGGATATTCCAGGAAACCGTCAGAATACTCATTGATAGAATAGCTTTTTCCATCAATAGTAAGGACATAGCTATTATATTTGTAGCTTTCAAGTCTCTCTGGCTGTTTACCTTCTAAAACATTTTCGATGGTCAGGATTTCTTCGCTATTTATGACCTCCCTATACTTGTTGGTCATTAAACGATTGCCTTCTCTTATGATAAAAAAGTCATCATCATCTGAAGCAAAGCTTCCCAAACCTGTTCCAAATGTTATGGGAAAATCCTTATTGTGAGGAATAGCACCGTCCTCTTCACTTTCTTCAGCCTCAGCTTTGGCAGAAGAAAGGTCGCTATCCGCACTAGTGGATGCTATAGTGCTGGCTGCTACAGTGCTGTTATCACTGCCTGCTTCTTCATTTTTCTCAGTCTCTGCACTATCTGAAATTGAGCCATTCTCCGAACCACTGTCACTTAACGCCCCTGGATAAATACCCTTAGCGCCATACTTGTAGGAAAAAAAAGCTCCTACAGAAAAAGTAATAATTGAAACTGCAACCAAGGCAGCCAAAGCCCCAACGCCTTTTTTCTTATCACTCATTTACACACTACTCCTCAAACTATATATTTGATAAATGCACCCCATTGTACATCAATCATACTTTTTTATAAACGTTCTTTAAAATCAGAATAGGAAAATCTTTTTATTACTTCCACATCTCCATTTTCATGAAGAATATCAATGTCAGGAAGGGGCATTCCATTAAAGGTATTATTCTTGACCATGCTATAAATAGCCATATCTTCAAACACAAGTCTGTCACCAATGTTAAGCTCATGGTCAAAGCTGTAGTCCCCTATCACATCCCCCGCCAGGCAGGTTCTAGAGGATAGCCTGTAAGTAAAGGGAAGTTCTCCAGGCTCCTCTCCGCCACGAAGTGGTGGCCTATATGGCATCTCAAGAACATCAGGCATATGACAGGCAGCTGATGTATCAAGGATAAGTACTGGCATTCTAGGTGTCTTTACAACATCCATGATAGTAGTGATAAGGTATCCAGCATCTAAAGCTATCGCTTCTCCAGGCTCAAGATACACCTCAATCCCATATTTCTCTTTAATGTCCTTAACAAATTTAATGAGGCCCTCTACATTGTAATCTTCCCTTGTTATATGATGGCCTCCGCCAAGATTGATCCACTTGATCTTACCACTATTATCGCTTGATTCAGGATCTGGGAAGAATCTCGCGAACTCTTTTTCTACATGTTTAAAGGTCTCTTTAAGTGGCTCAAAGCCTTGCTCGCATAGGGTATGGAAATGGATTCCCTCTACGCCCTCAGGAAGTTTATCTGGCATATTGGCATTACTGATTCCAAGCCTTGATCCCTCTGAACATGGATCATATATCTCATGCTCCTCCTGTGTACTGTATTCAGGATTGATCCTAAGTCCTACAGACAGCTTGCCCTCTTTTACCTTCTTTTCCCAGACTGGTCTGTGATGCTCAAGCTGTGCTAACGAATTAAACACCAGATGATCACAGATATCGCAGATTTCAACCATCTCTTCATCGCCAAAAGCCGGCTCATATACATGATTCTCAATTTTCCTGTTTCCATCCTGATCAGGAGTTCTCATTTCTTCGTATGCAAGCCTTGCCTCATAAAGTCCCGACGCTGTCGCTCCAGAAAGATACTTGGCAATTAGCGGATATGTCTGGTATACAGAATATGCCTTCTGAGCAAGAAGTATCCTTGCGCCTGACTCCTTCTGAACTCTATCTAATATTTCGAGATTCTCTCGAAGTTTCTTTTCATCTATGACATAGGCTGGGGTCTTGATATTATCTATATTCATAGGCACCTCCATACTATCTAAAATTTGTAGTAGTTTTATTTCTATATAAATTCTATCTGTGGGCT
Organism: Butyrivibrio sp. XBB1001; assembly: GCF_000424505.1. Taxonomy (NCBI): domain Bacteria; kingdom Bacillati; phylum Bacillota; class Clostridia; order Lachnospirales; family Lachnospiraceae; genus Butyrivibrio; species Butyrivibrio sp. XBB1001. Next base: position 484,538 of record NZ_AUKA01000002.1, on the reverse strand, counting down.
TTTTGTGCTTATTATAATTGCATTATTCAAGTTCTACTTAATCAGTGAAACTGTTGGTTTATTTGTCGTTGCGTCTTTTGGGTTGCGCCGCTGTGTTTTTGCTTATTTTTTCTGGCATATACATAAAATTGCATTATTCAACCATCATGTTACCCCCTTTTTCATAATAAAGGGTAACAAAAACTATAATTTCAAATATTTATCAAAAAATACATCTAAAAACACTTCAAAAATGGCCAAAAAGGGTAACAATCTTTCAAATTTGCTTGTTCTGCAACAAACCGCTTTATCAAGTTCTTTATCTTGAATCACACCTATGTATTCTAAATAGTTCAATATTTGTTTACCAAGATAAAAAACTCACAACAAGCATGCGTCCGCATACTTTGAAAGCAAATCAATAATCCCACTACTTTATATTACCATAAATACTCATATATTTTTCTCTTGTCTACCCTATCTTCATTAAAATCAAACACAAAATACAGCTGAAATTTGGAGATTATGCGATACGAGATTTGTAGTTCTGCAAGCAGCGTCAAACCTCTCTGCATTGCAGTTTCCGAAAGCTTCTTTCAGTAATAGTAAAAGAGCTTTCTTCAAAAAAATCTTTACAAACAAGATATATAATGATAAATTATCAATCGGTCATTCGACCATTCATATTTTTCTGAAATATTCCAGGCGCTTTCGCCGGTTAATTTCAAAAATGATAATACTACTAAAATTCAGAGGTATAAAATGTTTACTACAGCTATTCTTGAAAGACAAAAAGAATTTCTACTACGCGATATCACATCTATGGAAAAATATATCTCAAAAGCTCCAGAAGGATTGCTAAAATGCTATAAGATCAAAGGCCACATCAAATGGTATATCGAACAAACAGATGATTCTGGAAACAAAACTCGCAAATATCTCCCAAAGAAAGAAAAACAATTGGCTCAAGAACTCGCTCTAAAATCATATTATCTGCATGCTCTTCCCGAAAAGAAAAATGAGCTTAAAAACATTAACAGATATCTAAAAAACGCAAAGCCAACAAAGTCTGATCTCTTTATTCAGGAATCTTCAAATTACTATGAGCTATTAAAGCCATCACTAAATCTTCCCAACATGGAAAGTTCAGGAATAGAAACAGAAAAGAACATCAATCATCCAGAAAACTTGATTGTCAAAACACGAAGAGGTGAATATGTTCGTTCTAAGTCAGAGGCATTTATAGCTGATACCTTATTTGAACTTAATATTCCTTACAAATATGAATATCCATTCCATGTTGATGATATTACTCTTTTTCCAGACTTTACAATTATTCATCCCAGAACAAAAGAGACATACATCTGGGAGCATTTTGGACTAATGGATAACCCAAGTTATGTTCGCAATTCCCTTGGGAAAATTCCTTTATTCCTATCAAAAGACTATATGCCAGGTAACAACCTTATTATCACATATGAATCTAAGACTATGCCTCTTAGTTTTTCTCATGTCAGGAATATTATTTCTATGTACTTTGAAAAATAAAAGAGAAACTACAAATTTAATATCCTTTTAATCCGCGCCAGCAGGTCACTGAGCACTTATATAATGCTTACAACATCGCCATAATATAAAAGTTGTTACCCGTTTTAATTCAAAAACGGGTAACAACAACTAAAATCTATATATTTTCTGGTTCAACACCTTGATAAATAGCATGAAAAACAATCAAAAAGGGTAATAGAATTCAAAAAGACGCTTTTTATTGTCCAAATTGCTATTCATCATGGCTCTGAAGTGCTTTAATGTCTATTAGTCAACCATTACAGGGTTCTCATCAACAACCCATGGAAGTCCAAACTCATTAAGCATTTCCATGTATGGATCTGGATCAAACTCATCAGTTGTATAAACACCTGGCTTCTTCCACTTTCCAGAAAGAACAAGTGCTGTACCAATCATAGCTGGAACACCTGTTGTGTAGCTGATAGCCTGGCTTCCAAGCTCCTTGTAGCATTCCTGATGGTCACATACATTGTAGATGAAAAGAGTCTTCTCCTTGCCATCCTTGATGCCGCGGAAGATACAGCCGATATTTGTCTTACCAACTGTTCTAGGACCAAGGCTAGCTGGATCAGGAAGAAGTGCCTTTAAAAACTGAATAGGAACAATATCTCTTCCCTCAAACTTGATAGGTGTTGTTGAAAGCATTCCAACATCCTCAAGACATCTCATATGATCAAGATAGCTCTGACCAAATGTCATGAAGAAACGGATTCTCTTAATCTCAGGGAAGTTTCTTCCAAGGGCTTCAATCTCCTCATGGTGAAGAAGATACATATCCTTCTGTCCAACCTGTGGGAAGTTATACTCTCTCTTGATTTCCATAGGCTTGGTCTCAACCCAGTGGCCATCCTCCCAATAGCTTCCGTTTGCACTAACTTCTCTAAGGTTGATTTCTGGATTAAAGTTTGTAGCAAAAGCATAACCGTGATCACCGCCATTGCAGTCCAGGATATCTACTGTATGAATCTCATCAAAATAGTGCTTTTTAGCGTAAGCTACAAATACACTTGTTACACCTGGATCAAAGCCAGTTCCAAGAAGACCTGTGATACCAGCCTCCTTGAACTTGTCCATATATGCCCACTGATAGCTGTAGTCAAAGTAAGCTGTAAAGCCCTTTTCCTTACATCTCTTCTCGTAGGCTGCACGCCATACAGGCTCATCTGTATCTTCTGGCTCGTAGTTAGCTGTATCAATGTAATCAACCTTGCACTCAAGGCAGGCATCCATAATTGTAAGATCCTGATAAGGAAGTGCCACATTAAGAACTGCATCTGGCTGATACTCCTTTATAAGCTTAACAACATCAGCTGTGTCATCAGCATTAACTGTAGCTGTTGTGATCTTTACAGGTGTTCCCTGCTTTTCTAATTTATCCTTAAGTGCGTCGCACTTACTTACTGTTCTGCTTGCAAGGCACATCTCTGTGAACACTTTGTTGTTCTGTGCGCATTTCTGAATAGCGACCTGTGCTACACCACCGCAACCAATAACTAATAATCTTCCCATTTTATTCTCCTTTGCAATATCACTATATTGACTATATTTACAATATTTACTATGTCTAGATAACACGGATTGCTCTGTACTTCGTACTTATGACACTGTTATCTAGACATGTCTTCTTCTTCCTGAAGAAGATCCTCAACATACTTAGGTAACATGAAAGCTCCCTTGTGCAGGTGAGTTGTGTAATACCAGGTCTTTATTCCTCTCTCATCCCATCTGTCAGGATTGAAATCCTTAAGAGGGTGATACTTCTTGCTGGCAAATCCAAAGAGCCAGTATCCTGCAGGACAGGTAGGAATATGTGCCTGATAAACTCTATTTACAGGAAATACTCTGTAGGCCTTTCTATGCATTGCTCTACAGCTCTCTTCATCCTCATCATAGAATGGGCTTCCGTGCTGATAAACCATGATTCCATCATCGTGAAGTGCCTTGTAGCAGCTTCCATAAAACTCTTTAGTAAAAAGACCTGCCTCATGTCCAAGAGGTTCTGTGGCATCGTTGATTATAAGATCATACATATCCTCGCACTTACGAAGATACTTAAGTCCATCCTGATAATAGATGTGAACTCTGTCATCCTCAAGTCCAATGGCATTGTCAGGGAAGTACTGCTTACATACATCCACAAACATGTTATCAGGCTCTACTACATCTATAACCTTGATCTCATCATAGTGGCACAACTCTCTGGCAACGCCTCCATCACCACCACCAAGAACAAGTACTCTCTGTACCTTGGGATGAACAGCCATAGGAACATGAACTATCATCTCATCATATGTGAACTCATCCTTTTCAGAAAAAATGATATTTCCGTCTGAAGTTAAAAACTTACCAAACTCAGGGGAATCAAATACATCTATTCTCTGAAATTCACTGCTTCCAGAAAAAAGCTGCTTACTGATCCTGATACTGATCTTGACATTACCAGTATGCATATCAGAAAACCAATAATCCATCTCTGCCATAAGAATAAGAACCTCCTATCAAATCTCTCGTTTCCTATTATTTTAAAACAAACAGCTCTGATATATCTTCACTCTCAGGTCCCTGCATAGAGCAGCCCTTTGCCATAGCTGTTTTGATATAGTCCAGAATGTCCTTGGTAATTACTTCACCTGGTGACAAAATAGGAATTCCAGGTGGGTAGCACATTACTGACTCTGCACTTATCCTGCCAACTGCATTGTCGATAGGAAGTGACTCTTTTTCCGCATAGAAAGCTTCCTGAGGAGTTGCCTTAACTATAGGAGTAATGTACTCTGCAGAGAAAAAGCTCTGCTCAGGCTTACTGTAAAGCCTTCTGATATCTGCAAGAGCTCCTGCAAGTCTCTCTATATCCTGTAGTCTGTCACCAATTGAAATATAAGCCATTACATTGGACAGATCACCAAATTCCATCTGAATATCATATTCATCACGCAGAAGGTCATAAACCTCGATACCAGTAAGGCCAATCTTTCTGGTATTAACAACCAGCTTGGTTTCATCGAAATCGTAAATACTTCCGCCATTCTTGAGCTCATTGCCATAAGCATAATAACCGCCAATGTCATTGATCTCTTCTCTAGCATACTGAGCCATCTTGGTAACCTTCTCAAAACTCGTTGCTCCGTTAAGAGCAAGGTTTCTGCGGGATATATCAAGACTTCCAAGAAGAAGATAGCTGGCACTAGTTGTCTGAGTCAGATTAACTATTCTGCTGATATAGCCAACATTGGCATCTGGTCCGCATAAGAGGATTGAGCTCTGAGTAAGGCTTCCGCCTGACTTGTGCATGCTGATAGCAGCCATATCTGCCCCTGCAGCCATAGCATTAAGCGGAAGATTTGGTCCAAAATACAAATGTGTTCCGTGAGCCTCATCAACAAGAGCCTTCATCCCATTCTCATGGGCCAGGTCTACAATTGCCTTAAGATTAGAGCAAATGCCATAGTAGGAAGGGTTATTTATCAAAATAGCCTTAGCTTCAGGGTTCTCCTCTATAGCCTTTTTAACATCTGAAAGTTCCATTCCAAGAGGTATTCCCAAATTGGTATCAACCTTTGGATCAATATAAACAGGAACAGCACCACAAAGTATCAGTGCATTAATAGCGCTCTTATGAACATTTCTAGGCATGATGATCTTCTCGCCCTTCTTGACATGAGAAAGAACCATAGCCTGAACAGCACTGGTGGTTCCATTGACCATCATAAATGCATGATATGCGCCAAAGGCGTCTGCCATAAGTTCCTCTGCTTCCTTGATAACAGAAACAGGGTGGCACAGGTTATCAAGTGGTTTCATGGAATTGACATCTATTCCAACACACCTGTCCCCCAGAAAACTAACAAGTTCGGGATTACCTCTCCCTCTTTTATGTCCAGGAACATCGAAAGGAACTACTCTCTGCTTCCTGAATCTCTCCAAAGCCTCGTAAACCGGAGCTTTCTTTTGTCTGCTAAGATCCAACTAACTACCCTCCCAAATAATCTATAAACGCAAGTAAAGGAGCGGCGTACAATTATGTACGCTACCCCCTTATTTTTCATTTTTTTACAGTAATGTAATAATACTATAAAACTCGATATTATTAAAGATTTATTTTACGCCGATCTTCTCTTTTTTCCAGTTTTTTTACGGCGTTTTTTGCTCTCATTTTTCGCTGCCTTTTTAGCCTTATTTTCTTTTTCCTTTGCCTGCTTTTTGGCCTCCTCTTTTTTCATCAGATTTTCCAGTTCTTCCTGCTCATCATCATAGAAAATCTGCTCTTTGCTCTCGATTCTTGCGGAAACCTTTTTCCTGATCTTTTTAAATGCTCTTGGAATCTTTTTCTTGTGCTTAGAAGTATATCCAACCATAAAGACAAAAGCTCCCAAAGCAGCTAAAATCAGCACAAAAATAAGTGCATAGCCCTTGTAAGTGCTCCATATAAGGCCTTCGAAATTAAGAGAAAGCGTCACATTATTTCCCTCTATATCATAGGTCTTATATTTGCCCATAGTTCCAGTTGGCTTTAATTTCTTACTGCCATTATCAGTCAAAAGATATAACGTAAAATCACCATTTGTTGAATAGAACGCATTATCTGGCCTGAATCTTAGCTGATGCACAGTCTGTCCATCATCAGGAATAACAATATTCACAGTTCCAAAGCTTGTAAGGTTTCTGATCTTGGAGTCAAAAACACTGCCCTCATCAACAACATCACTCCAGGTTACTGTAAGCTTATCTCCTTCTTTAAACTTACCATCTACAAGGACCTGTGACTGATAAACAGAATCATTACTTACATTGTCAGAAAGAGTTGTCAGATATCTGCTGTATTTGGCGGTAATGACAAGATCAGTAGTCACACTATCTGTCCCCTCCATATCCCAGGCAACGTAGTACCCATCTCTTTCTTCCGGGCACGGATACTCTTCTGCCAAAAGGGCTTCGCCATACTTCTTCTTTGTCTTATCAAGGATTATTTCTTTCTTCTGACCATTTTCCTCGTCTTCAAGCACATATGTGACATTAAGATAATTAAATTCATAAGGAACTTCCCTTAATGACTCCTCGAACAGGTTGAAGTTTGAAACTTCCTTGTATGCAACAGGCTCAGCTTTACTTGCATAACTGATCCTGTCTATTCCTGCAAGATTGTCACTTACAAAGAAGTTATTCTTGACCTCTCCCTTATCATCGATGTGACCCGCAATTGCTCCTGACCAGCTGTTTGAATCCTTTATGTCTACAAGAGAAAAGCTGTTTCTGATATGAAGTCCGTCTCCAACAATTCCGCCTACATAATCCTTGCCCTCAAGAATACCTCTGGAAAAAGAGCTAAGTACATAGGAAATTGATGAGCCTGCAACTCCTCCTACATAGTCGCCAGATGAAGATGATATATTAGAGTAGTTTCCTGCCCCCAAAATAGTTCCCATCTCCTGAAGACCGCAAACACCGCCTATATAGTTCTTTTCTCCAACTACAACACCAAAATTTTTAACATCCCTAAGGACACACTTTGTGATATATGCAGAGTTGAGCTTAGAGTCCCTGATACCAGTGATATCGCCCTCTTTATCGTAGTCATAATCAATAGCCATGGTTCCTGTAACGCCACCGCAATCAATGTCTCCCTCTACTCTTCCATAGTTGCTGCATCTATCAACTGTAGCGTCCGTGCTGATCTCAGCTTCTTCTATTGATACATCCTCAAAAGCTGTTGTATAGTCTGCATCCAGAACACCATCAATTGCATCCGTATATAAGTTCATGATCACATTGAACTGATCTGCCATAGCCTGCAGGTCATCAATAATAACACCACTGGCATTATTGACCTCCTGATTTAGAAGTCCAAAGTTATCATTCATGCCCTGAAGATTATTGGCAAAGCTTGTATTATGGGCCTGGTACTCTGCATCAAGTTCTGGGAAAGCTATTGGATCCTTGCCTGCAACTGTTCCAATAGTCTCCTTGGCCTGAGTTCCTGCAGTCTCAACATGTCCTGCTGCTGACTCCAGATTATCAAGGCCTCTTGAAGCATCCTTTCTGGCTGCCTCTGTCATCTCGTCCATGTGTCTGCTAAGTAGCTTTTCATAGACTGATGTTGCCCAGATCATATCCGCCTGAATACTGTTTCCTCCAAGTGGACTCTGATAACTCTTGTCAGTATATTTTGCTGCATCCTTGGCAGCTTCCTCTGAAGCCTCTTGAAATGACTTTTCATCCCTGTCTGTATTACTAGGAAAAGAAGTAAGCTCACCGGTTTCAGCATTTTTGTGGTACCAGGATCCATCCTTTGTTATTCCTGTCTCATCATTTTCTGCAGCCAGAGCAGCCTTTACAGTTTCAAGATGCTGCCATTTTTTGTCTTCTATAATGAAGTCATAGTCGTATACATTTCCATCGTCGCACTTGTAAACAAGGTCCCCCAGACTTTCTTCTCCAAGGTGATGCTGAGCCATTTCATTGGCAACTTCATGATTAAAATAAACCTTGTAGGATTTGTAATAGTTTTCAGTATATTGCTGACCTGCGCCCTCCATTACTTCCTTGGCCTTTTGGTATTCCTCTTTTTCCTCTTCAGTAAGATAACTATCAAGATCAAGATCATTGACCGCCTGTCTAAGGTCGCTTCCTGCCGTTTTAGCATCTCTTGCAGCGTAGGTAACCTGATCTATAAAGCCGTCCTGCTTGGAAGCCTCATCCAGAACATACTCTACCCTTGATAAACCTTCGTTAGTAGATTTTGAAATTTCATTAGCATAATCAATCGTTCCAGCAGAAAGATATCTTGCATCATCAATAGCTCCAGCAGTAAATTTCTGAATAGTTGAAAGTCTGTCTGTTATAACCCCGGACTGATCCTTGGCATCCCCAAGAGTCTTCGTTACTATCTCATGGAGCTTACTGATGCTCTCAGAAAGCTGATATGCTATATCCTTACTAAGGTCAACTGTAACATAAGGTTCAGCCTGTCCAACAATTCCTCCAACATCCTTACGGCCCTGGATAAAACCATTATTAGTACAGCCCGTCATATATCCTGACTGTCTTCCCACAATACCACCAATGTTGTAGCCTACATGCTCATAGCCCACATTTCCATTATTGGTACATTTCGAAACAATACCTATAGAAAGGCCTGCAATTCCTCCAGCGTCAGAAATTGTGCTGTCCTTTGACGCTTCATCTGCGTCCTTTTCCTCTCTTCTTATAAAAGAAATAACCTTATCAAGATTAGCCTTGGCCTCATCGGACAGTTCAGGATCCACGTTGGTGGTATTTACAAAAGATTCATTTAGGCAGCCAACTATATCTCCCATATTTTCTCCGGCGATACCACCGGTAAAATGAGTACCGTGAACATAGCCATCAACAACGCAATCTGAAATAATGCCAGATAGCTCATTCATTCCAACAATGCCGCCAACGTAGTCTTTTCCGGATACCACTCCTGTAAAATGACATTTTATAAGTACTCCAGAGTTATCTCCCGCAATACCTCCAGAAAAAGTCTGTTCACCGCTTGGCTCTACAGTTCCCGACACATTCAGATTGCGGATAACTGCTGTCTTTTGTACTATTCCAAAGAAACCAGAATAAGAAGCTCCTTTATCAATACTGATATCTGAAATTTCATATCCCTGTCCTTCAAAGATTCCGCCAAATGTAGGAATGCCGCAGAATTCTCTTCCTCTAAAAGAAATATCATTTTCAAGAATAACCTTTTTATCTGCAGACCAGGTGTCCATCTTACAATTATTGGCTAAATTAATAAGATCCTCTGCGGTTTCAATCTTTATTTCAATGTAATTTACAGGATTTTCTGTTTCCTCAACCTCTTCTGTTTCCTGCGCTTCCTCGCTCTCACCGTTTTCTTTTTCCCGGGCTTCTTCCTGAGTTGCTGTAGTCATATCGCCTACGTATGCGCTTTTATCTATTGTTTCCCCAACATTATCTTCAGATTTGTCTGAATCCTTAAGTTCAGTTTCAAGCGCTTCCTCTGATTCAACGGCAAAAGAAATTACGCCCGTGTTACATACGAGTGAAAGCCCCAATAGAAGGGCCATTATCCTCTTTTTCATATTATGCCCCCTCCTCTAAATTTTCTTCTATGAGTTCAATATCCTTATTTTCGATAAAGGCGCTGACATCTCCCTTAACAACGCCATGGACCACGCCATTTATAGTTCCGTCAATCTTGCCCCTGACATATCCATCAATACGCATTGTTCCAGACATCTGTTTGTTCTGAATTGGAACATTCATGACAAATGCAGTAAGTTCAATGATCTTATCTCCCACAAGAAGTATCTGAGGAAGAACAAACATAGTGACAATAATGGAAATAATTGTTCCTCTTCCAAGGGCCTTACCAATACTGTAGATAACACAGTCTGAAGTCATCTTTCCAATCAGTATTCCCGACATAGCCATCATGGTTCCTGATGTGATGATTGTAGGAAATGACAAATTCATGGTATTGATAATAGCTTCTCTTTTACCGGTAGTACCGCGAAGCTCAATATACCTGCCTGCAATAACTATGGCATAGTCGATATTGGCGCCCATCTGGATTGAACTTACGATAAGATATCCCAAAAAGAAAATGTTATCGTGAGTAATGGCAGGTATTCCAAAGTTAAGCCAGATACAGCCCTGGATAACCGCTATCAAAAGGACCGGCATTCCAGCTGATTTAAAGGTAAAGAGCAAAACTATAAGTACTGCAAGTACAGAAATAATGCCAGTTACCTTGTTGTCCCTTGAAAAGCATTTCTTAAGATCATACTGACTCACAGAATTACCAACTACATAAATTTGGTCCTCTGGATAATACTTCTCTGTAATCTTGTGCAGAGTATCAATAAAGTAGTAGCTCTCATCAGACTCTTCTTCCGAGTTAAGGTACACCAATATTCTGGAATACTCCTCACCCTGAAGCTGTTTCTTGGCAAATTCCATCATCTTGTTAGCATCTTCTAAGGTTTCCATTAGGTCATCATCAAGAGTTACATATCCATCATCAACTTCCTGATAAATGAACATCAGCATATCAATAAGCGGAACTTTGTAGTTATCAAGCCCATTTACAGCCTTGGCATAATCTTCATCGTTGACTGCATAAGCTGCATAAACCAGCTCAGCTATTTCAAAGTCAATATCAATAAGCTCGGAAAACTGTCTGGGTGTAAGCTTATCAGTCAATGTATATCCGTTCATAGCCTCCGTATTGGCAAGACCTGTAACAGAAGACACATTTCCATTCAGCAAAAGATCCTGAATAAGGAGCTTTTCTTTCTCATAATCTCCCGAAGGAAAAACAAGAGCTACCATATTATCAGTCTTAAAATTCTCATTCTGCAAATTCTGAGCAGCCTGAACTTCATTGGTAATAGGAGGAATGATCTTGGTATATCCATATACATAAGGGGTAAAGTGGCATATATAATTAGCAGCAAGAAGTATCACCACAAAAAGAGGTGCCACGAAAAATCTTGAAGCATATGCAAACCTTCCTACAAATGGAATCTTAGGAATAAAGTTCCTGTGCTGAGTTCTCTCCATGAGACCTGCAAATATCATGATAAGACCAGGCATCAAAAGAAATACTGACAAAAGGCTAAGAAGAATAGCCTTAATAAGAACCACAGACAAATCCTTACCAATTCCAAACTGCATGAAAATCATGGCAAGAAGGCCACCAATTGTAGTAAGCGAACTTCCTGATATCTCAGGAATTGATTTGGAAAGCGAAACGATACAGGCTTCTCTTACAGGGAGATTAGCCCTCTCTTCCTTGTATCTGTTAAGAAGAATAATGGCATAGTCTACAGAAAGGGCCAGCTGCAAAACAATTGCCACAGAATCTGATACAAAAGAAATTGTGCCAAGAAGGAAATTGGTTCCCATAGCTATAAGTGCTGCGCTTCCGAAGGTCAAAAGAAGAACAGGAACCTCAGCATAAGCCTGACATGCAAAGAGAAGTACTATGATAACAACAAATACAACCATGATAGAAATAACACTCATCTCGCTCTGTATCTGCTTAGAATGAGTATCACCTAATGAGGTTGAAATATAGGAATCATAATCTGCAAAATAGTCCTGAACCTGCGCAAGAAGTTCAAGGCAGTTCTCATCATCTTCATCGTAGTTAAAAGTTATATCAAAAAGAGCACTACCGTTATTGTAGTGTTTGTCAGTATCATCAACGTCTGCTGAAAATACTCCATCTATTGACTCGATGTCTTCCTGAATTCTCAGGGCCTGCTCATAGGAAATATTTGCAACCATGACCTTAACTGAACCATAGGTTGTAAACTGCTCCTCCATTAGATCCAGTCCCATTCTGGTCTCACTAGTTGCAGGTAAGTAGGCTGCTATTTCATTTTCTACCTTGACCCAGTTTCTTGAAACCGCGCAGAATATGCATAGAATCGCGTAAATTAAGAAAAAAAGATTGCGCTTATCAACGATAAAAGCGCAAATTTTAAGCATGGCATTACTACCATTTTTAGAACTTGAACTACTCATTGTCCCCCCAAAAATAAAAATAAAATGAAACTTTAATTAACATTCTATTACATAAGTTTTTAGGGGGCAACAAATTATATTTAGGGTGTTTTAATGCGGTTTATCGCTCACTCTAAACTTAGTGCGAGCCATGGGTGGGCACTTAACGAGGTTCTTCCGAGTTTAGTGCAGCATCCCAGTCGCCAAGGCTTTTGTGAGTATCGCTCATACAGGAAAATCACTTCGTGATTTCCCTGTCGTCCGTTGTCGCCAAGCTCTCACAGTCAAATATGGATTATCGCTGCTAACGCAGCTTATTCGCAAATAAAAATGCAGTGCCTTTCAAGCAAGCTTGAGACACTGCATTTTTACTTACGAAGTCACTATCGTGACTTAAATCCATATTTACCTGTTCGAGTTTGGCTCGTTATCGCTTACATGCCCATGCCCATGCCGGCGCCACCTGCTGGCATTGGAGGAACTGGCTCTTTAACTGTTGCTACAGCAGCCTCTGTAGTAAGGAAGCTTGATGCAACAGATGTTGCGTTCTGAAGAGCTGATCTTGTAACCTTAGCAGGATCAATGATTCCATCCTTAACCATATCTACATACTCTTCTGTATATGCGTTAAAGCCAATGCCCTGCTTGGACTCTTTAACCTTGTTAACGATAACAGATCCGTCAAGACCAGCGTTGTTAGCGATGTGGAATAAAGGAGCTTCAAGTGCCTTAAGAACAACCTTAGCACCTGTCTTCTCGTCGCCTTCAAGAGAATCAACGAGCTTAGCAACTTCCTTGGAAGCGTGGATATAAGCTGAACCACCACCAAAGATGATACCCTCTTCTACAGCAGCTCTAGTAGCATTAAGAGCATCTTCCATTCTGTACTTAGCTTCCTTCATCTCTGTCTCTGTAGCAGCACCAACTCTGATAACTGCAACGCCACCAGCAAGCTTAGCAAGTCTCTCCTGGAGCTTTTCTCTATCGAAATCAGATGTTGTATCTTCAATCTGCTTCTTGATCTGAGCAACTCTTGCCTTGATCTCATCCTTGTTGCCAAGACCGTCAACGATAGTTGTCTTTTCTTTCTCAACCTTGATGCTCTTAGCACGTCCAAGGTCATCCATTGTTGTATCCTTAAGCTCAAGGCCAAGGTCAGAAGAAATAACCTTACCGCCTGTAAGGATTGCGATATCCTCAAGCATAGCCTTTCTGCGGTCGCCATAACCTGGTGCCTTAACAGCTACTACATTGAATGTTCCACGAAGCTTGTTAACAATAAGAGTTGTAAGAGCCTCACCCTCAACATCCTCAGCAATGATAAGGAGCTTAGAACCTGTCTTAACAATCTGCTCAAGAAGTGGAAGGATATCCTGAATGTTAGAAATCTTCTTGTCTGTAATAAGGATGAAAGGATCATCAAGTGTAGCTTCCATCTTGTCCATATCTGTAGCCATGTAAGCTGAGATATATCCTCTGTCGAACTGCATACCTTCTACAAGGTCAAGCTCAGTCTGCATTGTCTTGGACTCTTCGATTGTGATAACACCATCGTTAGAAACCTTCTCCATAGCATCAGCGATCATCTGTCCAACTTCATCATCACCTGATGAAACTGCTGCTACTCTCATGATCTGCTCTTTACCCTTAACCTTTGTAGCCATCTTGCTGATAGACTCAACTGCTGTGTCTGTAGCCTTCTTCATACCTTTTCTAAGTACGATTGGGTTAGCACCAGCTGCAAGGTTCTTAACACCTTCATTGATCATAGCCTGTGCAAGGACAGTAGCTGTTGTTGTACCATCACCTGCTACATCGTTAGTCTTTGTAGCAACTTCCTTAACAAGCTGAGCGCCCATGTTCTCATAAGCATCCTCAAGCTCGATCTCTTTTGCAATAGTAACACCATCGTTTGTGATTGTAGGTGCACCATAAGATTTATCAAGAACTACATTTCTTCCCTTAGGTCCAATTGTAACTCTTACTGTATCTGCAAGCTTATTAACGCCTTCTACCATAGCTGTGCGGGCGTCAGCGCCGTACTTAATTGTCTTTGCCATTTTTATTGCCTCCAAATATTTAAATTATTTTTATTAGCTTATTTAATGATTGCGAGGATGTCGTTCTGCTTAACAATGATGAATGTCTCATCATCAAGTTTAACTTCTGTTCCTGCATATTTAGAATAGATGACATTGTCACCCTTTTTAACCTGCATCTTAACTTCCTTGCCATCTACTACTCCGCCAGGACCTACAGCAATAACCTCTGCCTGCTGTGGCTTCTCCTTCTCAGCTCCAGGAAGAACGATTCCTGATTTTGTAGTCTCTTCAGCCTCAAGCGCCTTAAGCACAACTCTGTCTGCAAGTGGTTCTAACTTCATAATAAAGCCTCCTTATATGAAAAATTCAGTATTTTTTAAATCTGTTAGCACTCTGTTTTATTGAGTGCTAATCTCTAAGAACTAATATTAGTGCTATTATTATAAAAAGTCAAGTTATTTAAGGTCATACTCAAGTTTAACTGTTATAGATGCTGTCTTATATCTGGAATCTGTATCAAATGCTCCGTCATAAGAATAACTGCTGGTGCCAGAATTCTTGGCAGTTATCTGGAAAACGCCAAGGCTTGAGTTCTTGAGTTTGCCAAGATCTGCTCCTGTATTCTTGGCAATAATATCAATCCTGTCCTTGGCATTTATAGATGCCTTATCAATAAGGTCAAGCTTAAGAGCATCAAGGTCTGAATAATAGTATTCAGGAGAACCTGATGTAAGCTCTACTCCCTTATCAAGAAGGCTGGAAATATCTCGAGATATTTTTTCAACTACATCAAGATTTGATGATGATACTGTAACGCTCTGTGTAAGCTCATAGCCATCAGCCTCAGAGCCTATGTAATTGCCGTTGTCATCATAGTTGTCATGATAGGTTCTACGAATATCTACAGAGTCAAATACAATCTCATCCTCTGTGATTCCATTACTTGTAAGATAGTTCTTAACAAGGTCTGCATCATTTTTGATTGCAGTGTATGCTTCCTGGGATGTCCAGGCTGTTCTTGAAAATGAGCCGCGCCAGATTATGATATCTGACTCAAAATCCACGCTTGCGCTGCCTGTAGCTGTGATCGTATGTGTACTTTCTGACCTGAAATGTGAAAGTCCAAAAGCAATTGCAACACAGCTTACCATAACACTGATTCCAATGATAAGGGCACTCACCCAACTATTTTTCTTTTGTTCCATAACTTTTCTCCTTTTCCTCTTTGTTCTTGCTGTTTGCGCCGTCATCATCAAGTAAGCAAAAGAATCTGACAGCACTTTATTATTGTAGCACATATCTCCTCAGAGCAAATGGGAAGTCAATTCAAGATAATTATTCGTCTATACAAGGAGTGATGCAATATTTCAATGCAGTTAAGCATAATTTAAGATTATTTTATTCTGGTTTAATTGCTTTATGATTACCTTTGGCCAATAATAATCATAAGAAAGTGTACGCATTTTTCAGAAAAGGATTTTCTGAAACAGTTTTTAAAAGCTCCAATAGCTCTCAAGGAGGTGAGTCAATGAGCACAAATTTCTTTTCAAGTTTATCTGGTAAATTCGATTATATGTCCAGCATGAGTGGTCTTATTGGTGACTATGCAAGCATCAAGAATGGCTCTTATGGTTCCCTTATGAAATCATATGTAAAAAAAGTTGGAAACAAGACGGCTCTTAACGCCTATAGAGAGACTGGTTCTACTACGACTGCTGTAGACAATGCTGCAAACACAAGCTCTTCATCAGCAACCAGTTCCTCCAAGAAATCCAGCTCCTCATCAAAGACCAATTTTCTTGATAGCCACCTTAGCAACGTAAAGGGCTCCGGAAGTGTTTACCAATCTGAGCTTTTGCAGAAGTTAAAGAAGCAGGATGAAACTGCAACCTATGACAAAGATGGCACCAAGACTCAAAATGCTGACACCACCCTTGGAATGGATACAACTATCTAGCATAATTTTTTGTTAATGATCAGATCTGACCTATTATGTAGTTAAACAAGTTAATATAAGTATTTCCATCGTAGTGAAGACCATCTACAAGTCTGTAGCCATTGGTCTCAAGCCAGGAATGAGTATCTAGCCAGGTAATGCCAGCAAGCTTACCTGGCATTGCGCTATTAAAGGCCTTAACCTGCTCTTCTGTTCTATATGGATTCTCCCATACTGGATTTACTGAGCAGAAATAGGTTTTTGCACCTCTCTGGGCCCACACCGCAGCATAGGCATTAACAAGATTAGCATAGTTATCTATATTGCCAGTATCATTGACTCCAAGGCAGATAACTACCTTTGTGCCCTTTCCCACAATTGCATCAGCCCGGGCAATTGCAGTGTCATTGAGCCATACATAGCCCTTGGCGTTCTCACATATCCAAGAACATCCTCCGCCATCTACAGCAGCCTTCATCTGAACACATCTGGAATCACCTATAAAAAGAACTCCTGCAGGAGCAGCAACTGGAGCTGGAGAGGCCGGTGCTGCAGCCTGAGCTGGCTGTGTCTGAGTCTGAGCTGCTTGCTGAGCAGGTGCCTGCTGTGCTGCCGCCTGCTGTGCAGCTTTCTGGGCTTCAATAGCAGCAAGGGCTTCTGCTTCCTGCTGTGCCTTTAATGCAGCAAGATCAACCTCAGTCTCAGCAATAAATCTATTGCTTGCAAAAGCTTCCCCGCCAAAGAACTCTATCAGATACCATCCATTTTTATCATACTGGCCCAGTACCTGAACCTCTGTATTATATTCAAGATAGCCATAAATATCATATTCTGTTGATGGGCCCGAGCGAACATTAAGTGCTCTCTGGGAATACATAGTCACAGGCTCATCAAAATATGTGATCTTTGTTTTATCAACCTTAGTATCTATTACAATTCCATTATCAGAACTTTCAACATTTGCTTCATCCTCATCAGAAGCTCCGCTAGCAGCAGAAGAGGCCTGATTGCTGCTATGGTCGCCATTTCTGCCATCCGCATTTTCATCTGATGTATCTCCATCTGCAACATCAGAAGAATTCTCAGATGCACTCTCTATAGAGGTCATACTACTGGCTTCACTGGCACTTTCAGCTCCGTTTTCCTGTAGGGGCCTTGAACTTCCACAGCCTGTCATTACTAGATTGGCACATAGCGCCATAACAGTTACCAATTTACAAAACTTCAAATTCATAATACCAATTCTTTTCTCTTTCATTTCCATCACTTCGATTCTTTGATCCTATTTCTACTTAAATAGGCAACTCAAAACTATTTTTTCTTCCCAATAAGAAAATTAGTTACCTTCCCCAGGCAAAACTCTATTAAAAAGCCAAGTACCACTGCAAAAGCAAGTGTTATAAGGCCTGCTATCACAGCCCCCTTAAAATAAGACCAGCTCTCCTTGTAGGCCACAAACTTCCAAAAAAGCCTTGTGTGCACTAGGTAAACATACAGTGAATAAGTTCCAATCGTAGGTAGTACAAAGCCCTCTCCCTTAAACTGCACGCAAAGCCCCATCGTCATAAGCGCAAACATTATGCTGGCGCACAGATGAGCTGCTAGGGCTCCTCCAAACACATGCCAAAAAGCACATATAACCATTACAGCAAAAGAAATAAACGCTAAATTCGACTTTATTATAGCACTTTTTAGTTTATCTCCAAGCTTACTTTCAAGGGTCGCCCCATAAACTCCAAGAAGAAATGCTCCATTTGAAAGAAACCAAAAATCCTGAAACTCAGGTTTATTATACAGCCAATATGAAAAGCCAATAACACCGAGAGTTAGAAGGATTTCTTTTGCCCTTCCTCCAAATCTGTAGAACAACATGAACATAATATATAAAGCAAAGAGGACACACATAAACCAGTAGTCATAGCCAATAAGAAGCTTGACCAAAGCCCCAAAGCTATCTATATGCTTGTCCAAAACAGCTAAAAATCCAGCTATCAAAATATATGGCACGTAGCTGTTCATAATGCGCTTTATAACAAATCCTTTATTAATACCACTCTTTTGGTATGACTTAACAAGTCCATAGCCTGAGAGCAAAAAGAAAATGTCAACGCCGTAAATTCCCCAGGTTGAAATCCACACTCTAAGTGATTCATTAAAAGACTCAGTGTACATCCAGCCTGCATAGTGAGATGCTATTACCATCAAAATTGCTATGCCCCTAAATACTTTTGATGTCTTAGTATCTATCAAAACATTACACTCTCCTTCCACAATAAAGACGATCAGTCTTCCAAAATATCATCTATTGACTAAATTCAGCCCTTTAATATCTGTATGATCTGCTACAACTTAGAACCTGAAATAATCTCCTATAACATTAAAGAGTACTTTATTATCATTTTCAAGACACACTGTGCTTCCTGATCCAACAAAGGTCAAAAAGCTATATACAAGAGTCAGAACAACGCAAACATAAAAGAATCTGCTGGCAAAAGTATAGTCTATAAGGCCCCTTGACCTGTCCAGAAATACAATCCATAAAAGAGCTGCTGCTAGAACAAAAGCCGGAGCAAAATCGCAGGTATATCTATAGATAATTCCGGCACCATTGGCATCAAAGCCTGCAATTATAAGTCCTACAACTACAAGATAGATTACAAGTCCCTTTACTGCTCCCTCTAATCTTCTGCCGCCCTTTAATAGAAAAGCCCAAATCGAGAACATAAAAGCATTGGCCACAAAGATTCCGCCGTAGTTATACTCATACAAAAGTCTTCCCATGTAATTACCTGACAGATCAGCAGAATGAATAAATGGATAATCCGCATTCACAACTGGTGGCTGGAACAGGAAATAGTAAAGACTTCTAAATAGCCTGTCAAAGTTAAAGCCTCTGTTATTCATATCGTTTGAAGTCAGAGAATACGTGGCTCCAAAGTCCAGGATATTTCCAAATCTGGCAGCATTATACCAGCATACTGGAATAGCAACCGCGATTATAGGAAGGAAAAACAGTACTGTTTCAATCACGCTTTTTCTGGAAAAGAGTTTTCTCTTACCAAGGCCCTCGTCAAACAAAAACAGTATCACTGCAACTCCTGACAATAAGACCAGCTGCGGCCTGCATCCCGCAACAAGCGCAACAAATAAGCTTCCAAGTGTAATAGAAAATCTCTTAAGCCACAGTCTATTTGTATTTAATGCTTCAAGCCACAAGCCTATTCCCGCAAAAGAAAAGCCTATACCACCAATTATGGGCACATCATAAATATCCGGCCTTGCTACAAGAAAGACAAAATTGGCAGTAAGAGAAACCGCTACGCACAAAAGAAGGTATAAAAGATATGGCATCCTTTTACTGTATTTTCTGACAAGCCCCGTCACAAGCAAAAACGAACCTGCCACAAACACAAGAAAGAAGGCATAAATTGCCCTGTAATTTGGAAGGTCTCGCCCTGTCAAAAGATAGTAAGGATAATACAATAAAAGCTCAGGAACAATGCCAAAATAAGCATAATAATGCCCCTCATAGTAGGCATAATCCATGGCATAGGGAATGCCCTCTGCCTGAAGAGTAATAGTGTCGTAAGGATTCTCCACTTCAAGAAGCCTTTCATCAACTTCTTTTTCTGTGAGTATTACACTACCCTCCTTAAGGCTATGGGCCAGCTCCTGATACTGCTTGTGATGAGGCCAGTAAGGATTTTGTACAAGAGCAGTATCTGCCTTATTAAGAAATCCTCCAAGAGCCATGATAAGAAGCATGACAAATAAAGTTAAAGCTATCTGCCTCTTGTTTCCATGCTCAAAATAAACATCATGAATAAATGAATCAGTAAATATCAGATACCCAAGGGTCAGCACAAAAAATATCACAAGAGCCCTTAAAGGCTTAATATCAAAGGGGACTCTGCGGTTGATAGTAATATCTTTTACATGAGCAACTGTTCCATCTGCGGCTCGTACAATAACATATATATTCTTCACATCTCCAAAGGGATATACGTTAGAAAATCTGCTTCTAAAGGATCCATTACAGACAACAAATTCAGGTGTACCATACTCATATTTGTTGCCTGCATCTGTCATCCACACGCTGACATATGCCTCATCTCCGTTCTCAACAGCAATATTGGCATACACATTCCTTACAGGGCCATTTACTGTATAGACTTCAGTAGCTACGCTCTCTCCCCCGTTTACAGAAAAATAATCAGCAATCGGCATTGCAGATGAATTCATTGTTCGAAACCTTGAGAAATTAAAAACAAATATCTCAAGAAAACAAGTGATCAAAAATACTACGATCACGCCCAGCATTAGTCTTTTTACTTTTTTATCACTCACTTTAGATGTCATAACAATCAACATCCCCATAGTTTAGTCCTCACTATGGGGAATCTCCTTACCATGTAAGTCTATATAATTTTCTTTTAGGGCAATTGCCCAGTATTTTTCAGGAATATTCGGCCATTTCACAGTACCTCTCTCCTGCTCGCACAGCCTCATGGCCCGTAAAAGAACTGTCTGATTAAGATCAATTCCAGTCCTTATAGTATGCATTGAAACTGCAGCCCAAGCAGGTGCGTACTGACATATCTCAGAATTTTTAAAGGCCCTTATTATTTCCTTTCTATTGTAATCAAGCTGGATAAGCTCTTCTTCCCAGGTCTTACCATTGCCGTGAAGTATGCAGAACTGGGTCTTCCCATCATGGTACCATGGAATTCCCACAGAGCCAGGATTAATTGCCTTTTTCCCCCTATATATATAGGTTTCCTGCACATGGGTATGACCATGCAAAAGATATCCCGTCTTTAGGTGAGACAATACCTTTTTGGTGTTTCTCTTTTCCTTATAGAGAAGCTCTGCCGTCTCTGTTGGAGACCCGTGACAATATTCAAAAAAAGGAAAGCCCTTCATCTCAAAGGTTCCATAGTTGGGCAATGATTCAAAAAAGTTAAAATCCTTGTCAGTGAGATTTTCGTAGGTGTACAAAAGAGCTCCTGAAGCCGAGCCCTTTCTCCAATTGCCTTCACCATTTCTTCTGTAGTTTAAAAGGTATTCTTCTCTGTTTCCCCTGATAATGTAGGTATTAAAGTACTGTTTAAGAACATAGATAAGCTCCATGGTCTTTTGAGGATTTGGGCAATCTGTGACATAGTCACCCAGGAGAAGGAAATTCGTGATTCCCTTACCCATTGCATGATCTATGCATGCCTGCAAAGCACTATAATTCCCATGTATGTCGCTAAATACCGCTATATCCATAAAATCTCCGATGATGAAACAAAAACTTACTCAAATACAGCATCAGTACTTGCTTCGTCAAATTGTTTAGTAAATAGATCGTAGTAATAACCGTGCATGGCCATAAGTTCCTTGTGAGTTCCCCGCTCAATTATCTTGCCATCATTGACAACAAGAATAATGTCAGCATCAACAATGGTAGATAGCCTGTGGGCTATAACAAAAGAAGTTCTGCCCTTAGTCACGATCTCTATGGCATCCTGGATAGCCTTCTCAGTTACTGTATCAATGGATGCTGTCGCCTCATCAAGAACAAGTATCTTGGGATCTGCTAAAAGAGCTCTGGCAAAAGATAAAAGCTGCTTCTCGCCAGTTGAGAGCATTCCTCCATCCTCTCCCACATCACTGTCAAGTCCTTTGTCCATCCTTTTTACAATGCCATCTGCCGAGACTAGCCTTAAAGCCTCCCAGATTTTCTCCTCAGTGGCGTCAGGATTGCCGTATTTGAGATTATCCCTTACAGTACCCGAGAAAAGATGAGGCGTCTGAAGAACATAGCCAATGTTTGAATGAAGCCATAGCTGTGACCTGTCCGCTGCATCCCGGCCATCAATAAGTATCTGGCCTGATGTAGGCTTAAAGAATCTGCACACAAGATTTACCAGTGTCGATTTACCTGCACCTGTCTCTCCCACTATAGCCACATTTGTTCCCTGGGGAACTTTGAGATTAAAGTGCGTTAGAACGTACTCATCACCATCAGGATACTTAAATGTAACATCCTTAAATTCCACATCGCCTATAAGTTCTTCCCAGTTTTCCTTCCTGGGATTAAAAGTATCGCCGTATTTCTCGATAACTTCAGGCCTGTCTGCAACATCAGACTCTGTCTCAAGAAGCCTTGTAAGTCTCTCAACATTTACCTGAACAGCTATAAGCTCAGATAAAGTTACTATTACATTCTGAACAGGCTCCATAAGTCCCAAAGCGTAAGACAAAAATACAGACAAAGTTCCAATCTGTATCACTCCGTCAAGAGTTATGATACCACCCCTCCAGAGAACCAGTGAAAGAGCTATTGAGCTCATCATCGTAATAGCTGATGTAAAGAAAGCTGAATAATGGGTTGCATGAATTGAAGTGGAACGCATCTTGGTAGTATCCTCTTCAAAGTCCCTTTGGATCTTGTCCTCTACAACAAGAGTCTTTATAGCTCTTGCTCCAGTTATTCCCTCATTAAAATTACTGGTTATAGTAGAATTTATCTCTCTTATCTTGCGGTTTAATACAACGAGTTTTGCCTGGAAGTACATTACAAGTACAACAGCTATCGGAACAAGTATCATTACGTAAAGCGCAAGTTTTACATTAAGAACCAGCATCATCACAAGAACAAAGATTATATAGGCTCCCTGCCACACTATATCCATCATTCTCCAGGATACCATTACACCAATCTTGCCAGTATCACTCATGACTCTTGCATGGATATAGCCAACATTATTCTGGTTAAAATAAGCAAAGGATAATGTCTGAAGGTGGCTAAAGGCTGCATTTCGAAGATCCCTGTCCACAGACAGTTCAACCTGTCCGCACATATAACAGCATATGAAATTATCTATAACCTGAATGACTAAGACAACAACATAAAGGATCACAAATATAGTAAGCCCCTCTAAGGTCTTTTTCCCAACGAAGTTATCAAGAGCATATCTGTTAAATATAGGGAAAATAGAATCAATGAGCGAACTTAATACTCCAAGAAGTATCATAAAGATAATCTTGGGAGCATACTGCTTTATGTATGGAATTAGTCTTGGAATTCCAAATAATGGAAGTTTAACATTTTTATTCTCGTTCATGTTCCCTGCATCTGTATATCATAAATCTTCTTGTAAATGCCGTCTTTTTCAAGGAGCTGCTTGTGAGTTCCCTGTTCAGCAATACGTCCATGGTCAAGGACAATAATGTTGTCAGCGTGCATTAGTGTCATTATCCTGTGAGAAATAAGTACCACAGTAGAATCCGAGGTGTTTTCAGAAAGAGCCTGCCTGATCCTTGCATCTGTCTGAGTATCAACAGCAGAAAGCGAATCATCAAATACCATGACAGGAGGTCTTGAAACCAGCATCTGGGCAATTGCAGTTCTCTGCTTCTGGCCTCCGGATAAGGTCACGCCTCTCTCTCCAACGTAGGTGTCATATCCCTTGGCAAAATCTGAAATAGTCTCATCCAAAGCCGCTATCCTTGCTGCTCTTCTGACATCCTTCATATCAAGTTCATTCTGAGTAATACCAATATTCTCTGAAAGAGTTCTGCTAAAAAGAAATGGCTCCTGCAGAACAAATCCAATGTTCTTACGAAGGTGAGAGGCCTTTATATCAGATATATCCGTATCTCCTACAAAAATCCTGCCACTATCATCTTTCAGGTCATATAACCTGTCCATAAGGTACATAAGAGTGGACTTTCCAGAGCCTGTTCCTCCAAGAATACCAAAGGTCGATCCTGCCTTGATTGTAAAGCTCACGTCCTTAAGTACATCTCCGCCGCCATTTTCATAGGCATAGGAAACATGATCAAAAGTAATATCAGCATTAAGTGATGGCTCAGTAGCTCCATCCTTGTCCTTTTCTATCTCTGAATTCATAATGTAGGCAATACGGTCTATTGATACTCCCGCCTTACTCATTTCAGAGATGATCCTTCCAAGAGCACGAACCGGCCATACCAGCATAGAATTATAGGCAACAAAGGCTATATACTCACCAACTGTAATAGAATCCTGCACACAGAAAACGGCTCCAAGCACTGTTATGAGCATAACCTGAAGTCCGGATATAAGGTCATTAGAAGACCAGAAGGCTGCAAGTGTGCGCATAAGATCGATCCACATTTGGGTATACTCTGCGTTTTGCTTAACAAATCTGTCCTTCTCGTACTTTTCTCTTCCAAAAGCCCTTACTACTCTTACTCCTGTAAGGTTCTCCTGGGCAGTAGCTGATAGTCGTCCCTCCTCCGTATCAGCCCTTTCAAATTCAGTCCTGATTCTGTTATGGAAAAAGCCCGAATATAAGACAATAACAGGAATAAAGGCTGCGGAAACAATAGTCATGGGTATGCTG
Organism: Butyrivibrio sp. XBB1001; assembly: GCF_000424505.1. Taxonomy (NCBI): domain Bacteria; kingdom Bacillati; phylum Bacillota; class Clostridia; order Lachnospirales; family Lachnospiraceae; genus Butyrivibrio; species Butyrivibrio sp. XBB1001. The sequence continues at coordinate 460,131 of NZ_AUKA01000002.1, read as the reverse complement.
ATACCTATCATGAAATACATGGCTATTACAATCCTTATAAAAATCCTGAAAAGTGAAAGCATCTGCTCAGAAATAAACATCCTGATGGTATCTACATCAGATGTACAGCGCTGAATTATGTCACCTGTATGATTAGCCCCATGCCAGGTATATGGAAGATGCATAATATGGTCAAAGAGCTTATCTCTCATTCTCTTGATCAAAGTCTCTGACCCATAAGCATTCATGAGTCTGAACATATATCTGCAAACAGCAGCCAAAATACCTACTATAGCAACAACCAGGGCAATTAGATAAAGATGACCTCTAAGAAACTCCCTGCCACCTAAAAGATCCATGATAGTCTTCAAATAAACAGGCACACTGTCAGACTCTGCATCAGCTATGCAAAAGTCGACAGTGTACTGTATTATCTTAGGTCCTATCAGATCCAAAAAAGTAACAAGAAGTGAAAAAATAATACTAAAGACAAAGAATTTTTTACTTCCCTCTAAGAAGTATAAGACAAGCTCAGATCCTGTCTTAAATCTTTTATTTTTATAATCTGACATACACTAATCCCTATTGATCACAATGATTACAAGTTCCAGGGATCATCAAGATTCTTATTTAATAACTTCCTTGATAGACTGAGCAAGGCCTGCAATACCCTGAATATTTGATGGAACAATGATCTTGGTAGCCTGTCCATCTGATGCCTTCTCAAATGCTTCAAGGCTCTTAAGAGTAAGAACTGATTCGTCAGCTCCTGCCTCCTTAAGCATCTTGATACCCTCAGCATTAGCCCTCTGAACGCTCTTAATAGCCTCAGCCTGACCTTCTGCCTCTCTGATTCTCTTTTCTCTTTCAGCTTCAGCTCTAAGGATTGTAGCCTGCTTGTCAGCTTCAGCCTGAAGGATCTTACTCTGCTTCTCACCTTCTGCAACAGTGATCTGTGACTGTTTCTCACCTTCTGCAAAGAGGATCTTTTCTCTCTTTTCACGCTCAGCCTTCATCTGTTTCTCCATGGCATCTCTGATCTGCTCTGGAGGATTGATGTTTTTAAGCTCAACTCTTGTGATCTTGATACCCCATGGGTCAGTTGCAATATCAAGCGCATCCTGCATCTGTGCATTGATCTGATCTCTAGAAGTAAGAGTCTCATCAAGTGTAAGTGAACCAATGACATTACGAAGTGTTGTTGCTGTAAGATTCTCAATAGCTCCGATAGGATTTCTCACACCATAAGCATAAGCCATAGGATCTGAAATTCTAAAGAATACAATAGAGTCAATCTGCATTGTAACGTTATCCTGTGTGATAACGGGCTGAGGTGGGAAATCGCAATACTGTTCCTTGAGATCAACCTGTCTGGCAACTCTGTCGATAAAAGGCACCTTGATATGAAGACCTACATCCCATGTTTCCTTGTAAGCGCCAAGTCTCTCAACTACATAAGAATGTGCCTGTGGAACAATCTTAATATTTGCTGCCACCAGCACAAGAATAAGAACGATAAGAACAATAATAAAAATCATAATGTATTAACCTCCCTTTCAACAATAAGCTTTGCTCCTGATACACGTACCACTCTGACCTCTTCTCCAGCAAAAATCGTAACCTCATCAATGCTGGATGCCGCAAGCCAGGTAGAACCATCCATATCTACTTTACCTGTTCCCTTGATATTGTCAATATCAGTTTTGGCAATCAGTTTCCTGCCAATAATCGCATCTATATTAGTCTTTTTGATGTTGCGATTAAAATGCTTGGAAGCAATAGGTCTGACAGTTACCAGAATCACAGTGGAAACTATAATGAAGCTGATAAGCTGAGCCCAGATATTTCCTCCAAGAAGAGCTACCAACATGGCCACAGCAGAGCCAATAGCAAACCATATAGTTATAAGTCCAAGTGTGGCAAGCTCGATAACTGCAAGAGCCACAGTCAGGATAAGCCAGAAAATGGCCTGATAGTTTCCCATACACACACCTCCTTCATATGATACTCAATTATACTTCAATTTAGGCCTTTTCGGAAGATGATTTACATTATTAGGCGCTTGGCGCATGTTTTTTATACTAATTAAATTACAAATAAATGTTTTTTAGTTAACAATATGATATTATATAATAGTAGGGATATGAACGTTATGTCGTTACAAAAAATCTTATTATCGGAGGCTACAATGTCTGGTATCGATTATCAAACCCTGAAAACGATCGTTAATCTTTGCAATATGCCCAGTGCAATCATGTCTGTTGAGAAAAATAAAGACGGCTCCTGTGGTGAGATTCGTATGGTTGCTACCAATGATAAATTCAGTATGACAGGAGAAAATGTAGAAGGACTGACCTATGATGCCAAGCTAAAAAGAGATCCTAAATTTGAAGATATCCTTTTCAAGGCAGCCTGGAACAATGAACATTACCACTCCTATGTTGACACCTCAAGGCTCTACGGATATTGGACAGAAGACATCATAATCCCTATCGACAATAATGGCGATGAAAAAACTGGCTACTGTCAGTTCATTTATAAGCTCAGCAAAGAAATGGAGGCAGGCAGATACTCTATCATCTCTCCTGATATTGCAAGCTTCGTTATAAGGACCTGCATTAACCTGCGAAAAGATGAAGACTTCTATACCACCATGAATACCGTTACCAAAGATATTCGTGAATTCACTGATTCTTTTGCCGCTTCAATAATGACTGTATCCAAGGATTTGTACCGTTTCGAGGTAGTAAGTGAAAGTGTCCGTAATAATCTAAAAAACCTTCATGATGTTTTTGCAAACATCCCTTATGAAGTTGTAGAATCCTGGGAAGACCTGGTATCCGGTACAGATTGTATCATAATAAGAAATGAAGAAGACATGAAAGATTTCGAGTCAAAAGCACCTGCATGGGTAAGGACTCTTAGGGATAACGACGTCAAGAATCTCTGTCTTGCCCCTTTCATGCATCAGAATATGATCATTGGCTATCTCTACATTACTAACTTTGATGTTTCTCAGATGGCCAGATTCAAAGACACTATCGAAATGGTGGCATTTTTCCTGGCATCAGAGGTTGCTCATCATATCTTTGTAGACAAACTTAAAACTCTTAGTTCTCTTGACCTTAGGACTGGTGTGCAGAATAGAAATGCCATGAACACCAAGGTTGATGAACTTGCTCTTGAGCTTAGAATGACTAAGACTCCATTTAGCGTAGCCTTCTGTAACCTGATCACTCTGCGAACAGTCAATATCCAGCAAGGCCATGATGCAGGTAATAATCTCCTTAGCGATGCCGGCCAGATACTAAGAGATATCTTCAAAAATGATTTCATTTACAGATCAAACGGTGAAGAGTTCGCTATTATCTCAACTAATTCAACGGAAAAGAGCTTTGAAGAAAAGGTAAAAGAGCTAAAAGAAAAGGCAAATGATCCCAACTGGGTATTCTTCACAATTGGTTACTATACAGATATGACAGAGGGCAATATTCATCAGGCAATGCGCTTTGCCAACGAGTATGAGCAGGAATTCAAAGAGGACTTCTACTATAATCATCCTGATTTTGTCAAATGATCATACTCACTCTCCTTTGATAAAGGCTTTGTTTTTGTACATTCTCTCGTCAGCAAGCATGAATACATCATTCCAGCTGTCACCATCAGTTTCATGCCTATATGCATAGCCAAAGGCTGCGCTTCGTTTAAGCTCAGGGTCCTCCTGATTAAGTTTAGCAAGCGCAGCTTTTACTTCATCTATCACGCGTTCTACCTTCTCAAGATTATCGCCACTAAGTACAGCAACAAATTCATCACCACCAGTTCTTGCAACAAAGCCCCTGCCAGCAACACATTCTTCTAAAATATCTGCAAATTCCCTTATGTATTTGTCCCCCATAAGGTGTCCCTGAACATCATTAATAGTTTTAAGACCATTTAGATCAATGCTGACAATACAATAGTCAGCATTCTTTTTGGATATATCATTTAAATATTTTTCAAACCTTGCTCTGTTAGGAATATCTGTAAGTCCATCTGCATAGGCATAATGAGTAAGAGACTGATACTCTTTTTTTCTGGCAATAGATGCAGAAATATAGATATTGTAATTGACAAGTGTTGAAAAGACCATGCAAAGTGCTCCAACAGGTACTATCTTCTTGGAGAGCATGATCTGCTCCATTACTCCTGCCACCTCAAGGTAGTAGAAAAAAACATTTACAATAAAAGCTACTCCCAGCATAGCCTGTCCCGCAAGCTGAATTCTCTGTGATGGAGATATGCGCCTGTTCTTCTCATCTCCAAAGAGCATAAAGAACATAAATACTATCAATGTAAGAGCATTTATCTGATACAGCCACAATAGCTTATTTATATGCATTTGTCCTGTGTAATGAAGGAAAATAGGGAGAAATGACAGCAAGGTTCCTATAGCGGAAAAAGCTAAAAATCTCTTTTTCTTTAGATAGTTTCTCATACTGCCCATGACCAGGTACATAAGTGGCACGATAAGATAAAGAGAAATATATTCAGCCTCTGTCTGCCTTCTTCCAGTTTCCATAAAAAGACTAAGGAGTTTGAATTGAGTAAGGAACCACACTCCTAAATCGATGAATAAAAGTGCTGAAAACATCAGCATTCTTATCTCAGGGAAGTTACTTTCAAAGCCAAGAGCAATTATAAAAAACATAAAGCCAAAGATAACCAGAAAAGCTGAAATAATGAAAATATACATATTATTGTAGATGCCATACATAAAAAGATCTGTATACTCTCCGAAAACTGGAGCATCAAAATAATTATAGGCACCATCTTCACCTACAAGCAGTTCAATAGTTATCTCATGTTTTCCAGACATTTTAGGCATATTCACAAAGTTTCTCTCACAGCCTACATACTCATCTCTTTCAAAGTAAGTCAAAAACTTATGCTCAATTTCCATTCCGTCTATGCTCACAATAAAGGCGCTAAACTTAGTCTCTAGCATGAGGGCAGGATCTGAAAGGGCTGTGAAATCCACTCCTGTCTTAGTCATAATAATTTTGTCGCTTCGATATGTTCCATTGCCAATAAGCCTTCTAAGATTAGAAAGCTTTACGTTATTGTATTCAGTTTTGTTATAGCGAACATACCATCCATCCTGTAATACTTCTACTTTGCCAATTCTTTTAGGCTTTATAATAGCTTGCGCTGTCATAAGCATCAGGATAAATGCTATTAAGGCTATTAGTAAATAAAGGGCCTTCTTACACATGATGGGTCTCCTTCATTTTGTACATTCTGCTATCAGCCAAATAATATGCAAACTTAAAATCATCTTCCTTTATCTCATTGCTATATGCATATCCTGAAGAAAAAGATATAGTAAACTTCTCATTTTTTGCTTCATTCTCGTTATACTCATTTACCAAGAGCTGCAAATAGCCTATGCTCTTTTTACATACTCCCTCTTTAGGATTTTCATAGACAACCATAAATTCATCGCCACCTGTTCTTCCAATAAGGTCAGCATCCACAAAAGCTTTTTTCAAAAGATCAGCAAAAGCCTTTAACATTTTGTCGCCTTCAAGGTGGCCATAAGTATCATTTACCTTTTTTAGTCTGTCAAGATCAAGAATTATCACAGCGTAAGGCTTTTTTATTTCATAGGAATACTGGGTACATTTTGCCCTGTTCATAAGTCCAGTAAGAGCATCAGTAAATGCCAGTCCCTCCAATTCCTCTTTTACCCTGTTGGCATTCATATGTTCAATACTGCTTAAGAAATAATAAACAAAAAGACATATCATAAAGCCCAAAAGTCCAAGATCCAGCAAATTTATCTTGGAATAAAAATCCGCTCCGATATCGATATTGCTTCTTGTAATATTGAATTTGACTATCTCAAGGAACATAAATATCAGCAGGAGTATATAGCCAAGAACAAGGTAATTATCTGCCGAAAAGCCAACAGAAATATCAGTCTCTTTATGCCTTTTATATGCTCTTCCAAGGCCCTTTATAAGAGCAGGAAGGACCATGACATTTTCAATTACCAGTATCAGGTGGAAAAGCGTCACAAAATGAGTATAATTGATAAGCCCTGTATAATGACATATAGAGAAAATAACAGGAACAGAAATATTGACTACAGCAAGAGAACTCTGGATATTCCTTGCTATATTGGGATGTGTTACATGTATAAGGATAAGAACAGCAAGAGGCAGCAGATACATAGAAATGTATTCAAGGTCAGTGAACAGCCTCTCCTTGTCACTTACAAAGCACAAAATATCGTTATAGGTAAAGGTATAAGTCCCTAAAAGAAGCGATAGCATTGCACTAATAAAGACAGATGTATCGAATTTACCGCACAAAAACAGGTACAGACCAAGTGACAATAAAACAAATGCGTATACGAAGAAAAAGCCTCCTATAAACATTGAAAGCCTGCTATTTTGAAAGAAATATGTTATCAGCTCTTTTTTTGTTCCGAAATGAACAGGGAAAAAATTCTTTACTGCAGAATCTTCAGTTATCAGAAAACTAATAGTCAGTTCATGCTCAGTTCTGCACTCACCAAGAGAAACCATATTATATTTTTTTTCTACATACCGCCCGCTATTATATTCCGACCAGCCATAGGTGTAGATAAGCTCACCATCTTTATAAACATCAATTACACAAAATCTGCTTTTAAACATAATTGCAGGGGACTTTAACCCGGTTGGTGGGATATTTCTGGTAAAAGAAATAATGTCGCCCTTTTTTGTATTAGACATATCGAAGTCAATGAGAGTCACATTCTCATATTCATTATCTCCATACTTAACAGACCACCCCGAAGCAAGCTGGTTAAAATGTTCTGAAGGTCTTGTTGTAAAAAGATCACTTTCAAGTGTCAAAAGAACCAAAATGGAAACTATCGTAAGCACCGAAAGGATCAGAATGTCTCTTACCCTTGATTGCTTTTTCATGCTTTTTACCTAAACGCATTATCGTACGTCAATTATATTATAAACCAACAAGACAGCATAAAATATTAAAAAGAATATAAACAAATAGTGTCCAAAAAGCAAAAACGCCAGTGCGCAAATAACGCACTGGCGTAAATCTCAATATATTATTCAGATTTATTGAATAATCAGAACTTACCAGCCTTAGCAGCCTCTTCGATAGATACAGCTGTTGAAACAGTCATACCAACCATAGGGTTGTTACCAGCACCGATAAGACCCATCATCTCAACGTGAGCAGGAACTGATGAAGAACCAGCAAACTGAGCATCTGAATGCATACGTCCCATAGTATCTGTCATACCATAAGAAGCTGGGCCTGCAGCCATGTTATCTGGGTGAAGTGTACGTCCTGTACCGCCGCCTGAAGCAACTGAGAAGTACTTCTTACCAGCCTCAACACGCTCTTTCTTGTAAGTACCTGCAACTGGATGCTGGAATCTTGTAGGGTTAGTTGAGTTACCTGTGATAGATACGTCAACGTTCTCCTTCCACATGATAGCAACACCTTCCTGAACGTCGTTAGCGCCGTAGCAGTTAACCTTAGCACGAGGTGAATTAGCATCCTTAGAGTAGCACTTTCTGAATACTTCCTTAACCTCACCTGTGTAGTAGTCATACTCTGTCTCTACATATGTGAAGCCGTTGATACGAGAAATGATCTGAGCAGCGTCTTTTCCAAGACCGTTAAGGATAACGCGAAGAGGTTTCTGACGAACCTTGTTAGCTTTCTCAGCGATACCGATAGCACCCTCAGCAGCTGCGAATGACTCGTGACCAGCAAGGAATGCGAAGCACTCTGTATCCTCTTCAAGAAGCATCTTACCAAGGTTACCATGTCCAAGACCAACCTTACGACGATCAGCAACTGATCCAGGGATACAGAAAGCCTGAAGACCGATACCGATTGCTGCAGCAGCCTCAGAAGCCTTGCGGCAGTTCTTCTTGATAGCAATAGCAGCACCTACTGTGTAAGCCCACTTTGCATTTTCAAAACAAATTGGCTGAATGCCTTCGATAAGCTTGTATACATCGATACCAGCATTCATACAAATATCTCTACACTCTTCGATTGAAGAAATCCCATACTCCTTAAGGCAAGCCAGGATCTGGGGCTCTCTTCTTTCATATGATTCAAATAAAGCCATTATTTTTTCCTCCTTACCTATTACTCGTGTCTTGGGTCAATGCATCTAACTGCATCATTAACACGTCCATACTGTCCCTTAGCCTTCTCAAGAGCTGTATTTGCATCATCACCAGCCTTGATGAAGTCCATCATCTTACCAAAGTTAACATACTTGTATCCGATGATCTCATCGTTCTCATCAAGAGCGATGTCTGTGATGTAACCATCTGTAAGCTCAAGGTAACGAGGTCCCTTCTCAAGTGTTCCGTAAGTTGTACCAACCATTGAACGGTTGCCCTTACCAAGATCCTCAAGACCAGCACCAATCTGAAGTCCATCCTCTGAGAATGCAGACTGTGTTCTACCATAAACGATCTGAAGGAAAAGCTCTCTCATAGCTGTGTTGATAGCGTCACAAACAAGGTCTGTGTTAAGAGCTTCAAGTACTGTAAGTCCTGGAAGAATCTCAGATGCCATAGCAGCTGAGTGTGTCATTCCTGAACATCCGATAGTCTCTACAAGAGCTTCCTGGATGATACCATCCTTAACATTAAGAGAAAGCTTGCAGCAACCCTGCTGAGGAGCACACCAGCCAATACCATGTGTATAGCCTGAAATGTCCTTAATCTCTTTTGACTTAACCCACTTAGCCTCTTCCGGAATGGGAGCTGCGCCATGGTGTACCCCTTGAGTTACAGGGCACATATTCTTTACCTCTGTTGAGTAAATCATGTGAAAATCTCCTTTCGTATCTTTAAGTAACTTTCATTACTTACTACCTATAGATGAATGGATGCCCTACATGACATGCACCACATTCAAAGACGTGTCTGCAGTTTCTTTTATATGCCGACCGCAGAACACCATTCTTATTTTTACACACTTTTTCCTATATTTCAATGGTTTTTGATATTTTTTTAACATCCTTTTTATAGATAAAAAATTTCCTTTAAACAGCACAAATACGGGCAAAAGAAAGAGAACCTGCCCTTCACCCAGGCAAGTTCTCCTGTTTGTTTATATTTTTTTAATATCAATTCTTGACGATCATCTTGCCGCCGCGCTTAGATACAACATCAAAGATTACAGCTGCAAGAAGTACAACGCCCTTAACTACTTTCTGCATGTTGGCATCTACACCCATAAGTGACATTCCAAGGTTGATAACACCCATAAGTACTGCACCAACAATAACTCCTGGAACTGTACCTATTCCGCCGTAGGCAGAAGCACCGCCGATAAAGCAGGAACCGATGGCATCCATCTCATAGTTCTGTCCATAGGTTGGCTGAGCAGATGTAAGTCTTGCGATTGTTACCATTCCAGCAAGAGCAGCCAAAAAGCCCATGTTCATGTAAGCAAGGAAGTATACCTTGTTTGTATCGATTCCGGAAAGCTTTGTTGCCTTTTCATTACCACCTACTGCATAGAAATATCGGCCAGTTGTAGTGTTGCTTGTAATATAAGCATAGATGATTACAACAACTAAAACCCAGATAAGAACTGTAGGAATACCTTTATGCTGAGCAAGCTTATAAGAGAAAGCCAAAAGAGCTGCCGCTATCAAAATGATCTTAAATCCAAAAGCCCAGATTGGCTCAACATCATAACCGCTTTTTGTCTTTTTGATCCTGCCATATATATTAAGTCCAACAAGTACAACTACCGCCAGAATGCCTCCAAAAAGGCATGTCATATTAAGTTTGCCATCAGAAAAGTAATCAGGAATATAGCAGTCTGCTCCGCCTCCAAAGAGATTTACAAATGTTGTCTCATCCTTGATAGATACTGTAAGTCCATTGAGTACTACGTTTGAAAGTCCTCTAAAGGCAAGCATTCCTGCCAGTGTTACGATAAAGGGAGGGATTCTAACAAATGCAATCCAAAAGCCCTGGAAAGCGCCAATTGCTGTTCCAATAAGCACCATGATGGCTATTGCTGCCCATGTAGGCACTCCGAAATTCACCATTAAAAGTGCGCCAACTGCACCTACAAAGCAAACTACAGATCCAACTGAAAGATCGATATTACCACCAGTAAGAATACATAAGAGCATACCTGTTGCGAGAATAAATACATATGCATTCTGTGATATAAGATTACTTACATTCATTGGCAGAAGTATTGCCCCATCAGTCCGCCAGGAGAAAAAACCCAAAACAATAATAAGCACAATCACCATTGTGTTCTTTTTTAAGAATTCAAATACTTTTTCCTTACCCATTTAAGCTGACTCCTCCTTACTATCGGCAGTTCCTAAGATGCTGGCCATGATTTTTTCCTGTGTAGCCTCAATTGCATCCATCTCCCCAACAATCCTGCCCTCATTCATTACATATATTCTGTCGCACATTCCAAGTATTTCCGGCATTTCTGAAGAGATCATTATCACAGATTTTCCCTCAGCCACCAATTGGTTTATGATGCAGTAGATTTCGTACTTGGCGCCAACATCTATTCCTCTTGTAGGCTCATCCAGAATAAGGATTTCAGGATCTGCAAACATCCATTTTGCAAGAAGAACCTTTTGCTGATTACCACCACTTAAATTGCCCACGTTCTGATCAACTGTAGGGCATTTTGTCTTTAGCTTTTCCTTGTATTCAACAGCCACTGCATATTCCTTGTGCTTGTCTATTACTCTTCTGGAGCTGACTGCTTCAAGGTTAGCCAGAGTTGTATTTATCTTTATAGAATTAGTAAGGATCAGGCCGTTTCCTTTTCTGTCCTCTGTAACATAGGCAAGTCCGTGTTTGATAGCGCTATTTACAGTATTTAGAACAACCTTCTGTCCATTTATATAAATCTCTCCGGATATATTTTCTCCATAGCTCTTGCCAAAAATACTCATGGCAAGCTCAGTTCTTCCAGCACCCATAAGACCTGATATGCCAAGGACTTCGCCTCTTCTGACATTAATGTTAATGTTGTCGCAGACCTTTCTATCCTTGTGCTGGGGATGATATACGTTCCAGTTTTTAACTTCCATCAAAACTTCACCTACGTGAGGTACTCTCTTTGGAAATCTGTCAGAGAGTTCTCGCCCTACCATTCCCTTTATGATCCTTGACTCAGAGAAATCATCAATGCCTTTTGTAAGGGTTTCGATAGTAGCACCATCTCTTATGACCGTGATCTTATCTGCCACATAGGAAACTTCATTAAGCTTGTGGGAAATGATAATAGACGTAAGATTTCTTTCTTTTTTTAGTCTAAGAAGCAAGTCCAAAAGAGCTTTAGAATCCGTCTCGTTTAAAGATGAAGTTGGCTCATCAAGAATAAGAAGCCTTGCATCCTTAGAAAGAGCCTTTGCAATTTCAACAAGCTGCTGCTTACCTACTCCAATATCTTTTATCAGAGTCTGTGTGCTTTCATTAAGTCCAACTATATTCAAGAACTTTTTTGCAAGTTCATTAGTTTCGTTCCAATTGATCTTTAACTTTGTTCCTCTCTCATTACCAAGGAACATGTTTTCAGCAATTGACATATATGGGATAAGTGCCAATTCCTGATGGATAATAACTATTCCTTTATCTTCACTATCCTTAATTGCTGCAAACTGACATGTTTCTCCATCATAGACAATGTCGCCTTCGTATGAACCAAATGGATATACTCCACTTAATACGTTCATCAAAGTAGATTTTCCTGCACCGTTCTCCCCAACAAGAGCATGAATCTCACCTTCTGCAACCTGCAGGTTTACGTTATCAAGCGCTTTAACCCCAGGAAAGGTCTTGGTGATATTCTTCATTTCAAGCAATATCTTCTCCACCTTTGCCCCTCCTCCTTTTTTATTATTTTAGTTAGAAGCGATAAACAGTAACTATAATGGGATGCATAATGCATGCCAGCATGCTATGCACCCCATTCTGTTACCTATTTATTGCTTACTTAAGATCATCTTCCTTGTAGTAACCTGAATCGATAAGAAGTTCTTTGTAGTTGTTTACATCTGCAAATACAGGCTCGCAGAGGAATGAAGGAATAACACCAGTGCCATTGTCATAGGTCTTTGTGTCATTAACAGGAGCTTCTGTGCCCTTCATGATTGCATCAACCATCTCAACTGTCTTAGCTGCAAGAGTTCTTGTATCCTTGAAGATAGACATTGACTGCTTGCCAGCGATCATATTCTTAACGTTTGCAACGTCACAGTCCTGACCTGTGATGATAGGCCACTCGCCTGTGTAGTTAGCTTCAAGTGAGTTTGTTACACCAAGAGCTGTTGAATCGTTTGAGCAAAGAACTGCATCAAGCTTTGTTCCATTTGCATAGTTAGCAGAGATAATAGCATCCATTCTTGACTGTGCATTCTCTGTTGACCAGTTAGCTGTAGCAACGTTGTCGAATTCAACCTGTCCAGACTGAACAACGAGCTTGCCTGACTCAATGTATGGCTTTAATACATCAATTGCTCCGCCATAGAAGAATCTTGCGTTGTTGTCACCAGGGTCGCCTGTGAAGATTTCGATATTGAATGGGCCAGCTGCATTATCAAGATCAAGCTGCTCTTTGATATATTCACCCTGCTTGGTTCCAACCATGTAGTTATCAAAGGTTGCATAATATGAAACGGCATCAGAATTCATAATAAGACGATCATATGCGATTACCTTAATGCCAGCTTCCTTGGCCTGAGCCAGTACTGTTCCAAGTGAATCGCCATCGATAGAAGCAATTACAAGAACCTGTGCTCCAGATGAGATCATGTTCTCAATCTGTGATACCTGAGTTGCAATATCATTTGAAGCGTACTGAAGATCAACCTCATAGCCTGCTGCCTTGAGCTGCTCCTCCATGTTTGCTCCGTCCTGATTCCATCTCTGAAGGTCCTTGGTTGGCATTGCAACGCCGACCTTTCCGTTTGTCTCTCTCTGAGCACCAGCAACTTCAGCCGACTTACTGCCACATCCCATCAGAAGAGTAGCTGCCATAGCTGCAGCCAAAAGGCCACTAAGTAATCTTTTTTTCATTTTTCTTCCCTCCAACAATAATCTTTTTCTAGACACTTTCGTGTCCGCTTTACTTGACAAGAAAAATTTAGCATAGAAAAATAAGCACTAACTTGCGATATTCTGCATATTTTTATCCTAGGAGAAAAAGAAAAAGCAGCTGTGCTAGCATTTTTTTGCAAACACAACTGCTCTTTTTATAAATTATTGCTATATGGTATTTAGTTTATCCTAGTTAGATGCCTTGTCAGGTACATTTAGATAAATATCCTCTTTGAGATGGAAGCCACTCTTTACTATAACTTCATCCATGTTATCAGCAGAAACACTGATAGTTTCAATCTTTAGATATGGCACATTTTTCTTGCCATCATCATATTCATAGAGTTCAGAATCCAAAGGCTCTCCAAGGGCCATTGCAACTGCTGCCTCTGCCGCTGTCCCAGCCAGCTTCTCTATAGGCTTATAGACAGTCATAAGCTGAGTGCCCTCAACAATTCTCTGACAAGCCTCCAGATCTGCATCCTGCCCCACAACAAGTTTTTTACCTGCAAGTCTCTTTTCAGAAAGGGCATAGACCACTTTGCTTGCAAGATCATCATTGCCGCACATAACCGCGTCCGCTTCCTCTATGATCTCCGGATGACTATAGACATAATCCCCTGCTGCCTCAGCCTTCCATCCATCTGCATAGAACACATCCAGGATCTCGTTCCCGTTTTCTTCCATGACTCTTTCAAAACCCTCACAGACCATAGGTACATTTTTGTCAGTGGGCGATCCGCAGATCATAACCACCTTGCCATTTTTAAGGCCGCTATCTACCAAAGCCTGCCCCATCATCTCTCCAACCATCTCGTTGTCAAAAGAGATATACAGATCTGCTCCTGCTCCTGTTATAGGCCTGTCATAGGCTATGACCTTTATTCCTTCATCCTGGGCTTTCTTGACAGAATCAGCTATCACCTCGGGGTCAATGCTGATTATAACTATTACGTCCATACCTTTTTTGATAAAGTATTCAATTTGTTCCTTCTGCTTTTTAGGATCTCCATTGGCATTCTGAACATTGACTTCCGCCCCTCGCTCCTTGGCTGCTGACACAAATACATCCCTGTCCCTTTGCCACCTCTCTATAACAAAGGAGTCAAAGCACATTCCAATCTGTACCTTATCTTCCGTGGCAGAGCTGCTTTTTACACTTTCAAGACTAGTGTTCCCGCAGCCCCCAAGGATACAGGCTGTCAAAAGAAAAACAATCACCCCAATTTTATATTTTCCCATCATACCTTCCATGCCCCACTTACAAAATATTAGTTTCAAGCGCTAAAAGTAAATCTGTCCTTGTATTCAGTAGGTGTAAGTCCTACGTTCTTTTTAAAACTGCGGCTAAAATAGTTTGGATCTGAATACCCGCAGGAAACGCATATCTCTTTTACCGAAAGATTTGAATTCTCAAGTAGCTTTTTAGCCTTGTCTATTCTTATGTTAGTAAGATACTCAATAAAGTTAAGGCCACTCTCTTCCTTGAAAATCTTGCTAAAGTAGTAAGGAGAAATGTTAACGATCCTTGATACATCATCAAGGGAAATATCCTTATCGTAATGAGAATTTATATAGTCCTTGGCTGTTTTAATGATATTTCCTGATCGCTCCTCTTTTTTACTAATTACGTCCCTGCAGGCGTTTGTGACTTTTAAAAGAAACCACTCCCTTATAGAATCCGTACTATCAAGTGCCATGATCTCAGGAAGATAATTAGTCCTGCTGGAATACCTGTAAGTCTGCCCTCCTGACTGATAAGCAAGGTGCTCTGCGTAAAGAGCAAATTCCAATACCTTAAGCCGCATTGACATCAGATCCCCGTCCTGGGCCTTCTGGCACATCCAGTCAGAATATTTGCCAGCTATTACCTTAGTTTCATTAAGGTCTCCTTTACCTACTGCTTCAAACAAAGGTTTCTCAAGGGCTATAGGATATCCGTCCTCATAATCACAGGCAACATTAAGATCATCTGTATGAGCAACAGTTCCAGTTGTTGCAATAAGGGCATTTAAAGCCTCCTTGTAGGAATCTCCAAGTTCCTTTAAGGGCTTTACGCCGCCGATTCCTACTCTAAAACTGATATCTGTACGTTTCTTAAGATATCTTGCCATTTCCCTTGCCCTGTCTATTAGCTCTGACCTTTCAGATAGTTCCATTTCGGAATCCTTACATGGGACAAGAACTGCGATCTTATTGGCCATAACATTTCCAACCATGCAGCCAAAAAAGCTCTTTACTCCTTCTCTTATCTCCTGATATTTGCCGGATATCTTAACGGAACTTCCTATGGCGTTTGTCATATGGTTTCCCTCCTGGGAATCTCCACAGACGATAGCCATCATATAGCCGTAACCTGCCT
This sequence comes from Butyrivibrio sp. XBB1001, assembly GCF_000424505.1. Taxonomy (NCBI): domain Bacteria; kingdom Bacillati; phylum Bacillota; class Clostridia; order Lachnospirales; family Lachnospiraceae; genus Butyrivibrio; species Butyrivibrio sp. XBB1001. The sequence continues at coordinate 444,669 of NZ_AUKA01000002.1, read as the reverse complement.
CTATACCAAGGATTGTCCTATAGTTCTCTATATCTTCATCAAAATGCTCCTGAAGAAGGATATCGTATATAAGACCATTTTCTATGATAGGCTCAACAGTCTCTAGCTTTTCCTTTATAAGAAGCTCGTTGCTTCTCTTTTCCCTGTCCCTGTCAATCTGCTCCATAGCCCTTCTAAGGACATTTATGACCTTTGTCCTCTCCATGGGCTTGGTGATATATTCCATAACTCCAAGCTTTATGGCCTCTTTGGCGTAATCGAACTTGTCATAGGCCGACATTATGATAAATACCGTGTTAGTGCAAAACCTCTGCATCTCCCTTATGGCATCTATTCCGTTTATACCAGGCATATGGATATCTATAATGGCAATGTCCGGCCTGAAGCTCTCTGCAAGCTCAATTACCTTTCGCCCTGTCTTGGCATACTCTATAAGGCAGGCATCTCCAAACTCTTTTTCTATAATGAATTTCGTGGAATCAATAACGATTCCCTCATCGTCTGCAAGCATTACTCTATACATATTACTTCTCCCCAAGTGGAAGGCTGAGCTTAACCTCACATCCATAGCCTTCGCCTTTACTGTAGATACTGATAACATCTCTTTTGCCCGCAAATATGCGAAGTCTTGATATCACATTATCCATACCTATTCCATTATTGTCATACCTTATCTTGTCCGGGTTTCTCGTGCCTGAGAGAATCTCCTCTATTGTCTCCCTGCTCATTCCCTTACCATTATCAATGATGCTGATGCAGAGATTGTCATCCTCTCTGTAAACCTTTAGAAGTATCCTGCCTTCCCCAGCCATTTCCCTTATGCCGTGATTAACTGCATTCTCTACTATAGGCTGCAATATCATGCTGGGCATGTGATGATCAAGAAGCCTTTCATCAACCTGCTTGTCGTAGCCAATATCCCCTGAAAACCTTACATTCAGGATCTGAATATAATTATCTACAAGAGTTACCTCTTCTCGTACTCTTACTGTATCCTGGCGGTTCTTGACATTGTATCTGAAAAAGTCGGCAACAGTCTGCACATACTCATAGGTCCTGTCAGCCCCTTCCATCATTGCAAGCTGCGCCCCGGCATTTAAGGTATTAAAAAGAAAATGCGGATTTATCTGGGCTTTTAGATACTTAAGCTGGGCGTCCTTTAAATGTGCCTCCATAGACAGCTCTTTTTCCTGCATGTCTTTCTCTTTTTCAAGACTCTCTCTTAGCTTTTCGATGTAGTCTCTGATGCTGATGACCATTTTATTAAAGGCCCCGATAACTATGCCAACTTCGTCGTTGTAATGAACGGTGGGAAGCACAATGTCAAAGTTACCATCAGCCACCTCATCTGCTGAATCCGAGAGCTTTTTAAGAGGAAGGATCATGGTCTTAACAAAGCTTGTGACTATAATGACATTTCCTATCATAACTAAGGTCATGACTACAACTGCCACTATTTCAAAGGTCTTAAAGGCCCTAAGAAGCGATGTAAAGTTCTCAGAATTTGATACAAACAACTCAAGATTCAGCCTTGAAAGATAAGCCTTTATGTAGCTGTAGAGTTCTGTTGATCTTTCGTATCCTGCGCGGTACTTCTCTACATTTCTTCCACGCTTTCCATCTATTGTTCCCTCTACCTCTGTAAGATAGTTGGAGGTCATGTTCTTTATGTTTCTCTCCATGCGGTTGTAGGAAAGATCTGTTATCCTGCCGCTTAAGTCTCCGGCCAGATTTGAAAGTTCCTGAGCACTAATATAGTAGCTCTCGAGAGAATCACTGGTTTTGGAACTAAGATAAGCAGTCATGGAATCCTGAACATCATCTAGAGCTCTTGTGAGCTCATTTAGCGCCCTGTTATCCTCATACACCATGTCCATATCCTTGGACATACTATTTATCCCTGCTAAAAGAAATACATTTACCACAAATATCAGAATATTGGCAAAGACACAGACACTTATGATCTTAGACTGGAGGGAGCTGTTTAAAAATTTATTCATCCTGCTCCTCCTTATTCTTGAACTGGTCTACATTACTCTTGTCAATAAGAGTTGTATCAGCAGTAAAGTATTCACTGGTATTTCCTGTTTCGTAGTAGTCCAAAAGAGCCTGAACGCTATACTGTCCAAGCTGCAAGGTATCAATTGATATGGTAGCGTAGATTCCACCCCTGTCGATAGCATTGACTATATCTTCAGAGTCATAATAGCCAAGGACATTGACATCACCTACCATGTTAAAGTCAACTACCGCCTGATATGTACAAATTGTATTAAGCTCATTGAGGCACACAATAACATCAGGCACTTCCTCCTGCATAAAGATATCTCGTATGGATTCTTCTACAGAAAAGGCATTGGTATTATCTACTGCCACCACCTCAACCTCAAATTCAGAGTCAGTAGCATTTTCCTGCCTTATAGTATCCTGCATGGAGGAAATAATGATATTCTGTCCTGAATCAAGAGTATCTGCGCTGGCAAGGACCGCTATCTGGATCTTGCTCCTGTCATCTATATGATCAGTTTCAAGAAAATCCTGCCTTCTCTTTTCCTTGATGATATCCACTATCTGTTTGCCATAGAGCTTACCGACACTGTATCCGCTAACTCCCACAAAGCTGAGCCTGTCTGAATGCGTACTATCTCCATATAGAGTGACTACAGGAATTCCGTTCCTTACAGCTTCATCTATTAGATTGGCCATAGCCGGAGCTTCACTTGCATAGACTATTATTCCATCAACCTCAGAAGCTATGGCTATTCTCATAAGCTCCTTAGTAGAATAATCCCCTGATAGATTCTCTCCCAAAAGATCTATATAAATTCCCTGCTCTTTGGCTGTTTCCAGTGCTCCCTTATACACTGCCCTCCAGAAGTCCGACTTGTAGTTGTCTGTTATCATTACAAAATACTTGTCGTACTCAGTTTCTTCTGCCTGCCTCAGGATATCTGATCTGTAAAATCTAAAATATAGTGAGCCCCCCACTAACGTGGCTACCACAAATATAAGCGTAAACACCAGAGAAATATATTGTCTGCTGATTTTTTTCTGATAAAAATCTTCATTTTTCATATGGTGATTTTATCAAAATGCCCCCATAAGAAAAAGTGGATTTTCTTGTCATAATTTCAAATATGACAAAAAAATCCACTTCTGCCACCATATGGTCTCTAGATAAAACTATATTATCACTGTTCCTTGCACTTAGTGAGGGCAACCGTGCCTGTTCTGGCAATCTCAACTATGCTGACACTCTTTAGCATCTCGATAAAGAGCTCTATACGCTCTGATGTGTCGCAGATCTGGATCATCATGAGATTCTTGGACATGTCTACAATCTGAGCATGCATGATTTCACAATTTTCCATGATATCGCGCCTGTTCTCTTTGTTGTATTTGACCTTGATGAGCATAAGTTCCCTGTTTATGGACATGCTCTCCTTGAAGGTCTTGACCTTTATGACATCAATTTTCTTGTTGAGCTGTTTCTCAATCTGCTCAATAGTGCGTTCATCTCCGCTTGATACAATTGTCATAGCAGAAATGCCCTTGTCTGCGGTTTCGCCAACTACAAGTGAATCAATATTGAAATTTCTTCTGGAGAACAGGCCTGCAACCTTTGAAAGTACACCAGCTCTGTTCTCTACCAGTACTGAATATATTCTACGCATATTTTCACCACCACTTATTTGTATTAGTACTTCACAAGCTCCATTGGATCTACGCGGACTTCCAGAAGTGCTGCCTTGTCATCAGCCAAAAACTCAGCAAGTTTTTCTGAAATATCATCCTCGCCGGTGATCTTCATATAATCCATATCGTAGGCTGCGGCGATAAGAGAAAGCTCGGGATCTCCCTTAAGTTCAACCATGGAATAGGTGTCATCATAGGCATAATGCTGATGCTCACGAACCATTCCAAGGAAACCGTTCTTCATCACAATTATCTTGATATTGATGCCGTACTGGCGCATGGTAGCAAGTTCCATCATAGACATCTGGAAAGCTCCATCTCCTATAACTGCAAGAACCTGCTTGGAAGGAGCTGCCAGCTTGGCCCCCATGGCTGCAGGGATGGAATAGCCCATTGTTCCCATTCCGCCCGAGGTCAAAAACCTGCCATTTCTAACCTTGTAGTAAGCGCAGGACCACATCTGATTCTGGCCAACATCTGCTACATAAATAGCATCGTCCTCTACAGCGGCAGAGAGCTTTTCCATGAAATCCTTGGGTTCTACAAAATCGCCCTCAGCAGGCATCCTGCCTGAAGCCATTTCTTTCTTGTAACCATTAAGGATAGAGAGCCATTCTCTATGCTCATCAGCATGATCATCCTGCTCTAAAAAGTCCTGGAAAATGTGCTTGATATCTCCAACAAGCGGAATAGTAGGTCCTACGTTTTTTCCTATTTCTGCAGGATCTACATCTATATGGACCATAACCTTATTCTCAGTTATAAGATCTGGTCTGTTTACTGCTCTGTCTGCAACTCTTGCTCCAACCATAAGGAGAAGGTCTGACTCATTCATAGCTCTGTTTGCAAAAGGCTGTCCATTATTGCCCACCATTCCAAAGTACAGCGGATGGTCTGATGGCATAACTCCAATTCCCATCATGGTAGAAACTACAGGCACATTGTTAAGCTCAGCAAACTTTCTGATCTCTGCAGTTGCGCCGCTAAGGTGCACACCGCCTCCAACACAGATTATAGGTTTCCTTGATTTCTCAACCTCTTTTATTACCTTCTTGATCTGCGCAACATTTCCCTTTACTGTTGGCTTGTAGCTACGCATAGAAATTGATTCAGGGTAAGTAAACTTATCGCCAAACTCTGCATTCTGCACATCAAAAGGAATATCTATAAGTACCGGACCACGTCTTCCAGTGCTTGCTATATAGAAAGCTTCCTTAAAGACTCTTGGAAGGTCTTCTACATTTCTTACAAGATAGCTGTACTTGACAAAAGACTCTACAGCGCCGGTAATATCTGCTTCCTGGAAAACATCACTTCCTATCATGTCGCTATTTACCTGGCCTGTGATTGCAACCATAGGAATGCTGTCAGCGTAGGCTGTGGCAATTCCTGTAATAAGGTTCGTAGCGCCAGGGCCGGAAGTTACTGCGCACACGCCAACTCCGCCGCTAATTCTGGCATAGCCACTTGCAAGGTGTGCTGCATTTTGCTCAGTTCGAACCAGCACTCTTTTAATGCCTGACTCCGTCATCTTATTCCAGAAGGGATCAATGGCAACTCCAGAGTAACCAAAGATAACCTTCGTATTTTCTTTTTCCAAACACTTAACAATAACCTCAGCGCCTATCACAAGGATTTCCTCCCTACTCTATTCCCAGTATGTTTTTTACAACTCTCACAGCATCTGCTGCATCAGAAGAATAGCCATCAGCCCCGATCTCATCAGCATAGTCCTGAGTAACTACAGCACCGCCAATTATGATCTTGGCATCAAGGTGCTCCGCCTTTGCAAGCTCCACCACGTTTTTCATCTCCTTCATTGTGGTAGTCATAAGTGCTGAAAGAGCTATGATCTTGGCATCATATTCCTTGGCTGCCTTTATAATCTCTTCTCTTGGAACGTCCTTACCAAGGTCATGAACATCAAAGCCGTAGTTCTTGAGCATAAGGGCTACCAGGTTCTTACCTATATCATGAATATCTCCGTGAACCGTTGCAATCACAATAGCTGGCAGTTTTTCTCCTGTACCCTCGCCTTCCTTAAGAAGAGGCTCCAAAAAGCCAATGGAAAGCTTCATGGCTTCAGCCCCTGCTATAAGCTGTGGCAAAAAGTATTTGCCCTTATCAAACAAATCTCCAACCTCATTTATAGCCGGCATCAGGACTTCATCCAATATCTTTCTGGGTTCAATTCCCTCTTTTACAGCCTTTTCAGTGTCTTTTACAATAGTTCTCTTTGAACCATTAAGTACATCTTTCTTAATTATATCAAGAATATTATCACTTTCCAAAGGTGCATTTATCGTTTTAGCGTTTGTATCTGCAACAACTGCCCCCTGGTCTGCGTATCTCTCCATTCTGGTAATGTATCTGACATCTGCACCTTCTTTTTTCCTCAAAAGGTCACTGGCAAATGCCGCATTGACCAGCATCTCCTGTGATGGATTAGCAATGGCCATAGTAAGGCCTCTTGAAATTGCCATAGTGAGAAAGGCAGTATTTACATTCATTCTCTGGGGCAAGCCAAAAGAAATATTGGAAAGGCCGCAGATTGTAGCATAGCCGTTATCATGACAGTACTCGATAGTTTCAAGAGTATTAAGAGCCGCATTAGGGTCAGCACCAACAGTTGCCACAAGACCATCCACCACAATATCTTCCCTTGTCATGCCAAGGTCATAGGCCATCTTGGAGAGCTCATTAATATTATTTATCTTCTCCTCAGAGTCCTTGGGAAGAGCCTCTGCAAGAGGCAAAAGAATAAACATAGCCCCGTACTTTTTAGCAAGTGGCAGGAATTTCTCAGCCTTTCCCTTTTCAAGAGAAATTGAATTCATAAGTGCTCGTCCAGGGTAGATACGAAGTGCAGCTTCCATAACTTCGGCACTTGAGGTATCTATGCATAGAGGAAGATCAGTTATAGACATTACTTCCTCAAGGACATTTAGCATCATTTCCTTCTCATCGATGCCACTCATGCCTACATTGATATCAAGAATCGAAGCACCCTCTTTTTCCTGTTCTCTTGCAAAGTCAGAGACCATGTCAAGATTTCCTTCTCTTAGCTGGGCCTGCAACTTCTTTTTCCCTGTAGGATTTATTCTCTCCCCTACTATCATGAAGTTCTCATCAAGATCAAAAGAAAGGCTCATTCTCTCGGAAGCAAGATATCTTCTGCCGCTTATCTTTCTGGGAATTCTGCCCCCTTCTTCATCAAGAAGCTCTGAAGGCTTAATATCTTTATAGGCTTCCTTTAGCTTTCTGATATATTCAGGGGTAGTTCCGCAGCAGCCGCCAATAATGGAAGCACCAGCTCTTACTAAAAGATCCATCTCAGACACAAAGGTATCTGCATCCATGTCGTACTCAGTGTTGCCATTTTCATCAACAGAAGGAAGGCCTGCATTGGGCTTGGCAATAATAGGAATATTGGTAACTGATGCCATATTCCTTATTATCTCCTGCATCCTGTCAGGGCCAGTTGAACAGTTAGCTCCGATTGCACATGCCCCAAGAGTCTCCAATGTAATAGCACTTGAAGTAGCATCAGATCCGTAAAGAGTTCTTCCATCCGCCTCAAAAGTAAGAGTAACCATAACAGGTAGGTCAGAAACCTCTCCTGCTGCTATGAGTGCTGCTCTACACTCCTGAAGGCTCATCATTGTCTCAACTATAAGAAGGTCACAACCAGCCTTTTCAAGAATCCTTATCTGCTCCTTGTATACATCAATAAGCTCTTCAAGATCAAGGTCTCCTATAGGCTTAAGCTGCCTTCCAGTCATTGTAATGTCACCAGCAACAAGGCAATTTGGCGCAGCTTCTTTAGAGAGCTTAACAAGCTCAGTATTTATCTCTTCTATCCTGTCCCCAAGGCCATAATCAGCAAGCTTTATCCTGTTTCCAGTAAAGGTAGGCGCATAGATAATATCTGCCCCAGCCTCTGCATAGCTCTTTTGAAGCTGGAACATTATGTCCCTGTGCTCTAAGATCCATTTCTCAGGGCACACACCAGCTGGCATTCCAGCCTTCATAAGATTTGTTCCCGTTGCACCATCCAGGAACATTATTCTATTCTCACATAACTTTCTAAACTCAGCCTTATTCATATATCAAAATCCTATATTTTTTCTTAATTTATCATTTTATAAATCTTTAGTACTATTATATTCTTCTTTTCGCTTTGCATATCGTAGTCAGAGGAACTGCCCTATGACTTATAAGGTATTATATGTATTATTTTACGACTTTTTGTGCTATGAAGACGAGACCAATGAATCGTAAGTGCCTATGCACGAAGCGATTCATGCTCTGGGCTCGTCGGAATGCTCAGCACAACAGGAGTAAAAAATACATATATACCGACATAAGCCATAGGGCAGACCCTCGTCCTAATTATTACACTATAACCTTAAATAACATCATACACTAGATGGCATTTTTAACCTCTTTCGAAAAATGGCCGGCACAAAATAGAATAAAATCACACAGATTGCCATCACCACTATAGGCTTTGCATACATAGGCATAGCTGCAATGATGCCCGCATTAGCCAAGTGATCTATTATTGCTATCACAAGAACATGGTAATAGTAAATGTTTGAAGAAGCATCCCTTCCTATCTTCCATAGCACCTTGCCTCCCATATCCAGACACTCTGACAAGATCAAAATGCTGACAACAATACAAACAGAGCCCATATAAACTTCTTTTTTGCCAAGAATCTGCATCTCAACAGCTGTAAGGACAACACCTGCCCCCAGCAAAAGAAAAGCCTTTACCCTGGCACTTTTAATCCATCTGTTTTTCTTTTCCTCATCAAGAGTATCAACCTTGTCCCTTATGAAATCAGCGAACAGCACTCCTATAAGTACAAAGGGAATTCCTACAAACAGCCAGTTTCGCATGACAAACCAGGTGCAGATATTAATGCCAAAAGGCCTTATTGGGTAATAGGTCTGAAGAAGCTGCCCAAAGAACAAAAAGAAAAGAAGTATACCGATAAGGCCCTTGTACCAGCTTCTAAGAACCGGTGCAAAAATGTATATCAGGCCATACACATAGATCAAGGCAAAAAGATACCACATATGATCAAAGGTATATGTCCAATCGTAAATAAACTTACCCGAATTAAACAAAATAAAATTAAAAGTTTCAGCCGGATTAAACTTAGAGCTAAACCAATCATAAACAGTATTTTGGTAGATCATATAAACAGCAAATGAAAAAGCAAGATAAATCAAATAAACAAGCCCTGTTACTTTCAAGGTTTTCCCTAAGGCTCTGCATGTTCTTGATCTTATGTATTTTGTTCCGCCTTCATTGGTCGCCAGAAGAAATCTGCCAGAAATGGCAAAGAAATACGGTACAGCAAATCTGGCCAGTGCATCCAGCAGCTGGCCAAAATATCCTGGAAATCTTGTATGTATTGTAATGACAGCAAGGCATGCAATAAATCTTACTGTATAAAGAAATCTGTTTTCCTTCATGAATTACTCTGTAGTAGCTCCTATAGTAGAGAACTGTCCTGGCTCCTGAGTTGTTACTGTTACCCCATCCCCAGTTGGAACCTCTCCATGAAGAACCTGGAGCATAACCTTTACTCTATTATTGGCCCTTTCATAGTACTGAGAAGCAAGAGATTCATCTTCAGCATTAAAATCCCCATCATAAGCACTATGATAGAATTCATCAGCCATCTGCATATATTCAGCAGCTTCACGTGCTATGTCAGCTATTCCTGAAAATTCATCCGGAATAGCAATAGCCGCCATAGTCTTATAGGCTTGATTCATCTCATCAAGGTATCCTAAAAGCTCTATTTTGGCGGTTTCAGAATCAGGATCTATATTATTTATAGCTCCGTCTAAGCGAGCAAGCTCATCGTAAAATTCTGTCATACTGGTTTTATATTCTTCTAATGCCTTGGAATTTTTGTTGCCGCAACCAGTCACAGACAAACATAAACAAAATAATAAAAGAAGGCGCAAAAAGCCCCCACACATAGCTTTTTTCAAAACAATTCTCCCTACTACTTATCAGAATACTTAGAAGCCGCGCTAAGTCTTGTAAGAGCTCTGGCAAGACCTGCCTGAGACTTCTTAAATTCCTTTATCGACTGCTTCTGAAGAAGGTGCTCCATAGCAAACTCGTATGCCTCCTGAGCTCTTCTCTTATCAATATCTTCAGGTTTCTCGACTGTATTTACAATTACAATGCACCTGTTATTAGCCATCTGTGCGGAGCCAAGACTTACTACCCCATAAATCCACTCTCCGCCAGGCTTTTTGATCTTAATTACACCATCAGAAAGAGCCAGGATCATCTCCTCATGTCCCGCAAGAAGGGCAAGTTCCCCATCATCGCAGGGCAGAATGATCTCTTCCGCTCTGTCATCATAAAACATTCCGTTAACTGAAATGACCTGCAGTCCAAAGGTCGGAAATCTTTCATCACTCATATTTACGCCTCAATCTGCTTGGCCTTCTCTGCCACTTCATCTATTGTACCAACATTAAAGAAAGCTGATTCCGGATACATATCCATCTCACCATCTATTATAGCCTTAAATCCTCTGATAGTCTCAGCAAGAGGTACAAACTTACCAGGAATACCTGTAAACTGCTCAGCAACATGGAATGGCTGTGATAAAAATCTCTGTATCTTACGTGCTCTATGAACAGTAAGCTTATCCTCATCACTAAGCTCTTCCATACCAAGAATAGCAATGATATCCTGAAGCTCTTTATACTTCTGAAGGATCTCCTGAACCTTCATAGCAGTCTCATAATGTTCCTTGCCAACTATGTCCTCTTCCAGAATTCTACTGGTAGATTCAAGAGGATCAACAGCAGGATAAATACCCTGTTCTACAATCTTCCTTGACAAAACTGTTGTCGCATCAAGGTGAGCAAAGGTCGTAGCTGGTGCAGGGTCTGTAAGGTCGTCCGCAGGCACATATACAGCCTGAACAGAAGTAACAGATCCAAGCCTTGTGGATGTGATTCTCTCCTGAAGAGCTCCAAGGTCTGTAGAAAGAGTTGGCTGATAACCTACGGCTGAAGGCATTCTTCCAAGAAGTGAAGATACTTCAGATCCTGCCTGTACAAATCTAAAGATATTGTCTATAAACAAAAGAACGTCCTGATGCTTGACATCTCTGAAATACTCAGCCATTGTAAGTCCCGTCTCAGCAACACGCATACGTGCTCCCGGCGGCTCATTCATCTGTCCAAACACAAGGGCAGTCTTACTGATAACTCCAGATTCTGTCATTTCTGACCACAGATCATTACCTTCTCTTGATCTCTCACCTACTCCGGTAAAAATAGAGTATCCGCCATGCTCTGTAGCGATATTCTGGATAAGTTCCTGGATAAGGACTGTCTTTCCTACACCGGCACCGCCAAATAGACCTATCTTACCACCCTTGGCATAAGGAGCCAGAAGATCAATAACCTTTATTCCGGTCTCAAGAACCTCTACAACAGGGCTCTGGTCAACAAGCTTAGGCGGATCTCTGTGAATCTGCCACTTTTCGCTGGTGCCAACATCGCCCTTTTGATCTATAGCATCTCCTAAAACATTAAAGAGTCTTCCAAGGACTTCTTCTCCTACAGGAACACTTATTGGTCCTCCGGTAGGATAAACTGTCATATCCTTGCAAAGTCCTTCACTTGGAGAAAGCATGATGCAGCGAACAACATCTTCTCCAATGTGCTGGGCAACCTCCATCACTCTTTTTTTGTCCTCAACATATACCTCCAGAGCATCACTGATAAATGGAAGGTCACTATCATCAAATTTTACATCTACTACAGGTCCCATGACCTGAACAATCCGTCCGTTATTCAACAGTGTTTCTCCTCGTCTCATCTATAATCTTGGCATCAGGTGCTTTTCTGCTCTTCCTGGCCTTTTGTTGTTTAGCCCTTTTAAGTGCCTTGGCTCCGCTGGCAACCTCTGTTATCTCCTGCGTGATCATAGCCTGTCTCTGCCTGTTGTAAGTTCTCTGAAGTGCATCCAGCATCTTCTGGGCATTCTTGTTGGCAGAATCCATAGCCATCATTCTCGAGCTCTGCACACTGCAAAAGGCTTCTACTAACGCTCCATAAATGTATCCGGTAATATAGTTTGGAACAATATTATCAAGAATTGCGGAAGGACTTGGCTCCATCAGGAATTCCTCAAGCATTGTCCCGGTATGCACGTGCTCTTTTCGAATATTTGTAATAATCTCAAGTGGGAGCAGCTTTTCATACCTTGTTTCACACACATTGCCATGAACAGTAGTGTAGATACAGTAAAATTCATCTATCTCTCTTCTGTCATAGTAATCCAGAATCTCCGCTGCTATCTTTCTGGCTCTGTGAAGTGTTGGATTCTGGGAAGTAAACATAAAGGATTCCTCTATGCTTATGTTCCTGGAAAGGAAATGAAATCTTCCCACCTCTCCTATAACAAAGAGCTTGAAATTATCGCCATTCTTGCTTATATTTTCCTCTGCAAGCTTTAAGACATTGTGGTTATAAGCCCCAGCAAGACCTTTATCATCAGTAAAAACGATATAGCCTCTTTTCTTTTCATTGTCCGGAATATCGCTTTTGGACTCCAAAAAGATGTTCTCAACTCCCTCCGGAAGATGTCTTACAACTCTGGAGATCATTGCCTGGGTAGCAAAGAAAAATGGTTCCGTATCTGTCAGCATTTTCTTTGCTTTTCTAAGCTTGGTAGAGGATATAAGGTACATGGCATTTGTAATTTTTCTGGTATCGTTAACGCTATTTATGCGGTCACGAATTTCTTTTATATTTGCCAATTATCAAACCTCTTTGGAATAAGCTTAATTTTGCTTCTGCATCTGTTCAACTTCATCTTTGAGCTTTTTATTTTCAAGGTCATTGAAAGTATCAACAGCCTCAATGATCCTTCTCTTTAGCTGCTCTGAAAGTTCCTTGCCCTTTTCAAGCTCTTCGCAAATATCAGAACACTCTGTATCAAAATATGTGAGTAGCTTTTGCTTGTATTCTCTAACCTTTTTAACAGGAACCATATCAAGGCGCTTTGAGTTAGCTGCTACCAAAATGATAACCTGCTGATGCATCGAAAGCGGATGCTCTAATGGCTGTTTCAAAAGTTCCATCAGAACATTTCCATGGGCAAGCTGATTTTTAGTAGTCTCATCAAGATCTGAACTAAACTGCGTAAATACAGCCATCTCTCTGTACTGTGCAAGATCAACTCTTATACTTCCAGATGCTTTTTTCATAGCCTTAGTCTGGGCTGCACTACCAACTCGGGAAACTGAAAGTCCTACGTTTACAGCAGGTCTCATTCCTTCAAAGAACAGATCGCTTTCAAGGAATATCTGTCCATCAGTTATTGAAATTACATTGGTAGGAATGTATGCGGATACGTCTCCCGCCAGAGTCTCAATGATTGGAAGTGCTGTGATAGAGCCGCCTCCAAGTTCTGAAGAAAGCTTACTTGATCTTTCAAGAAGTCTTGAATGCAAGTAGAATACATCTCCAGGATAAGCCTCACGACCTGGTGATCTCTCAAGCAAAAGAGATAGCGCTCTATAAGCTACAGCATGCTTGGACAGGTCATCATATACAATAAGGACATCCTTGCCACGATACATAAAGTACTCAGCAAGAGCTGTTCCTGAATATGGAGCTATATACTGAAGAGGCGCCATATCAGAAGCTGTAGAGCTGACTACTATAGTGTAGTCCATAGCTCCAGTCTTCTTGAGAGTCTGTATGAGCTTGGCTACAGTTGAAGCCTTCTGTCCAATTGCGACATAAACACAAATAACATCCTTGCCCTTCTGATTGATGATAGTATCAAGGGCAATAGAAGTCTTACCAGTCTGTCTGTCTCCTATAATAAGCTCACGCTGTCCTCTTCCTATTGGGAACATGGTATCTATTGAAAGAATTCCAGTCTCCATAGGTTCATTAACAGATTGTCTCTCGATTATTCCAGGTGCAGTATTTTCAACTGGCCTGTAATCAGATTCCTTGATATCACCAAGGCCATCTATAGGTGCTCCAAGGGCATCAACTACTCTTCCTATAAATGCCTCACCTACAGGAATTCCAGCCTCTTTGTATGTTCTAACGGCTCTTGTTCCCTGCCTGATACCAGTATCATTACCAAAAAGGATACAGCCAATATGATCATCTCTGATGTCCTGAGCCATTCCCTTGGTTCCATCTTCAAATTCAATTATCTCGCCATAAAAAGCGTGGTCGATACCATCAACATTGGCAATACCATCACCAACCCAGGTTACTGTTCCAACCTCTCTGTCTTCTGTAGAGAGTGTGAAATTCTCAACCTTGGAGCTGAGCATTGATATAATCCTGCCAGCGTCGTTGTGCTCACTCTTTTTTCTTAAATTATTAAGTTCTGCGCGAAGCTGTCTCGCTCTTCCTGCATCAGACCAGTCATACTCAAAATTCTTACAGGAAACGATAAAGCCGCCGCCAATTGAAGGATCTTGAGATAACTCAAGTTCGATTTCCTTACCTTCAAACTTTTTCTGCAGCATTGCCTTTATCTTGGAAACCTGCTCGTCACTAGGAGCAGTACTCGCATAGCGCAGTTTTGCTAATAATCTTTCACTCATTATCCGCTCCGGCTTCAATTATAAATTTATCATAGAGTTCTCTGTCATCAGTTGCACTATGTTTGGTTGCAGCAATTTTAGAAGCTGCATCAATAACCATATCTGTGATCTGGGCAGCGTAAACCTCTTTGGCTCTTTCATTCTCAACCTCAGCGTTATGCTTGGCCTCGATAACGATCTGCTCACCCTTTTTCTTGGCATCAGAAACAATGCGCTCATACTCGTCGTAGCCCTGTTTCTTGATATCAGCAAGAATCTGCTCTTTTTCTTCATCAGCAAGAGCTATCTTCTCTTCATACTCTTTCTTGGTATCAAGAGCTTTCTGGGTCGCAAGATCAGCTGCCCTGGTAGCTTCATCAACCTCTTCTTTTCTCTTCATAACAACCTTGTCTACCCTGTCAAACAGGAACTTTTTAAAGATTATATAGAGAACAAGCAGGTTGATCACTATACATACTATGTTTACAATACTAAAATCTAACACTGTGATATCCTTCTTTCGCTGGGCATATTAGGTAAACAAGATCATTATAGCTACGATGAAACCATAAATAGCTGTTGCTTCTGCAAGAGCACAACCAAGAATAAGAAGTGTCATGATCTTACCATCTGCCTCTGGCTGTCTTGCCACAGCATCTGTTGCCTTAGCTGTTGCCACGCCGATACCAATACCAGCTCCAAGTCCTGTAAATACTGCGATTGCTGCTCCAATTGCTGTTAAATCCATTATTATCCCTCCATTTTCTTATTATTATCACTCCACCGCTTCTTTTATGTAGAGCGATGTTAAAAAGACAAATACATATGCCTGAATGAGGCCGTCAAAAATATCAAAGTAAAATGCAAATGGCACTGGATAGATAGCCGGAACACTCACTGAATGTATATGTATCAGGTGCTTTATAAGCTCCATGATGACAGTCGCACCTATGATATTACCAAAAAGTCGCATGCATAGTGATAAAGGTCTTATCGCCAGCTCCATGATATTCATAGGAGTAACGATTGCCATAGGCTTTGCAAAAGACTTGAGCCAGCCAGCTGTACCTTTCTTGCGGATAGCAGCTGCTTCTACCAGGATAATACTCATAAATGAAAGTGCCGCTGTCACATTTATATCCATAGTAGGTGGAATAAATCCAAAAAGACCTATTGTGTTGGCACAGGCAAGATAACACAGGATTGTAACTATCCAATCAGTGTACCTTGAGGCCTCTTCTCCAAGGTTCTTTCCAACAACTCCTCTAAGCCACTCTACAAAGGCTTCCACAGCAGCCTGTCTTTTGGAGATATTATGAACTTTGAAATCCCGGGTAAGTATTAGTAGAAGCACTAAAATAAAGGCCATTATGATCCATGTGACCACAACAGACTCATAGATATCAAATTTGCCATTACCAAACGGCAAATGAATAAAAGCCTTATCTTTTAGAAGTATTTCTTTTAATAATTCCTTTATATCCATAGTCTTAACCCCCAAAATTGTCTCTTATATTATAGAAAATGTATTTTGAAATCGCAAGAAAAAAAGCCACAATACAGCGAATTATCAGCCTTTTATAATCTTTTTTTCTCATATTTTACACATTTTTTATAATGTTAGTAAGCCACAACTTTTTCTTTTTTGGCATCCGTTTTAAATACAATTTTGTCGTAGGTTTTTCTATCATCTGTAATCTTAAGGGCAATTCCGTCTATTATAAGTATCGTTCCAGCGAATATCTGCTCTGTTACTGTAACACCAGCCTTTGCTCCATTTCCGATCTGCTCTTCAAGTTTGGCCTTTTTAACCAGCAGTTTCTTAATATTTTGTTCCTTAGTTCCAACAGCTGCATTTATCTTTATCTTCCATTGCATAAGCTGCCTATCCCCGGAACCAAGCTCCTGCAGCCTGTCTTTTTCCTTGGACAGAGTTTTTAAATCCTCTTCATCTCTGCTCATCTGCTTTAGAAGCTCATTATATTCAGTTAAAAGAGCTGTATTTGCACCAAGAGTAAGAATTGTCCGGACACCAGTCTTATTACCTATAAGTGCAGATTCAATTCCCTCTAGGCTATAAATTGAACCTCCATAGATCATTCCCTGCCTTCCAAAGGTCTTTATCTTCCCTTTAGCTTCAATAGAACAATTAGTAAAATAATTGGAATAAATATTCTTGCCCTTTATGGTTGCTCCATCAAAGAACTTAGCAGAAATATCTCCCTTTGCTATAACGCTTCCCCTTACAGGACATGTCACGCCGCCAGCAACAATTATATTTCCGCCGCTTTCTATTGTAGAACTTTCCAAATGCCCGCCAATGACTATATCTCCTGTAGCATATATCTCACTGCCAGAATTGACATCTCCTCTGACAAATACCACTCCATCATAATTGATCTTTTTATCTGTTATTTTTACTTCGTGCAAAACCTGGACTTTCTGGATATTTACAAGCCCATCGTCCATGCTGATAGCCCCAGAATACTTGGCGACGTAGGTTACCCTGTCGCTCATTATCATAAAGCCCTCTCCTTTTAGGATAGGTACCTCCTTGCCATTTTTAGCCTTAACAACTTCGCCATAGATATTATAACCATCAACACCTTTTGTAGCTTTCTGATATATGGCAATCTTGTCTCCTACATGGACCTGCTGGATCAGGTCTATCCCATCAAAATCTATAGAACCGTCTTCAGCAACCTTAAATTCATTCTTGTGCTCTATGTCAAAGAAAAATTCATAGTGCCCATCTGCGCCGTCTTCTACTGGTTTGCCGGAAGCGACTAAATATTTGACTCCCGGTTCACTGTCAGCCACCATTTTCTTAACCTGAGCCCTATCAATTCCGCTTCTGATCTTCATTTTAAAAAGAAATGTCATGACTGCATCTTCTGTATAGCTTATGCCATCTTTGCGAAGAGGAAGCTTTATCCAGCATTTCATCTTATTCTCAGAAACAGACAGATACTCGTCCTTATTTTCCAGCATAGATGTCAAAAGAACAGACTGATCAGAAACTCCTCCTGTTCTGTCAAGGACAGTGCCTTCCAAACCATCATCTGCTATGACTGTCTGAATTTCGCCAGATAATAGTTTTAATCTGATCCGCCGCATATCTTTGGCGGTATACATCATAGTTGAAAACTTGCTTATATCAAGGCCAGCTTCTATTCCAAGCCTTATTTCACGCATCTGCTTGGGCTGATATAAAGGCTTACAATATGGCGTAATATCTATCTGATGTTCAAGGCCAATTCGCATCTCATACATTTGTTGCCAGCCATAGGCCACATCAGCGTACTTGGCTACATCTATGCCCTCTTCAAGACCTAGTCTGATTTCCTTTATAGCTTCGCCCCTCATATCAAAGGACATATACTGATCTATAGGAAGTTCTTTTTTTAAAGCAAGTCTTATCTGCTCAAGCTGTTCCGCATCAAACTTTTTCTTTACATAACCACTTATGTCAACTTCGTCAAGGAATGCTAAATGCATCTGCTCGAGAATAGCTGCATTATATGCTCTAATATCCGATTCAGAAAAGAAAAGTCCGTCTTCTGCGCTTTTCCTTATGGCTCTCATTTTCAAATAAGGAATATCCAGCATACCATAAGTAGAAACGTCTATTCCATCCTCAAGCCCTTTTCTGATTTCTCTCATTTGAAGAGGGTCAAAAGCCGGATCCTGATAAAAGATGATAGGGACTCCATTTGTTTTAGATAGTCCTATTCTGATTTCTCTCATCTGGTCAGCCATATATATCTTTTTGGCATAAACAGAAACATCTACTCCATCAGAAATGCCTGCTCTTATCTGGTAAAGCTGCTGGGTATCAAATCCCATTTGCCTATACTGACTCATATCAATACCCTGGGTCATTTCAAGGCGCATTTCCTCCATCTCAGTCCAGGAAAGCTTTGGATCAAGGTATTTGTTTACATCGACCTTACTGTCCTCATATCCCTTTCTGATTTCAACCAGCTGAAGAGCATTAAAACCAAGAGCCTTAAGCTTCTGCACATCACCTCCAAATTTGCCGCAGAGCTCAAGCTCCTTTTTAAGCACATTTTCATTAAACGAGTCAAGGCCAGAATAAACATTCAGTTCATTGACAAGATCCAAATCCTGTACAGCCATGTATGCTCCTTTTAAGTAAATGCCCATAATACTACCAATATTAATTTTATCACTTTACTGTACAATGCTCAACGCAAAAAAGAACAGGCAGCTGTAAAGACAGTTACCTGTTCTGAATATAGCTTATTATATCAGGACTAAAATATATTAGTTCTTCTTGTTCTCGTTGTAAGCTCTCTTAGCTTCCTCAAGACCAGCCTTAAGACCAGCAAGTCCAGCCTTAGCAACCTCTGCAGATGTCTCTGCGAGTTCCTTAGCGATTACCTGTGCCTTCTCAGCAGCCTCTTTAAGCTTTTCCTTTGTCTCGTCATCTACGAAAGACTTAGCTGTATCTTCGCACTTGTCGCACTTCTTAGCAGCCTTCTCAGCGATTGCAGCCTGAGCAGCAGCAAGTCTAGCAACAGGTACACGGAATGGTGAACATGATACATAATCAAGACCAATCTTGTGGCAGAACTCAACAGATGAAGGATCTCCACCGTGCTCACCACAGATACCAACGTGAAGCTTAGGATTAACTGGCTTACCAAGCTTAAGTGACATCTCCATAAGCTTACCAACACCTGTCTGGTCAAGCTTAGCAAATGGATCGTTCTCGAAGATCTTTGTATCATAGTAAGCATTGAGGAACTTACCAGCATCATCACGAGAGAATCCGAATGTCATCTGTGTAAGGTCGTTTGTACCGAAGCAGAAGAAGTCAGCTTCCTTAGCGATCTCATCAGCTGTAAGAGCAGCTCTTGGGATCTCGATCATTGTACCTACTTCGTACTCAAGCTTAGCGCCTGCAGCAGCGATCTCAGCATCAGCAGTCTCAACAACTACCTTCTTAACATACTTAAGCTCCTTAACCTCACATACAAGTGGGATCATGATTTCAGGCTTAACATTCCAGTCAGCGTGTGCCTTCTGAACTTCAAGAGCTGCACGGATAACAGCCTTAGTCTGCATCTTAGCAATTTCAGGATATGTAACTGCAAGACGGCATCCTCTGTGACCCATCATAGGGTTGAACTCGTGAAGTGAGTTGATGATAGCCTTGATCTCGTCTACACTCTTATTCTTAGCATCAGCAAGCTTCTTGATCTCGTCTTCTGTTGTAGGAACGAACTCGTGAAGAGGTGGATCAAGGAATCTGATTGTAACTGGGCATCCCTCAAGAGCTTCATAGAGCTGCTTGAAGTCGTTCTGCTGGTAAGGAAGAATCTTCTCAAGAGCAGCTTCTCTCTCTTCTACTGTATCTGAGCAGATCATCTCACGGAATGCAGCAATTCTGTCTTCCTCGAAGAACATGTGCTCTGTACGGCAAAGACCAATACCTTCTGCGCCAAGCTCTCTAGCCTTCTTAGCATCAGTAGGTGTATCAGCGTTTGTACGAACCTTGAGCTTTCTGAACTCATCAGCCCATGCCATGATACGTCCGAACTCACCAGCGATCTGAGCGTCAACTGTTGCGATCTGACCATCATAGATGTTACCTGTTGTACCATCGATTGAAATGAAGTCTCCCTCGTGGAACTCTTTTCCAGCAAGTGTGAACTTCTTGTTCTCTTCGTCCATGTTGATGTCGCCGCAACCTGATACGCAGCACTCACCCATACCACGAGCAACAACAGCAGCGTGTGATGTCATACCACCACGAACTGTAAGGATACCCTGAGCAGCCTTCATACCTGTGATATCTTCTGGAGATGTCTCAAGACGAACAAGAACTACCTTCTCTCCTCTTGCAGCCCATTCAACAGCGTCATCAGCTGTGAATACAACCTTACCGCAAGCAGCTCCAGGTGAAGCACCAAGACCCTTTCCGATAGGTGTTGCAGCCTTAAGAGCAGCAGCATCGAACTGAGGATGAAGAAGTGTATCAAGGTTTCTAGGATCGATCATAGCTACAGCTTCTTCTGGAGTCTTGTGTCCCTCATCAACGAGGTCGCAAGCGATCTTAAGAGCAGCTGGAGCTGTTCTCTTACCGTTACGGCACTGAAGCATGTAAAGCTTCTTGTTCTCAACTGTGAACTCCATATCCTGCATATCATGGTAGTGATTCTCAAGAGTCTCACAAACCTTGATGAACTCTGCGTATGCTTCTGGGAATTCCTTCTCCATCTGAGCGATTGGCATAGGTGTACGAACACCAGCAACTACGTCCTCACCCTGAGCGTTGATAAGGAACTCACCCATAAGCTTATTCTCACCTGTTGCAGGGTCACGAGTGAAAGCAACACCTGTACCAGACTCATTGTTAAGGTTACCGAATACCATAGGCATTACGTTAACAGCTGTTCCCCATGAATAAGGGATATCGTTATCACGACGATATACGTTAGCACGAGGGTTATCCCATGAACGGAATACAGCCTCGATAGCAAGCTTGAGCTGCTCTACAGGATCTGAAGGGAAGTCCTTGCCAAGCTGCTTCTTGTACTCAGCCTTGAACTGTTCAGCAAGTTCCTTAAGATCTGCTGCTGTAAGGTCAACGTCGAACTTAACACCCTTCTTCTCTTTCATTGCATCGATAAGCTGCTCGAAGTACTTCTTACCAACTTCCATAACAACGTCTGAGAACATTTGGATGAAACGACGATATGAATCATATACGAAACGCTCGAATGCAGGATCAGGATTGCCCTTGATCATAGCTGCAACAACGTCATCATTAAGACCAAGGTTAAGGATTGTATCCATCATACCAGGCATTGATGCACGAGCACCTGAACGAACTGATACAAGAAGTGGATTCTGAAGATCACCAAACTTCTTTCCGTTAAGCTCCTCCATCTTTTTAACGCCTTCCATAGCCTGAGCCATGATCTCGTCATTGATCTTACGACCATCTTCATAATACTGTGTGCAGGCCTCTGTTGTGATTGTGAAGCCCTGTGGTACTGGAAGGCCAATGCTTGTCATCTCTGCAAGGTTAGCACCCTTACCACCAAGAAGGTTACGCATTGTCATGTTACCTTCACTGAACATATAAACCCACTTGTTCGCCATGTTTTCTACCTTTCCTGCTACGCCTCTAAATTACGTAGCACCTTTCAAATTGAAATTTATTATAATCACTGTATTTAATACATGTAATTATCCAAGTTAAGCTTTTGGACCACCTGCTGGAACAAAGCTGTCGAAGATGAAGATATCAAAATTCTTCCTGGCTCTTAAAAGCTCCTCTTCACTCTTAATGGTCCAGGCTGCGGCAACGTTGCCATAAAAGCGCCTACAAATCCTTCTAGAAACGCAACCCGCATATTTGTGATTAAATGCCACAAAATCAGGTCTTGTCAAAAAGTTAAATAACAGATTAGTAAGGACAAAATATAGAGGTCCCTTAAATTCCTGCGGTTTATCTCTGTGGAACGCATCGGATAACTGTCCTCTGAACACTTCAGGATGATTCTTCCTATACCACATAACACCTAAAGGATTAAAGCTTTCTATGCAGTATACTCCATTATAATTTCTAAGGAGTTCATCCGCTTTTGGGCATACCGACAAGTCCTTTAGTTCAATCTTGAGTTCCACAATAAGAGGAATTTTACCATTAACCATCTTAAGAAACTCCTCAAATTTTGGGATTTTCTCATCAGAATCAAGTAAATGAAAATTCATAAGTTCATCGTATGTGTAATCGATAACCTTACCCTTGACTCCATAGCTTCCGTCCTCATTACGAACGGCATCTGATGGTATCTGGCCCTCAGGATATCTGGCAACTCTTGCCAACGTAAAATCATGGAAAATAACTGGAACCCCATCCTTGGTGAGCTGTACATCGCACTCGATGCCATAGCCGCCATCAACAGCCTTCTTAAAAGCGGCCATTGAATTCTCAGGTGCATTGCTCCTATTATCATGTAGTCCCCTATGAGCATATAAAACACCTGTAAACGGTTTTCTGGAAGGCTTATTCACCACTCTTGGCATTATCATCAGTAAATACAAAACAAAAGATATAACAATAACAAAGCCAAAAATCTTAATAATTAGCATCTAAATCACTTCCTAAAAACCAATCTGCGGACAATCTACGTTAAAAATCTAACACAGATTGCCCGCTAAATATTTTACAGCCTTAAAACATATAACGCAACTAAATTTTCTATAAAAGTAATTCTGTATATTAATAATCAGTCATCTACATCAAAATTATCAATGATTTTCCCTTTTTTAGGAGGTTTCACGTCTCCGTGTTTTACCATCAGCATAGTGCAGAAGGCAAGTGCTGAAAAAATGAACGCATAAGGGAAAAGAGTCCTATAGGAAATATGCTCCAGTAATAATCCGGAGAATATAGGTGTAAACACCTGTGCTGCCATGGAAAATGTATAGTAAGTTCCAGTGAACTTGCCTATTTCTCCAGCTTTACTCATCTCTACAACCATAGGATAGGAATTTACATTTATAGCTGCCCAGCCAATTCCTACAAGTGCAAAAAAGATATTGATAGAAGCTGAAAAATGAGGGTAAAGCCCGGTTATCACATAACTTGCTGCCATGAGACAAATACCGATGAGTATTGTCTTCTTTCTGCCAATTTTCCTTGATACATAAGCAATAGGAATATAGCTAAGCGTCGCAGCAACCGTTGCTACTAAAAGACAGGTAGCGTAAGCATTATCGTGAAGATCCCACACTTCTCCAACAAATCTTGAAAAGGCTGTTGTTACGGCATTGTAGGCTGTGAACCACAAAAAGACTGATACTAGCAGAAACCACAGACTTCTCTTTACCTCTTTAGGCATCATTTTGGTCACTGTGCCTTCCTCAAAGCGCTCAGTATAGTCAGTCTTATCCTCCTTGGCATCATTATCAAAAGTATCGCCAAGAGAGTGTAGTCCCCCCTCCTTATGTATTTCTTCCTTTATCTTGTTCTCTTTTATCGTAAGGAAAACTACCAGAACTGAAACAAGCATAAAAAGCACAAGGCTCAGCATTAGTGGAATGTAGTTAGTCTGCGCAGGATTTTCAGCCTCTTTCAAAAGGACCTTGATCATTACGAGAATGTAGATTCCACCTATTGTTCCCATAAGATTTATAATAGCATTAGCTGTACTTCTCTGAGGTGCAGGTGTCAGGTCAGGCATCAGTGAAACTGCAGGTGATCTGTATATACCCATAGAAATCAGGAGTAAAAGAAGTACTCCGACAAACAAAGCTATATAGCCACTTGGCCTTGCCACTGTAATAAGTATTGTCAAAAGTATCGTTGAAACAATAGTTCCAACTACTATGTAAGGCATTCTCTTACCATATTTAGTATCTGTACCATCAGAAAGAGTTCCAAATAATGGCAAAAGAAACAGTGCAAGCACGTTATCAAGAGCCATTACAACTCCAGTAAGTGTCTCCCCCAGGCCAAATGAATATTTAAGTATCTTGGGAATCTCGTTGTCATAAAACTGCCAGAATGCACAGATAGACATGAATGCAAAGCCAATCAGAATCGTTCTTTTTGTGTTAAGTTTCATACTATAATCCCCCAAAAATATTGATATAGTAATACTACTACAAAATGAAGTATGTTATAATGGTTTTCGTGCTATATTTGAAAATAATTCTATGAGAGGTCTTTAAATGTCTTTTACAGTATTTGCGGATGGTTGTGCTAATCTTCCACAGAAGATAGCTAACGAAATTGTTATTTTGCCATGTGACTACATGGTTAATGGAGAAAATGTCACTTATAGTGGTGATATAGATAATTTTGATGGTCATACCTACTATACCGGTCTTAAAAATGGAGATCAGATCAAGACAAGTCTTTTAAACACACAGCTATTTCTGGATCATTTCACCCCCTATGCCAAAGATGGCAAGGATATAATCTACATAGCCATGAGTTCAGGAATAAGCGGAACCTACAACGCTGCAATCAACGCTGCTAACGAGCTTATGGAAGAATACCCTGATTGTTTCATCCATATCGTAGATTCTCATGGTTGCGGTTTTGGTAACGGTATCCTAGCTCTCAAGGCTGTAGATCTAAACAGAGCAGGTGTAGATTCAAGAGAAGCTGCCAAACTCCTTGACGAAGCTGTTCCTCATGCAGATCAATATTTTACTGTAGATGATCTTAATTTCTTAAAGAGAACAGGGCGAGTTAGCGGTGTAACAGCTAGCATTGGAACTATCCTCAATATCAAACCCATTCTCTTTGGAGACAGCACAGGTCACATCATATCCTGTGACAAGGTAAGAGGACGTAAGGCTGCAATAGCTGCTCTTGCCAGAAAATACTCTGAAAAGCGCATGAAATGTGATGATCAGAGGGTTTTCATATCTCACGGAGATTGCATTGACGATGCCAATAAGCTCTGTGAAATGGTTAAAGAGATAAATCCCAAGGCAGAAGTTACTATCTGTATGCACGAGCCATTTTCAGGATCCCATGTAGGCCCTGGTATGCTTGGTCTATTCTTCTGGGGAATAGAACGCTAAAAGAAAAAGTCTGAGATTTGATAATGCAAATCTCAGACTTCTTTTTTATCATTTAACAAATCCTGAACACTTTCCCAGTCAAGCTTTTTCAGATAGTATTCAATCTTTTCTATCCTTTCCTTCTCATCTTCCGGAAGTTTATACTTTTTTAATCCCTCGATGATCATTTCCACGGAATCATAGTCCATCATAGGTGAAACTTCTCTAAGAGCTCTATATGCATCATCAATAATTTCCCTGCTTGCAAGCGGCCTTAGCTTTATTCCATCAAGAGAAATACTACTGATATCAGAAAGCTTATTGCTATAGCTCCTATAAAGCTCTAAAAGCTCTCCCGTCTTTTCCTTTATAACATCTATCTCTCCTGATTCGCCCGCCAGTTCAAGCTTTTTAGATAGTTCTGACAGCCTATGGGCACCAATGATCCTTGATGTACTCTTTAGTGAATGGACTTTCATCGTATAAAGCTGGTAGTCTTCACTTGTCAGCGCATCCTCTATCTCTTTTGCCTTATCATCAATACTTCTTAAAAAGGTTTTCAGAAATTTGACAAAAGAATAAGTACTACCGCAAAAATCCATT
Organism: Butyrivibrio sp. XBB1001; assembly: GCF_000424505.1. Lineage (NCBI taxonomy): Bacteria > Bacillati > Bacillota > Clostridia > Lachnospirales > Lachnospiraceae > Butyrivibrio > Butyrivibrio sp. XBB1001. The sequence goes on along the minus strand of NZ_AUKA01000002.1, from coordinate 419,201 downwards.
CCTTCCTGTATTGAAATCAAACCTTCTTTATCAGGTTTTATCAGTTCTTCTGGAATCTTCTCAGAAATATTTCTTCCAGTTAGTCCTTCTTCCACTTTTAAGCTCCAACTTTCCTTCTTACCTATTAACAAAGAACTTGCTCACGGTATTTACAATCTCATTTTTACCGCTTGTCTTGAGTACATAACCCTCTGGTTTAAGAGCAAGAACACTCATAACGCTTTCCTTATCATCTTTTCCAGTTAGGAATATCACAGGTATTCCCTTGGTCTCCTCATCGCTCCTAAGCATTTCAAGCACCTGAGGACCATCAGTAACAGGCATCTCATAATCAAGAAGGATCAGATCAACTTTATTACTGCCAAGCCATTTTATAGCCCTAAGTCCAGAATTAGCCATTGAAACCTTGTAAGTATCCTTGAGCCATTCTCTCACAAGCCCCATATAGTTTGGATCATCATCTACAATGAGAATGCTCTTTTTCATCTCACCTTCTGCAACCATGTTAAAGTAAAGGCTCACATCAGAGATGAATGCACCATAATCTAGTGGTCTTGTAAAAACCTTATAGATGATATGTGGTGGGAAATTGTCTACAACATCCTTGGTATCTGTCACATCGCCAATAATAGCCATCTGCTTGTTGTTATCAGAGAGCTTATCTCGAAGGAAGGTTGCCACCTCACCATCAATTCTCTCTCCAGCTTCCATGTAATAAACAACAAGTGAGCAGTCATGCCAGAGCTGATTTATCTGATCAACATGAGATGGAGCAAAAAAAGTATCAATATTTGCATCCTTAAGTTTGCCCATAAGAACCTTGATAATGAATGTCTCCTTGGCACCTATAATCAATATCTTATTTTCTTTACCAAAAAGCATGTCAGTCTCCCACTAATAATTAGTCGTAAGATTACAACAAGCATACTATCACTAATACCATATACTGATTATACCATTTAATAGCGTTATAATGATTAAAATATTATATAATATTTCATAAAATGCCTTAGTGTACAGGATGAACATCAGCATCCTCTGGATGGCTATCGTTTTTTACGCTGCTCTTTTCTTTGGTAACATCCATGTAGTCTGCAAGGATCGTATATACATCAGCTCTGTTTGCTATTTCTTCAGCTTTTACATTTGCTTTTTTGATGATTCCAAGAGCTTTTGCCTCTTCTACATACTCCTCCCCGGAGCGCTGCTGTCTTTCGTTCTTATCAGCACATCTGCCGATCTTTTCATATCTTTTTATAATATACTCAGCAAGTTTTCCATATGTAAGAGGATCATCCGGCCCAAACATAGCGCTTTTGGTCTCTTTATCATCAATATATCCCTCCTCTATAAGGGCCTGCACATATCCGGAAATCCACTCATCTACCTTGATATCAGCAAATTTCTTTTTGTAAGGTCTAACTCCGGACATTCTAAAAGCATTGAACATAACCATAAGAAGCTGGCCCTTAGGCATTGCATCATAAGGATGAAGATACATTACGCATGGATCTAAAAGGCCATATTTAAAGGCCTTTCTGATGCCTTCATATTCTGGGATTCCAGATATATCAAGGTAAGGCGGTTCAATATCAAAGGGGCTTTTTAATGGAAGCTCTTTTGGGATCTCTTTTGTATCCTGGCAAGGCTCAGGAACAGGTAAAAGAGAATCCTTAATAAGAGGAAGTGCCTCGCCCATCTGCCTTACAAACATATCCGCTATCATAAAAGCGCCATATTCATTGGTGTGAGTTATGTCGCCCTTTATAAAATAGTCTTTTGCATTATCAGAAAGTTCTATCCACTTCTTCATGGTTTCTTCATGAAGATCTGCAAACAATATTTCCTGTTCTGTGGCCACATCCCTGGCTGCATCAGCATATTCCTGTAAAAGAGAATATTGCAGCGGCATAGATAGTTCTTTTGCCTCAGTCTCCGATAACTTGAGCGGAATACGGCTAATAGGTGAGCAGATAATGGGCGTCACTCCTCTTAACCTGACCTCATTTGCAAAGCGCCTAAGATTCTGCGCATACCCACCTCTGGCGCCCAGATTTCTTCGCTTCTGGTCATTGTGTCCAAACTGGATTATAAAAAAGTCCCCTTCCTTCATGAATTCCAGCGAAATAGCATAATGACCGTCGTCCCGGAAACAATTTGTGGTCATCCCGGAATGGGCCAGATTACAGACGGCTGCCTTATCTACATATCTTGATAGAATCTGAGCCCAGCCAGCACAGCTTCCATAAGGATAATACGGAATACCTGCATTTTGATCAGTTAAAGTAGAATCCCCTGCAATCCATATGACAGGAACATCCTTTCTGGTAACATTTAGAGAAATCTCTGGCGAGCCCTGTTTTCCTAGTTCATTGGAATTCACCCCTGCAATACTGACAAAAACGAATTTATCGTTACATCTCCTTGAAGAAAGCGCAGGAATATAGGGCGTTACAGCCTGGTAAAAAGTCTTTCTATATGTTTCTCCACTCTTTAATATGATATCTGTGTCAATCAGGTTTCTTCTTCCAGCAAAAAGAATAAGCTTCCTCTCTCCTTCTCCTGCCTTTATAGTAACCGTCACTTCGTAGGTTCCAAATTCGGGAACCTCTAATCTAAAAACTGTGACGTTTCTTTCTCTGTCTTCTCCGCCTTTTTCCTGGTCAGTTATTTTTTCAAACTTTCTATAGTTCCAACCACCATTCTTAAGCGCAGCCTCTGCATCAGTCATATATTTATCTTCAATATCTTCCTGTCTTACGACAGTAAACTCTTGTTCCATGATATCCCCCACATTTGATCTTTTATGATTTACTAAAAATCTTACTACAATCGGCTTTATTCAGATACTTCTTTTGATGCGATTACTGGTCGATTTTGCCCATTTATATTTCTTTTTCTTTTATTAATGAAGATATATTGCATTTTAAAAAATATTCCAATATAATACGAACTGTTGCAAAGAATAGATTTTTTATGTGAGGTTATTTTTAATGATTAGTGCAAATAACGTAACCTTAAGAGTTGGTAAAAAGGCTCTTTTTGAAGAAGTTAACATCAAATTCACACCTGGTAACTGCTATGGTATCATCGGTGCCAATGGTGCTGGTAAATCAACATTCCTTAAAATCCTGTCAGGTCAGATTGAGACTACAAACGGAGATGTTGTTATCTCTGACGGCGAGCGTCTCTCATTCCTCGAGCAGGACCACTTCAAATATGATGACAATGTTGTACTTGATACAGTAATTGCAGGTAACGCGCGTCTGTTCGAGATCAAGAATGAGAAGGATGCAATCTATGCCAAGGAAGATTTCACTGATGAGGACGGAATCAGAGCCAGTGAGCTCGAGGCAGAGTTTGCTGAAATGAATGGTTGGGAAGCTGAGTCAGATGCTGAATCTCTTCTTAACGGCCTTGGAATTGACACTGAATTCCATTATAAGCTCATGAAGGAGCTTGATGGTGCTCAGAAGGTCAAGGTTCTTCTTGCAAGAGCTCTTTTTGGTAACCCAGATATCCTTCTTCTGGATGAGCCTACAAACCACCTTGATCTAGATGCTATTGCATGGCTTGAGGAGTTCCTTATCAACTTTGAGAACACTGTCATCGTAGTATCTCATGACCGTTATTTCCTTAATAAGGTTTGCACTTATATTGCAGATATAGATTATGGCAAGATCCAGCTCTATGCTGGTAACTATGATTTCTGGTATGAATCAAGCCAGCTCATGATCCGCCAGATGAAGGAAGCCAACAAGAAGAAAGAGGAACAGATCAAGGAACTTAAAGAGTTCATCGCTCGTTTCTCTGCTAACGCAAGTAAGAGTAAGCAGGCTACTTCCAGAAAGAAAGCCCTTGAGAAGATCGAGCTTGATACCATCAAGCCTTCAAGCCGTAAATATCCATATATCGATTTCAGACCTGATAGAGAGATTGGTAATGAGGTTCTTACTGTTGAAGGCCTTTCCAAGACTATCAATGGCGAGAAGGTTCTCGACAACATATCTTTCGTTGTACAGCGCGAGGACAAGATTGCTTTCGTTGGTGGTAACGAGCTTGCCAAGACTACTCTCTTCCAGATTCTTACTGGCGAGCTTGAGCCAGATGAAGGAACTTACAAGTGGGGTGTAACAACATCACAGGCTTACTTCCCCAAGGATAATACTAAAGAGTTTGACAATGACTACACTATCACAGAGTGGCTTACAGGATATTCTGAGATCAAGGATGCAACTTATGTAAGAGGCTTCCTTGGACGTATGCTCTTTGCTGGTGAAGACGGAGTTAAAAAGGTTAAGGTTCTCTCCGGTGGTGAGAAGGTTCGATGCCTTCTTTCCAAAATGATGATAAGTGGCGCTAACTGCCTTATCTTCGATGAACCAACTAACCACCTTGATATGGAATCAATCTCCGCTCTTAACGACGGAATGATCAAATTCCCAGGTGTTGAATTGTTTGCCTGCCGTGACCATCAGGTTGTACAGACAACTGCTAACAGAATCATGGAAATCCTTCCAGATGGATCACTTATTGATAAGCGTTCAACATATGATGAGTACCTTGAAAATGATGAAATGGCTAGAAAGCGTACAGTATACAACACTGCCGCCGATGAAGATGAGGACGACTGATAATACCCACTTATGTGGATACTATAAAATTTAAGTTACATTACGGAGGAGTTTTAGCATGCAGGAATTTAAGCCAGTAAAAGAAGGAAAAGTACGTGAGATCTACGATATAGGTGAGAACCTTATAATGGTAGCCACCAATAGAATCTCCGCTTTCGATGTGATCCTTAAGAATAAGGTTTCCAAGAAAGGCTCAGTACTTACACAGATGTCAAGATTTTGGTTTGACTACACCAAAGACGTTGTAAACAACCACATGGTCAGCGTAGATAATGCTGATATGCCAGAGTTTTTCAGAACACCTGATTTTACAGGTAATAGCATGCTTTGCAAAAAGCTTAGAATGATTCCTGTTGAGTGTATTGTTCGAGGCTATATTACAGGAAGCGGCTGGAAGAGCTACCAGGAAAATGGCACTGTATGTGGCATTAAGCTTCCAGAGGGACTTAGAGAATGCGACAAGCTTCCTGAACCCATCTACACACCTAGTACTAAGGCTGAGATTGGCGATCACGATGAGAATATCGATTTTGAGCGCAGCATTGAGGTCCTTGAAAAAGAATTCCCAGGTCACGGCGAGTACTACGCTACCAAGATCAGAGACTACACCATTGCTCTTTACAAGAAATGTGCTGACTACGCTCTGACTCGCGGTATTATAATTGCTGATACCAAGTTCGAGTTTGGTGTAGATGAAAAGGGTGAAGTTGTTCTTGCAGATGAAATGCTCACTCCTGATTCATCAAGATTCTGGCCAGTAGAAGGCTACGAACCAGGTCATGACCAGCCATCCTTTGACAAGCAGTTCGTTCGTAACTACTTGAAAGCTCATCCAGAATGTGATTACAATCTTCCTCAGGATGTAATTGACAAGACCATTGATAAATATCTTGAAGCTTACAAGCTTCTTACAGGTAAGGAATTAGAAGCCTAAATTAAAGGGCGGTTCTCTTTTAGAGAGCCGCCCTTTTCTATTCTTATTTTTTTCTTATACTGTTTCCGTTCTATACTGTTGTCTTTATAGCACCTCTGATAAGTTAATCCTTAAAGAATTCCATATCAGAACTTAGCTTATCAGCAATTTCCTTGAGGGTATTAGCTGAAGAAGCAAGGGTTGTAACTGTAGCAGACAGTTCCTGCATAGAAGCTCCTGTCTCCTCTGAGGATGCAGCATTTTCTTCTGAAATAGCTGAAAGAGAACTCATGGCATCTGCAACCACGTTCTTGGCATTTACGCAAGTTCCTGCGTCTGTCTCGATACTCTTTACTCCAGTTACTGTAGATGCTATATCACCTATCATTGCGTTTACGCTATCAACTGTAGCTCCAAGGACCTGTGCCTGCTCTTCGTTGCCCTTTTGAACCTCAGCTGCCATTTCAACTGCAGCCTGAGACGATGTCAAAAGTTCATCCATCTCTTTTCTGATCTCATCAGCCATAAGCCTTGAATTCTCAGCAAGAGTTCCAATCTCACCTGCAACAACCGCAAAGCCCTTGCCGGCCTCTCCTGCTCTAGCAGCCTCAATACTTGCATTAAGAGAAAGAAGATTTGTCTGTGTTGCTATTGAGGTAATTCCCTCAACCTTTTCATTGATGCTCTCTACGGCCTTGCTTGTTGCACCAATCTTTTCAGTAATCTGAGCAATTTTTTCACTCATGCTCTGGCTTGACTCCTGAAGGTCAGACAAGGACTGGGCTGAATCTGTGCTGACAGACTGCATTCTTCCAGCAAGTCCTGAAAGGTCATCTGTGCTTGTCTGTACATTTCCTGTAGCTACATCAATTTCACCAACGCTTTCTGTTACGCTCTGGATTTCATCTGCCTGCTGAGTAGCACCAGAAGCAATTTCCTGAACAGCTGTTGATACATCATCTGCTGTCTGTGAGATCTGATCTGCTGTCTCTGCAAGATCTTCAGATGACTTGTGAACAGCAACCGCTGACTCCTTGATATTCCTAACTATATCATCAAGAACACTCAGTACTGAGTTTGTATTATTGACCATATCTCCAAACTCATCTTTTCTGTTATGGAATTTCTCTATATTGACAAACCTACCCTCTGCCAGATGTGAAAGTGCTGTGTTAACTTCGTTAAGAGGTTCTGTAAATGATTTAGCCAAAAAGAATGATATCACAGCGGCAACCAGTGCCATGATAACACCAACTATAACTATGATATAAGCACTTCTCTGGGCGGATGCCATGGTTGCGTTGTAATCAGATGATACAACAACAATCCATCCTGTATTTGGCTCCTGCCTATAAGAAACAATCAGCTTTTCATCTCCATTAGAGACATATGTTCCAGATGTAGTTCCAGCACTTACGCTCTTAAAGAAATCTCTATCACTTCTATTGTCTTCAGGATCATCAGCTTTGATTTCCTGATCTGACCTTGCAATTACTATACCATTTTTATCTGTGATAAAGGTTCTCTGATTAGCCTTAACATTGCTTGCAAGCAGTGTATGAAGGGTTGAAAGATCATAACTTCTCTGAGCAACACCGATTACACTTGTGTACCCATAATCATAAACTGGTACAGCAGGAATAATGATTCTGGATCCTGTTGCCTTTGAAATAAGTATACTTGAAAGAAATACCTGGCCTTTTACCGCTCCCTGAAAATAATCTCTTTCATGAATATCAGACAGTTTTCCTCCATCATCTCTTACAAGCTGCTGACCATTTACATCAGAAACAACTATAGCATTTCCGTCGTTATAATTCTCATTTACCTTAGCAATATATGCAATCATCTGCGCATCATCACGTGTCTGAGCATTTTTAATGTATTCGATGGTGTAAGGGCTATCGGCTATAGCTTGCAGAGATCTTAACTGCTGATCGATTGAAGCCATAAAGCTTTCCTCAATGATCTTAGCCTGAGAATCATTTATGGTCATAGCATCTTCAAGGCCTTTATTGATTGAACTTGCATAACTTACCACAATCGAGATCACAAGTGGGATCACAACCACTGCCATCATTACAAGTATCAGCCTTGTTTTTACGCTATTAAGGCCTTTGCCATTTCCTTTTTCTTTTGCTGTGTCCTTAGCCATGATAACCTCCTATCACATGATGAAACTATTGTTATATGAACCTCTTTTTAAGTATTAACAAATTATCTGCCCACTAGCATAATTATATAATATTACGACAATTAATATACTCATAAATACTAAAATCTATATTAAAAAAGTATGATAAAAAAAGGATGAAAGCCGCATATTTACGCGATTTTCATCCTCTTATACAATCATCCACAACATAGTGTATGGGCAATTAAATATCGCACAACATAGTGTATGGGCAATTAAATATCATACAACATATGTCTGCTATTCTTCTTCGTAATAATTCTTTCCACTCTTATTTTTTTTATCACCCTGAAGCTGTTCCAGGAGCTGAATTATAAGCCTTACAAAACCGATGATTATAAGATAGCTACCTAAAGTAACCGATTTTGTGTAATCAAGTCTCGCAGGCATAACTACCGAAATAATTCCAATGTAGAGATTGACCACAGCAAGAAGCATCATCCAGAACTTGGCCTTTCCAGAGATAGTATTCTTATACTTCACAATATACCTGATGCTGGCTACAGTTAGGGAAAAGAATACTATAGCCATCAAAAGGTTAGTCCACTTAGGGATTCTCTCAAGGTTAGACATGATAAAGACCATAAACCACATGATGACAATGTGAAATATCATACGCCCTCGTTTTAAAAAAGGGTTTTCGTCCCTGACTCCAGCCTTTAAAAGCATCACAGCACTCCAGATTGCAACGACCAGTGCTATAACGCCTCCAAGGACGCTATAAACAGCTTCTGGAATAGTCAAAAATACTATTCCAAGAAAGATCAGGAAAAGATCTATCATACCAGATAAAGACTTAATAGCTTCCAATATCTTTATCTTCTCAAAAGATCTCCATAAAGATCCAAGGAACTTACCAGTAACAATCTTGGTCTTACTCTCTGAATTAGCAGCCGATAGGAGTATCGTTCCAAAATCATGAAAGCCTCCTTGAGGAATATCTGTAACTGCCACCGCCCCGCCAGCCTTCATAGCATCAAAGATATCTCTGGTAAAGGCTCTTCGTTGTTCCATAGTAGCATTACCGATCCAGTCATCAATAGCTCTGTTATATACAGTACTCTCCTCAGTCAAAAACCTCTTATGAACAAAATGGTCACCCTCTATTTTCCAGGTCATACCTGAGTGCTGAGCAATCTTTTCAGCACTTGAAGATACTATCTCATGCTGAACAGGAAGTTCAAATAACATTCCAACAACGCTAAAGCTGGGTACCACATGTACTATCCTGTCCTTTATTATATTGAGTTTGTTTTCATCGAGAAGCTCTGGACAAAAGCCTGGCCCGTCAAAGCTATAGATTCTTTTTATCCTGTTCATGACAACGTCCGGAGCATGCATTGCTGCATAAACAGCCAGATTGCCACCCTTAGAATGCCCTCCGACGTAAATATCTCCTGCATATTTCTCTGTAATATGCTGCAAATACCTGGCCGCAGCTTTCTGAGCTTCAATTTCCTCAAAGCTTATCTGAAAATCCAATCTCCAGTCATCAATCTCCATTGTAGTGCCACGATACGCAATAAAATGGCTTCCATCTGGAAGATGCACTGTAAATGCGGTAAACACCATATCTCTATCAGATTCATCTATATCTACGTAGTCTGACAGATAAAGATTTCCAAAGCGTTTTGACATACCCATGTAGTACAAAACCCAATCAAAATCATATATGCCAAGATTATCAAGACTATGCTCCTGAAAATACCTGTCTGCAGCTTCTCTGATAGTAATCCTGCCGCCTTCATATCTTCCTGGAACTATGCCAGCAAAATTGTTATAGACAAGAAGTGAAAGCCCCAGATTATCAACTCTGTTAAATGGGACTTTCTTAAACTCTATATCGCCACGCCATTTAATATAATTGACTATGTTTGCCATCTAGATCACCTCTATAATGAAAGGCTTTTATATACCAACTAACTATATTATACCCCAAGAACAAATAGTCACATAGCGACTATTTACTCATTAAATCAGAAAAAAGCCAGACTCCCAGTTAATAGGAATCTGACTTTTCAATTTTTTCTTATAAGGCTTTCTTTATAGCCGCTAGAAGTTCATCATACTCTTCAAAAGCAGGAAGATCAGGATAATCCTTTTTGATCTGATCTGTTGTTCTAAACAAGAAGCCCTCCTTGGAAGCCTGTATCATGGCAAGGTCATTATAGCTATCTCCGCTTGCAATTGTATCATAGCCAATAGACTGAAGTGCCTTCACAGTAGTAAGCTTAGAATTCTCAATTCGCATCTTAAAGCCTGTAATTTCCCCATTATCTGCCACCTCAAGAGAATTGCAGAATATTGTAGGCCAGCCAAGCTTCTCCATAAGAGGAGTTGCAAACTGAGTAAAGGTATCACTGATAATAATGACCTGGGTTGTCTTTCTAAGCTCATCCAAAAACTCTTTTGCCCCGGGAAGCGGGTCAATCTTAGCAATAGTATCCTGTATTTCCTTAAGTCCTAGGCCATGCTCTTTGAGGATACCTATTCTCCATCTCATAAGCTTGTCATAATCAGGTTCATCTCTTGTAGTTCTCTTAAGCTCCGGAATACCAGAAGCCTCAGAAAACGCGATCCAGATTTCTGGAACAAGAACGCCCTCAAGGTCCAAACAAACTATGTTCATGTCTTTATTTCTCCTGTCAAATATTAATCTTAGGAAGTGTAGCAAAGCTCTTCTCAAGTTCTTCATCAGATGGGATGTAATCCATCATAACGCCATCATTATATTTCTGATATGCAACCATATCAAAATATCCAGTACCTGTAAGGCCAAAGAGAATTGTCTTCTCTTCTCCTGTTTCCTTGCACTTTAAGGCTTCATCTATCGCAACTCTTATCGCATGGCTACTCTCTGGAGCAGGAAGAATACCCTCAACTCTTGCAAACTGCTGGGCAGCTTCAAATACTGATGTCTGTTCAACACTCCTAGCTTCCATAAGTCCATCATCATAAAGCTGAGATAAAATAGGGCTCATGCCATGATAGCGAAGTCCGCCAGCATGGTTTGGTGATGGGATATAGTTGCTGCCAAGCGTGTACATCTTGGCAAGAGGACAAACCATTCCTGTGTCGCAATAGTCATATGCAAATTTGCCTCGTGTAAGTGAAGGGCAGCTTGCAGGCTCTACTGCAATGATCTGGTAATTGGCTTCTCCCCTGAGCTTTTCTCCCATAAATGGAGAAATAAGTCCTCCAAGGTTTGATCCACCTCCAGCGCATCCAATTATTATATCTGGCTTAACTCCATATTTATCAAGAGCTGCCTTGGCCTCAAGGCCAATAACAGTCTGATGCAGCAGTACCTGATTGAGCACGCTTCCAAGAACATATCTGTAGCCTTCAGTCTTGGTTGCTACCTCTACAGCCTCTGAAATAGCGCAGCCCAAAGAGCCTGTCGTTCCAGGATGTTCAGCATTTATCTTGCGTCCAATTTCTGTATCCATGGAAGGTGATGGTGTTACACTTGCTCCATAGGTACGCATAACTTCGCGTCTAAATGGCTTCTGCTCATAGGAAACCTTAACCATGTATACCTTGCAATCAATCCCAAAATATGCAGATGCCATAGAAAGAGCTGTTCCCCACTGTCCTGCTCCTGTTTCTGTGGTAACGCCCTTAAGTCCCTGCTTCTTGGCATAATAAGCCTGTACAATGGCAGAATTAAGCTTGTGGCTGCCACTAGTGTTATTTCCCTCAAATTTGTAATAAATCTTGGCTGGAGTTCCAAGAGCCTTCTCAAGAAAGTACGCTCTTACAAGAGGAGCTGGTCTATACATCTTATAAAAGTCCATTACCTCTTCTGGAATGTCGATGTAAGGCGTAGTATCATCAAGCTCTTGCCTGATAAGCTCATCGCAAAAGACAGGACGAAGATCCTCAAAGGTCATTGGCTTAAGCGTTGCCGGATTAAGAAGTGGAGCCGGCTTATTCTTCATATCAGCTCTTACGTTGTACCATCTTTTTGGAATCTCGTCCTCACTAAGATAAATTTTGTAAGGAATTCTTTTTTCTTCACTCATTTCTCTTGCCCCCTGAAAAACGATTATTTTAGATAAAGAACAAAGAAAAACCTGCCCAGACATTTGAATCCGGACAGGTCCGATTGTCTTCAACAGTTTAAACTATTAAAGCACATTTTAACCTATTGTGTCAATTGAAATTACCATAAAGTATCTTGGCAAGCTCTGAATTTTTATCAAGAATGATAGTCTTATCTCCTGATAAAGATGCCTTAAGTGCATCAAGTCCCCTCATGTAGTTGTAGAACTCAGCCTTTTCCTCTGTATTATAAGCTTCTGAAAGAGTCTTCATGTATTCTGCCTCTCCCTCAGCCTCAAGCACTGCTGCGTCCTTCTGAGCCTTAGCCTTTACGATTGCAACCTGCTTGTCAGTTTCATTGTGGATCTTCTGAGCTTCAGCCTCACCCTGAGCTGTATAGGAAGCTGCGATATTATTACGCTCAGAGATCATTCTCTCATAAACAGCGTTCTTGTTGTCATCTGGAAGGTCAAGGGCCTTGATCTGTGCCTGGATAATTGAAATACCATAACCTTCCATATCGGAATTAGCTTCTGTTGTAATGATTCCAGTTAAGGTCTCACCTCTTGCCTCTATAACTTCGTCCTGAGACATTGATGAAATAGCATTCTTGGTAGCGTTATATACAGAAGCCTCTATTCTCTCCTCTGCTCTGTTGCTAAGAGCATTAAGAGTCTGAACATACTTAAGTGGATCAGTTACTCTCCAGAGTACATAAGTATCTGTAATCATAGACTTCTTGTCCTTGGTAATAACGTCAGATGCAGGGATATCATAAATAATAACCTTGCCGCTGATAGACTGTGTATCCTCGATAAATGGGGTTTTAAAATGAAGTCCCGGCTCAGAAACGATAGATACAATCTTACCAAAGCGTCTTACTGTAACATATTCATTCTGGTGAACAACAAAGGTTGCTGAGCCAATTAAAACCACAGCAATCACGACAATTGCTGCTATAAAGCCAAATACTAAACCGTTTTTCTTTTTTCCTTCCATATCACGCCTCCATCAATTTCCGTTAAAGCTGTCTAAAGGTAACATTTCCTGGGTTTCTCCATCTGTGATGATAACCTTTAGATCTGGAAGGATATCTTCCATAGTTTCATAGAATAGTCTCTTCTTGGTGATATATGGCTGAAGCTTGTACTGCTCATACATCTCATTAAATCTTGCGACCTGACCTTCTGCCTCTGCAATTCTGGACTGCTTGTAAGCTTCTGCATCCTGAACGATCTTATCTGCATCAGCCTCTGCCTTAGGAAGAGTCTCGCTCTGATACTTCTTGGCATTGTTTACAGCTGTGTCCTTGCCCTGCTTGGCTGTTTCAACAGACTTAAAGGCCTGAACGATTTCCTGTGTTGGTGGCTCTGCATCCTGTACAGAAAGGTTGACCACCATCATGCCTATATTCTTGTTAGCAAGCTCTTTCTGAAGTGTCTCTTTAACCTCTGACTGAATCTGTCCCTTAGCAGTAGTTATAACATCATCTACAGTGTAGTTGACTACTGTATTTCTGATGCAGGCAAGAGCCATATTCTTCATAATAAGCTCTGGATCGCTTGAATTATAATAATATGCCACAGGATCGCTAACCTTATACTCAAGATAAAAATCAATATCTACAAAGTTAAAATCAGAGGTGATCATAACACCCTCATCATCTACTGTAATATTCTGGCCATCCTGGATCACATAGCCAATTCCGATGCCATGAGTTGTCATATCAATGGTATGAACCTCCTGAATAAATGGCACCTTGAAATAAAGACCTGCTGTGTCTACTCTGATTACCTTACCAAACATGGTAAGAACAGCCTGTTCCTGCTCCTTAACAGAATAAAAGCTCTCGCCAACACAGATCAAAGCTACAATTGCAATGACTATAGCAATTATAAGTTTGGGGCTGGTCTTGGACTTATACTCTTTGTAGCCGTGAGCATTCTGCATTTTCCCTTTTTTTCCAAACATACTCTTTCTCCTCATTAAAATTATTAAAAAGCCGGCTACTGAAGTATTTTCAGCAACCGGCTTTATTATACCATGTAAATAGCGATTACAAATAGTTTTTACTGGAAATCAGTCATAAGCGCTACTATTCGCAAAAGGAACAAAATATCTACCGCCCACATGATAGGGCTGATCTCCTTGATCTTACCTTCGATGATCTTAATTACAAACCATCCGATTATAGCAAACATGATACCTGTAGCAATTGAATATGAAAGAGGCATCATGATAAGTGCAAGATAAGCACCTACTGAATCAGCAATATCTCCATCGTCAAATTTAACCTTGGAGATACTAAATACCATAAGCATTCCTACATAGATAAGAGCTGGAGCAGTTGCAAATGAAGGAATAGCAAGGAAAATAGGACTAAGTACCAAAGATACAAGGAACATTACGCCTGTTGTGAATGCTGTAAGACCAGTCTTACCACCAGCTGCAACACCAGCACCAGACTCTACAAAGCTTGTGATTGTTGAAGTTCCAAGTAAAGCTCCGCAGGTTGTTCCAGCAGCATCAGCAAAGAACACCTTGCCTACTCTAGGCAGATTTCCCTTTTCATCAAGAAGTCCTGCCTTGTCAGCGACACCTACTACGGTACCAACTGTGTCAAACAGGTCAACATAAAGGAAACTAAATACAATAGCAATAAAGCGGATGATATGATCTGCAGCCCAGCTAAAGTTAAGCTTAAATGCTGTCTGAGAAATAGCTCCAAGCTGAAGTCCATGTGAGAAATCCGGGAATAAGCTTGTCCCCTCCGCAGGAACATAAATTCCAACAGCCTGCAGGATCATTCCAACTATCCAGGTAACAATGATTCCTATAAGAACACCACCTGTAACCTTATGATAAACAAGTGCAGAAATCAGGATAAGACCAAAAAGTGCAAGAAGCATATTCCAGTCAGAGAAATCTCCAAGTCCTACTATTGTAGCATCATTAGCTATGATAATACCTGCATTCTGCATACCAATAAAGGCAATGAAAACGCCTATACCAGCTGAAATGCCAAACTTAAGATTCTGTGGAATACCATTGATTATCTGCTCTCTAAATTTGAAGGCAGATAAAAGAATGAAAATAACACCCTCTACAAATACTGCTGCAAGAGCGATTTTAAATGGATCTTCCTCTCCTGCAAGTTCCCCCAAACATACAGTGTAAGCAAAATACGCATTAAGACCCAGTCCAGCAGAAAGACCGATTGGGTAATTGGCAAGGAATGCCATTAAGAATGTTGCTATTGCTGATGCAATCGCTGTAGCAACAAAGACAGCGTTTGAATTCATACCGGAAGCACTAAGAATATTAGGGTTTACGGCAAGAATATACGCCATGGTGAGGAATGTGGTCAGACCAGCAATGACCTCCTGCTTGACAGTCGTACCATGTTCCTTCAGTTTGAAACATTTCTCCAACATAACTTTTTCCTCTCCTTGTGGAATATTAGTTTATTTTATACATCAGCATTATCTGTTAAGAATTCTGCCGACAGCATAAACAATGGAATAAATGTTATCATAAAATTCAAAAGCCACATGTGCCATTACGGATATATAGATATTCCTGGTAGCCACATAAGCAATAGTTACCGGAATAGCCATGATCATCCACTCGGCAATCCCCAAAAATCCATGGGCTCTTGATACTGCACACAAAATAAGGCTAACAATAGTCAGCACAAACACTCTTTTCTTGCTGCCAAAAGAAATAATGGCCTTTCTAAAGAAAAGTTCCTCTGCCACAGGCTTCATCACTATCATCATAAGTGCATAAAAGAATGTTGGAAGCAGGTCGTTTTTAGTAATGATATTAACTGTTCCATCCCTGACAGTAGAAAAATAGGGCTGAATAAGCTTGTGATTGATATCATTGCACAGCATTAGTCCTATAAAAGTTATAAGTACAGGCAACCAGAATCTCTTTATCCTGGTAAGATTTCGCGCAAATTTGCGAAATGAAAACTGCTTGTGAAAATAATAAAAATATACAAGAAGGCCAAGATAAAACACAAAAAACAGGTGAAATGACTGTTTCGGTAAAATGGTCGTAGCTATTACAAAAAGCAGTTCCCATGCAAGTGGTATATATAAACGTTTCAAAGCAAACTCCTTTTATCTGTGATTCCACACACCCCATTTATTATATAAGTAGGCCTTGGCAAGGTCAAGGTAAACAGCATTTTCTCATAGCTCTTCAAGCTCAGATGAAACCTGCTCCCACTCATCATAAAGGCCAGCGAGCTTATCCTGAATCTCTGTCTGTTCATCACTAAGCTTACGCAGTTTGGCAAGATCGGTACCGATAGAAGGATCTGCAAGGAGCTCGTTTATCTCAGCATCTCTGGATTCACATTTTGCGATGTCTTCCTCGCACTTTTTAAGGGAATTCTCGAGCTTGCGGCGCTTTGCCTGGATTTCCTTCTGGGCTTTCCAGTCGAGAGCCCCCGTATTAGAGGTTTCTGATGCACTTACTGTTTCATCACTAAGTCCGCTAGTGGCACTTTCTGCATACTTGTAGCTTCCATCAGCAAGAGAAGCGTTTCCGACATTGCTGTTCTGGCCAAAGAGGCGCTGCATCTGCTCATCTACATGCTCAATATAATAGTCATAGTTTCCGATGTAGTTAACAAACTGGCCATGAGTAAGATCTAGAATTCTGGTAGCTGTACGATTTATAAAGTAACGATCATGGCTGACATAAAGTACAGTTCCTTCATAGCCTGAGATTGCAGTCTCCAGGATTTCCTTGGAAGTAATATCAAGGTGGTTGGTAGGCTCATCAAGGATAAGGAAGTTAGCATCTGATAGCATGAGCTTGGCAAGAGATACTCTTCCCTTCTCACCACCAGAAAGGTCACCAATTCTCTTAAACACGTCATCTCCAGTAAACAAAAAAGCTGCCAGAGTATTGCGAATCTCAGTATTATTAAGAGTTGGGTAAGCATCTGATATTTCTTCAAATAAGGTCTTCTCATCATGAAGTACATGGTGCTCCTGATCGTAGTATCCTATCTTAACCTTAACTCCAAGTTCAATCTCGCCTGCATCAAGAGATTCCACCCCGTTAATGATCTTAAGAAGGGTTGTCTTACCACTTCCGTTATCTCCTATTATGGCTACGTGCTCGCCCTTTTTAACCTCAAAATCAAGGCCGGAAAAGAGTTTCTCACTTCCAAAAGCTTTGGAAAGACCAGTAGCTGTTAATACGTCATTGCCACTCTCGCAGGAAGGCTTAAGTGAAATCTTCATGCGGTCATCAATGGTTACAGGCTTATCTAATACCTCTATCTTTTCAAGCATCTTCTCGCGGCTCTCAGCCCTCTTTATTGATTTTTCTCTGTTAAAGGACTTAAGCTTTGTGATGACTTCTTCCTGATGTTTTATCTCAGCCTGCTGCTTCATATAGGCTGCCCACTGGGTCTTACGCAGCTGCTCTTTTTTAACAGCATAGGTACTGTAATTTCCGACAAAAGAAGTTACCTTGGTATTTTCTACCTCGACAATTTTGGAAGCTATCTTATCAAGGAAATATCTGTCATGAGATACAATAAGAACTGCTCCCTTGTAGTTTAAAAGATAGTTTTCAAGCCACCTGATTGAATTCATATCAAGGTGGTTAGTAGGCTCATCTAGGATTATAAGATCAGGCTTTTGAAGAAGAAGTTTGCCAAGTGCTACTCTTGTCTTCTGACCTCCAGATAAGGTATTTATCTTCTTGTCAAGTTCCTCATCTAAAAAGCCAAGGCCCTTGGCAACGCCTGTGACTTCACTCTGCCAGGCATATCCAGACTGTCTTGCAAACTCATCATGCATTCTGGTATATCTATCCATGAGGGCATTAAGTTCATCACCAGTTACATGCTTCATCTGCTCTTCTGCCTGCCTGATGCTGTTCTCAAGGTCGATGATATCTCTTTTTACCTCGACAAGTTCTTCATATATAGTCTTCTCTGTATCTATGTTCTGATTCTGGGCAAGATACCCCCAGGTAAGGTCCTTGGAAAAAGTAACTTCTCCGTCATCTGCAGACATTTCACCGATAATGATCTTTAAAAGGGTTGTCTTACCAGCGCCATTAATTCCGACAATAGCTGCCTTCTCATCCTTTTCCATATGGAAGGATGCGCCCTTTAATATATCTTTTCCATCAAATGATTTGGTTATATTGTGAACTGAAAGAATCATAATATCTAACTCCAAAAAAATGTCTTAGTTGCTTAATCAAATAAGCAACTAAGACATTTTAGCATGTTCATAACTTTATGTAAAAAATAAAATTTGCAATATCACAGGGTCTCAAACTCTGCAGCGATTGCATCCAAAAACTCCTCAGATCCAAGCTTGACCGGATCAGGAAGAGATGTGATAAGTGCAAGGTCTCCTGTCATGCGGCCAGACTCTATTACAGAAAGAGTTGCCTTCTCAAGCTTGTTTGCATACTCAACAAGTTCAGCTATGCCATCAAGCTCGCCTCTCTTTCTAAGAGCTCCCGTCCAGGCAAAAATAGTAGCTACAGGGTTAGTTGATGTAGGCTCTCCCTTTAGATACTTGTAATAGTGTCTCTGAACTGTTCCATGAGCTGCCTCATACTCGTAAACCCCAGTTGGAGATACTAAAACGGAAGTCATCATAGCAAGTGAACCAAAGGCTGAGGATACCATATCGCTCATAACGTCGCCGTCGTAGTTCTTGCAGGCCCAGATAAATCCGCCCTTGGACTTCATGACTCTTGCTACTGCATCATCAATAAGTGTATAGAAGTATGTGATTCCGGCTTCCTCAAAGTCTTTCCTGAACTCTTTTTCAAATACTTCATCAAAGATTTCTCTGAATCTTCTGTCATAGGTCTTACTAATAGTGTCCTTGGTTCCAAGCCACAGCTCTTTTTTCTCAGAAAGAGCATACTTAAAGCAGGCTCTTGCAAAGCTCTCAATTGAAGCGTCCTTGTTATGGATACCCTGGATGATACCTGGCTCCTTGAAATCAAAGATTGTCTCTCTTATCTCTTGGCCATCAGCACCTGTAAATAAGAGTTCTGCCTTACCAGGCCCTGGAACTCTTATTTCAACATTTTTGTAAACATCGCCATAGGCATGTCTTGCAAGTGTAATAGGGCTGACCCAGGTTCTGACATTTGGCTCAATACCCTTTACCATGATCGGAGTCCTAAATACAGTTCCGTCAAGAATAGCTCTTATGGTTCCATTTGGACTCTTCCACATCTTCTTAAGTCCATACTCTTCTACACGCTCGTTATTAGGAGTAATGGTAGCACATTTAACTGCTACGCCATATTTAAGAGTTGCATTGGCACTATCTACAGTTACCTGATCATCAGTCTCATCTCTATGCTTAAGACCAAGGTCATAATACTCGCTCTTAAGGTCAACATATGGCAGGATAAGCTTATCCTTGATCATCTGCCACAAAACTCTTGTCATCTCATCCCCATCCATCTCAACAATGGGCGTAGTCATCTGAATCTTACTCATTCCATTCTCCTTAGTCGTTTTATCTATACTCACTCGTACATATCAAGAAGTCCCTGATCTAGCATATTTTCAAAAGCATTTATCATATGCTGATGTGCAAGCTCTTCAGCCTTGTCAGGGTTATTTTCCTTAATAGCCTCCATGATGTACTTGTGCTCTACGTTTGAAACAGCACCACGGCTGCTTGATAAAGTCTTTTTTCTGACTCTCCATACATACTGGTGGTAATCCTTCAAAAGGTGCTCAAGCATCTTGGAATTACATGATTCGTATAATATGGTGTGGAATCTGTTATCAAGTTCAGCCATCTGATTCATATGGCCCCTTGCAGCATGAAACTCAGCAAGATAAAGAGTTTCCTCCATCTCATCAAGCTGCGCCTTTGTTATATTCTCACAGGCCCATCTTGCGCACAGACCTTCAAGTCTTGATCTGATCATGTAGATATCCTTGATATCCTTGACCTTTATGCCTGTAACATAAGCTCCTCTATTGGGAATGATCTGAATAAGTCCCTCAAGTTCAAGCTGTCTGAAAGCCTCTCTTACAGGAGTTCTGCTGACGCCAAGTTCCTCTCCAATGGCAACCTCTCTAAGCTCCTCATGGTCCTTGTATTTGCCATTTAAGATATCATTTCTTATGGTGTGAAATACTCTTCCTCTCAAAGAGTATTTATCCATGGATTCGCCTTTTACGTCGTCTTTAATATCACCTTTGATTTCTTTGTTCTCCATACTTCCTCACAGCCTTATCGGCTTACAATTTCTCCTTCTTTTACAATAATGCCAAGTTCCTCTGAAACCTTGTCTATCTCTCTGACAAGCTCTGCATCAGTCATAACAGTAACTCTTCCGCCATCATATTCTGCATCAACCCACTCTTTTATCTTAGAAACAAGTGGAGATGTCTTAGATAGTGCATGTTCCTCACGGAGTTTGTAGTGAACATTGATCCAGTGAGCAATACCTGCAAGTCCTGATGTATTTGAAACAGCACTTACTGGAGGTCTCTTTAAGAATTTCTCAGTATCAAAAATATTATAGATCTCCTCATTTTTAAGAAGACCATCTGCATGAATACCAGCCCTTGTAACATTAAAGTTCTTGCCTACAAAAGGCGTATTTGCCGGAACTGTAAAGCCTATCTCTTTTTCATAGTACTCAGCAAGATCTGTGATGACTGTGGTGTTCATGCCATTTAAAGTACCCTTAAGCTGGGCATATTCAAATACCATAGCTTCAAGAGGGGTGTTACCTGTTCTCTCGCCAATACCAAATAGTGAAGTATTAACAGAACTGCAGCCATAAATCCAGGCCGTAGTAGAATTGGTAACTGCCTTGTAAAAATCATTATGTCCATGCCACTCGATAAGTTCACTTGGAACACCGGCATTAGTATTTATAGCATAAATGATACCCTGAACGCTTCTGGGAATAACGGCGCCTGAGAAGTTAACGCCATATCCCATGGTATCGCAGGCTCTAACCTTGATAGGAATCTTATATTCATCCTTGAGCTTCATAAGTTCCAAACAGAAAGGAACCACAAAACCAAAAATATCAGCTCTTGTTATGTCCTCAAGATGGCACCTGGGGCTTATACCATTATCAAGGCAGGCTCTTACAATACTAAGATAGTGGTCGAGGGCCTGTCTTCTGGTCATCTTGAGCTTTAAGAAAATATGATAGTCGGAGCAGCTCACAAGGATTCCTGTTTCCTTCATCCCAATTGCCTTAACCAGCTTAAAGTCCTCTTCTGATGCTCTGATCCAGCTGGTAACCTCCGGGAATTCATAGCCTCTTTCCATACATTTAAGAGCAGCATCTCTGTCACTCTTACTATATAAAAAGAACTCACTCTGTCTTATCATTCCATTAGGGCCGCCAAGCTCATGAAGCATATCATAGATATGAACAATCTGATCTGTTGTATATGGTGCTCTGGACTGCTGACCATCTCTGAAGGTTGTATCGGTTATCCATATTTCCTTGGGCATATTGTGGGGCACGATTCTGTCATTAAAAGGAATCTTAGGTACCTCTTCGTAAGGAAACATATTTCTAAATACATTTGGTCTCTCTACGTCATCAAGAATGTACATATGCTCTTCAATCTGTAAAAGATTGTTCTTGTCATTCATGGTGACAGGACGATTCTGGAAAGTATTATTCTCCTGCATAGCAAAATCCCCGCTATTTCGACTAATTGTTCTATTTGTATAATTGTATACAATCATATCATCAATGTCAACGTGACAAAATTAAGCATTTGGCCGCATAGAAAAAAGGTGGGATGCTTAAATTCCCACCTATCTCTGTACTATATTTCAATATTTATTTTTTCTGGAAAAATACTTCTTCATATTTTCTATCGGTTCAGGCTTGGCATAATGATATCCCTGAATATAGTCAAAGCCTCTCTCCATGCTATATTGACTCTGGGACTCATCCTCAACACCCTCAATAAGAGTGACAAATCCATTTTTCTTAAAGACTTCTATCATATAGCTCATGATGTCATCCATTCTATTGTCATCAAGAGACTTATACAAAAGAGCTTTATCAAACTTGATAGTCTTGACCGGGCAATTCATTACTCTCTCAAAAGACGAATAACCAGTACCAAAGTCATCTAAATAGAACTGAATTCCCGAGTTTGTCAGATAATGCATGTTGTCATTTGCCCTGTCAAAATTCTCAAACATAGCAGATTCTGTGATCTCAAACCTTATCTTAGAAACATCAAAGTCATATTTTTCTATGATTTCCATAAGGTCATCGTTTACATTATCCTGGGATATCTCTCTTGAAGAAATGTTTATTGATATAGCATCAAAGTCATAATAATCTGAAAAACTCTCAACAGCTTTACATACCTTATCAAGTACGATACAGGTAATAGCATGTATAGTACCTGAAGCTTCTGCTATAGGAATAAACTTATCAGGACTTATTATCTGATTTCCAATTTTAAGCCTGGTAAGAGCTTCAGCTACCCTGAAACTGCCAGTTTCTACACTGTAGATAGGCTGTGCATATACAAGAACTCTCTCATCTTCAAGATCAAGTCTGTTTCTGATATCCTCCAAAGCTACTGATATCTCATAATTTTCCAGGAAGTCATCATAATCTATTGGTTTTATCACATAGAAATGGCTACTGTTCTGATCCTTAAATCTCCTTGAAACAAATTCAAAAAACTGCCTGCACTTTGTAGGGGTGCCAATATCCTCCGGAACTTCGCCGGATACGATAACATAGTTAAATGGAACATAAAAGTCAGCTTTTGCTCCATCAAGCACCCCTCTTATACTGTTGATCACACTAAGAAACTGTTTCTCATCTCTGGCTTCAATAAGATTTACATACTTGCTCTCTGATACTCTGAATATCTTAAAAGCAGGCTTTATAGCTTCCATAGCCCTGCAAATAGCAATCCCTTTCAGAAAAAGATCATCAACCAAGTCTCCAAAACTCTCTACATTGGGATATTTAAGATCAACATAGCAAATGTACATTTTTCTTTTGCCAATGTGTTTGTCAAGATATGCCACAAGTCCATACACATTTTGACTTCCTGTAGTTTCATCATAAGGATTTGAATGAAACAGAATATACCCTAAGGTAAACACCGGAACATAAGAAAGCGCAGAATAAACAGTATGGAACAGGCCTACACTCAATATCTGACTGGCCAAAAGGACTATTTCTACAGGAACTAGCGTAATAACGCAGTACCAGATAATTCTTGCCACATTGGGTCTGTTGCTGATTGTTGCATTCATGCAGACTATAGCACAAACAATTCCTGCAGCACTATAAAATCTTACAAAGTGAGTAATGTCTATTCCGCCAAGCTCAAGACTATAGAGCCTTGTGGCAGCAATCTCTACAATAACGCCAATAAAATAGATAGCAGACAACAGGCTATACATCATAAGAAATTCCTTGCGCTGCCTTCTGCGTACAATGGACATCATATTCACGTAGGAAAAAATAAAATAAAGAATCCCATTGTATAAAACAAGGAATAACAATAGCTGAAAAATAAACAAGAAGCTGTTGTAATACTCATCTGGATTATTGGCAACAAACAGAATTGATATGTGCACAAGAATAGATACTATAGACAAGATTGTCCCTCTGAAAACATATTTATAAACAAATGTTTTCTTGGGGCTTGTATATAGCATTATCAAAAGAATCAGACCTGCCATGACAAGTCCGGCTATCTCACCTATGTAGTTATAGGGAATAAAAAAATTCTCTTCCATAGGATAATATTATCACAAAACCTTATACCGTATATAAAAATATTATAAAAAGTATTTTTGAAAGTAAGAAAAAAGAGGGCCCGCGTAAAACGCGAAGCCCTCCCAAGTGGGTTCTTAAATTATTCTTCTGAATTAGCTGCAGCAACCTTATCAGCTCTTGCCTCAACCTCTTTAGCCTGAACATCTGAAGGAGCCTGCTCATATCTGTTGAACTGGTATTCAAAGTCACCACTACCACCAGTCATGGAACGAAGCTGTGTACAGTATCCAAAGAGTTCCATCATAGGAACCTCAGCCTCTATAACCTGTTTACCTGTAAGTGAAGGGTTCATTCCAAGAACTCGTCCTCTTCTCTTGTTAAGATCTCCCATTACATCACCAGTGTAAGAATCAGGAACTGTAACTTTCAAAGATACAATAGGCTCAAGAAGAACAGGAGTTGCATCCATAAAGCCCTTCTTGAAGGCATTTGAAGCAGCTACCTTAAAGGCCATTTCTGATGAATCTACAGGATGATAAGATCCATCATACAAAGTTGCCTTAACGCCAACTACAGGATATGCAGCCAGAGGTCCACGCAGAACTGACTCCGCGATGCCCTTTTCTACTGCCGGGAAGAAGTTCTTTGGAACTGCTCCTCCAACTACTTCCTGATCAAACTCATAAGGCTTAGTCACATCACCAAGTGGTGCGAAACGCATCTTAACATGTCCATACTGGCCATGACCACCAGTCTGCTTCTTGTACTTGTACTCTACATCAGAGTTCTTGCGGATTGTCTCTCTAAAGGCAACCTTAGGCTTTGTAAGATCAATAGCTACCTTATATACGTTAAGGAGCTTACTCTGGATAACCTCAAGGTGCATATCGCCCATACCATACAGAAGTGTCTGGCGGTTCTCAGCATCGTTTACAACCTTAAGCGTCTGGTCCTCAGCTGCGAGCTTGGCAAGAGACTGTGCAATCTTATCAATATCGCTCTTGTTCTGAGCGTGATATCTCATGTAAGTATATGGAGTTGAAATATCCATCTTGGCGTAAGTTACAGGATTTGCCTTAGTTGAAAGAGTATCTCCTGTAGCTATATCAAGCTTTTGTAATGCACCAAGGTCTCCGGCATGAAGCTCTGGAACTTCAGTAGCCTTGTTACCCTGAAGGACATAAAGCTTACCAATCTTGACTTCAGCATCCTTGGATGCAACAAACATTACATCATCTGGCTTAATGACACCTGAACGGACCTTGATAAGTGAATACTTACCAATAAATGGATCGATCATTGTCTTAAATACAAAAGCTGTCTTGGGTTTTGAGAAATCAAAGTCAGCCTCAAATATCTCATTAGTGTTAGTATTGATACCAGCCATCTTGCGGTTCTCCGGGCTAGGCATATACTTAACGATATCATCAAGAAGTGTATAAATACCCTGACATAATGTGCTGGATCCCATTTCAATAGGAACGATTGTTCCATCACAAACATTAGAACGTACTGCAGCTCTTATCTCAGCTTCTGAGAAGGTATCGCCATTAAAATATCTGTCCATGAACTCTTCAGATGTTTCAGCAACTGACTCAAGAAGTGTATCTCTGCAAAGCTTTAGGTTTGCCTGGTTATAATCAGGAACCTCGCACTCTACAACCTCTTTGCCTTCCCATCTAAAGCCCTTTTCCTGTATTACGTTAACATAGCCGACAAACTTCTCATTCTCACGGATAGGAAGATTAAATGGAGCCATCTTCTTGCCGTATTTATCGGTCATATCCTGCACAACCTGTCTATAGGAAACATCATCTATATCCATGTCTGCTACAAAAACCATACGTGGTAATTTGTATTTCTCACATAATTCCCATGCTCTTTCGGTACCTACCTCGATACCTGCCTTACCAGATACGACAATGATTGCCGCATCGGCAACACTCATAGCTTCTTCGACTTCACCGACAAAATCAAAGAATCCAGGAGTGTCCAGAAGATTGATCTTGTGGCCATCCCACTCAAGAGGAATAGTTGATGTGCTGATTGAAATATGTCTCTTCTGCTCTTCCTTATCGAAATCACTAAGAGTATTTCCATCCTCAACCTTTCCCATTCTGGATGTAATACCTGCTAAATAAGCCATTGCCTCAGAGAGACTTGTCTTACCTGCTCCGCCATGGCCCAGCAGCACTACGTTTCTAATCTTGTCAGTTGTGTAAACGTTCATATCCTGTCCTCCAGTCGCAATAAATTGGGTATTTAATGAGAATATCGAGACAATAGATGCATAGACAGCCCTCTGCAGAATCAGACCGCTGTTATGCCATTTGAACAATATAGATCCTCGCCCCAAACAAATCTCATAAACATATTTTACTAAATATAGTGCACATATACAAGCTTTTTCAGCTTTTTGCACAAATTATCCCCTGTTTACTGGATTTCTTTTAACACGTTCTCCATTCCTTCATGATCAGAGGCTTCAAAGAGCTCTTTTAATCTCAAAAATCGCTCCTGATGCTCCCCAAGATCATAATCTTCCATTTCCTTAAAAAGTCCCTTTAAATAATTGTCGTTGCCCTGACGAATTCCTTCTTTTATGGCTTCATACATGCTTTTTATCAAAAATTCATTGTAATCAGCCTTCTTGGGCTCTGGCTTTTCATCTTCTTCCATAATATCATCATTATTTGCAGCAAAAATCTCGCCAAGTGGCATTTTGTAGCTTCTTAAAAGATCAAGCACTTCTCCATGATGCTCCTTGATATAAGAAATATTATTTTCTTTTCCAGCCATCTCGAGATTTTTGGCTTTCTCAGAAAGCTCCATGGCTCCAATCAGAGCCGCCGAGCTTTTGAGGGCATGAACCTTTATTGTATAGTTCTCATAATCACCACTATCGTAGTATTGTGACAACTCTTTGTCTCTGTCCTCGAGAGAATCATAGAATATTTTCAAAACGCTCTTAAAAGCTTCCTCAGAGCCACTATGTTCTATAGCTTTTTGGGAATCCAGCCCCGGAATATTGTCATACCACTTGATATCTTCAGAAGAAGTCTCAATAATATTTTCCTCTTCATTGAACTCTGCACGGCTACTTTCCGGCTCGCTTACATCATGGAAAACAAGATATTTTTCCAGGTTATAGGAATAGTCAGTCTTTTTCATGTAAATGATTCCGAAAGCGCCAGATCCGCAAGTTACAGATAATGATGCTGAAGCCTTCTGGAATATGACATTTTTAAATGGTGCGCAGCTTCTGATCTTGGCCTCAATCTTTTCAAGATTTTCATCAGTTACATCTGAATATACGACAATTACTACATCTGTATCCGGCTTTATCCTCCTTGGAATAGCAAAGTCCACATACCTGTCATAGCTGCTTATCTTGCTTCCAAGCTGCATTTTACTTACTTTAAAGACATCATTTTTTATTTCAACAAAAGGTCTTATCCCAACAGATTCCATGAACTCACTGTACTTTTTAGAAATAATCCCTCTCCTGAACAAAACAGCCGGATCATCAGAGACAAAGCTGCATCGCATATTTTTTTTAGCCTTAGATAGTTCAGACAGTATGTTAACAGGACTCATTCCCTGAAAGGCCATATTATGGGCAATTATGGCAAGAATACCCATGGCACTGGAAGTATAGCCGGAATTAAAGACAAATACATTTCCGTAGGCTTTTGATGCCTGTTTGGCCCTTTCAAATTCCTGGCTTATGCCAGGTGTCATGGCTATATAAATAATCTGGTGGGCCTTTTTAAGCTCTCGTGAAAAGAAACGCTCGAACTCCTCGACAGATGGAGGCTCAGTGACAAACTTCTTGCCGGATTTCATATATCTGATTATTTCATCAGCATCCGCTTCTATTCCGTCATAGTACTCTTTTCCTTCAGAAAGAATTTTAAACGGAATAGTATCTACCTGCACTTCCTGCAAAGTTCTCGAAGGAAGGTCACACATACTGCTTGTTGTTATAAGAAGCGGGATTTTTCTGCTGTAGCCCTTGGAAGCATTCATTTTGGTCTTGTTAAATGCTGCTTCCCTGGTCAAAACCACCTTGGATTCCGGAAGATGCGCAAGGAGCATTTCCTCAAAAAGAGCTCCTGAGATAGGCTTTAATAGATATCCGTCAAAACCGCTGGCATTGTAAAGTTCCCTGTTATCACTTCCTGCATTGGCTGTCAGAACAATCACAGGCGCATGGTTATTAAGGCCACCTCGCTGTTTTCTGATTGCCTGAAGGCACTCTATACCATCCATAAGCGGCATCAAATGATCCATGAAAATAACGTCATAGCGAACTGCGGACGTAAGAGAAAGGGCCTTTTCCCCGCTGTCAGCTACATCAACAATTATCTGAGTCTGAGCAAGAAGTTTTTTCTCAACTTCAAGATTCATTTCATTGTCATCTACAATAAGAATCCTTGCATCCGGGGCAGTAAAGCTTGCGTTGTATCTTGCCTTATCCCTCAGACTTCCGTAATTTGTTATATTGATATTTCCAACTACTGCAGGATTACTTACCTTTTGCCAAAGAGTAACTGTAAAGGTAGAGCCTTGAGTATAAACACTATTGACGGCAATTTCGCCCTCCATAAGTTCAACAAGCTGCTTAACAATTGATAGTCCAAGGCCTGTTCCTTCTATCTTGCTGTTTTTCTCTTCATCCATTCTTTGGAATGCATCAAAAAGAAATGGCAAAGACTCCTCCTTGATACCCATTCCAGTGTCTGCTACTGAAAAGACGATCCTAACCTTCTCTTCCTTTATTTCCTCTTTTTCTATATGAAGAGTAACGGTACCTTCGTTTGTGTATTTAACTGCATTATTAAGAAGATTAACCAGAATCTGCTTTATACGGACTTCATCGCCAAATAGTTCTCTAGGAAGAGTAGGATCAACCTCAACCTTAAGTCTAAGCCCCTTTTGTTCAGCTCTTAACCAAACCATGTTTACTATTTCTGAAACAAGGGCAGACACACTGTAATTGACAGGAACAATATCCATTTTCCCGGCTTCTATTTTGGAAATATCAAGAATGTCATTAACAAGTGCCAGCAGCATTTTGCCTGCTCCCTGGATGTTGGCTGCATCTTTTTTTATCTCATCCGATGCATCCTGCTGCCTTAAAATAATCTCATTAAGTCCTAAAATGGTGTTGATAGGTGTTCTGATCTCATGGCTCATGCTGGAAAAGAAACGGTTCTGAGATTTATTGAGTTCCTCAACTTTACTGGTTTCTTCCCTTGCTCTTTTGTTCTCCTCTATAAACATCCACTCCACAAACCAGACCATCAGACAGCAGATAATTCCAAGCACTATAACTGAGACCAGAATATCTATGTACATTACTTCCTGGTTGTGAACAAGTACATGATGAGGGTGGAAATACGAATCTAAAAAGAAAAGAATTGTTTCGATGGTAAGAATTGCCAGGGTTATAGGTCTCCACTTCCCATAAAGTACAAGACCAGTGTAAAGATATGTAAATATGATCCACAAAAAGCCTCCGCCTGTAAGACCACCGCCAAAGAAGAACAAAATAGGCAGAATAATCCCAATAAGGCCTATGACTATAAATCTTACGGCAACCTGGGTCTTATTTTTTCTTACAGATATCAGGGTTACAGCAGGAGCAACGATAACAGTGATAACAAGAACTATTATCTCAACGATATTTTCTCCCACCATTATGTTAAATATAAGAGCAAATAAAATGACAAAATCAGTAAGAAAAGTAAGCGCTATAAAAACCCTTTCTCTAAAACTCTGGGAAGGGTCTCTTAATCTTTCTATAATGCTCTCAAAGAATTTAAAGATCACCTTATACCTCCCTTGCGATTTGTCTTACTGCTCGTAAGTACCTGTCCCATCACTCTCTCAAAATCCACAAGGTTAACAGGCTTTGCGATAAATCCATCAAAGCCCTCACCCAGAAACATTTCTTTTGCTCCGCTTACAGCATTGGCAGTTAGCGCAACTATCTTTACCTTCTTGTCCTCGCGTTCAGCAATCTCCCTGATCCTCTTCATGGCTTCTACGCCATCCATTATTGGCATCATATGATCCATGAAGATAACATCGTAGTCGTTTTTGCCAAATTTATCTATTGCTTCCCTGCCGCTTTCCGCAGTATCAACGATCATGTTATACTCGCCAAAAAGTCCTCGTGCTACAACAAGATTCATCTGCTCATCATCAACAACAAGAGCCTTTATTCCATCAAGAACCGGCTTTTTGTAGTCATCTGTGTATATTTTCTTTATCTCATTTATATCTCCATTTATGATCTGAGCAACCTGAAGACCATAAACAGGCTTATCTACGGTAAAAATGTTTTCTTCATGTATGTCAGGAGAATCCTTGTCCTTTAATACTGCAATTGTTACCTTCTCCCTTGACAGTAGACGTATATAAGATTTATTGTCCCTGTACTCCCTGTAGCCCATAAATACATGCGTAACTTTATTGGTTGCCAGCATCTTCTTGACTTCATCAATACTAGATGCCAGATATAAATTTACCCTAAGGCCTGCTGCCAGATTTCTTGCCATATTCCTATACATCTCGACAACAGCCGGCGTAGTCTGGCTTTCAGAGGTATCAAAAAAGATAACATTTATGAATCTTACAGTTTTAATTCCAAGACAAGGAGCCGGGTCTACTACCTCCTGATAAATACTTACTCTTATTGTTGTTCCCTTGTTTTTCTCACTTTCAATACGAACAAATCCGTCCATGCACCTTACAAGTCCATATACGATTGAAAGTCCAAGGCCTATGCCGCCGGTACTTCTTGTTCTTTTTTTGTTTGCCTGATAGACGCCCTTTTGTACGCTCTCCACGTCTTTTTTAGTCATTCCTATGCCAGTGTCAGTTACTTCAATTATGAGGTTTACACCATACTCTTTCTTTAGAGCAGCTATTCTGAGGCAAACGCCACCTTCCACTGTGAACTTAAAGGCATTATCAAGAAGATGTAATATTATCTTCCTTATCTTTCTGATATCCCCCTTCATTGCAGAGGGAACGCCAGGATCAAGATCAACAATAAATTCCAGGTTCTTTTTGACATCCATGGATTTATAGTTAATTAAAATATCATTGACCACAGAAGTGATCATATATCTTTCATTTTCAAGCCTTATGTCATTTCTCTGGATTTCGCTATAATCCTGAATATCTTCTATCTGTCCCGATATTCTGATCCCTGCATTTCTTATAGATACTATATCTTTTCTATCTTCTTTTCTAAGAATCAGGTCCGTCATGCCGTTTATGACATTTAAAGGTGTTCTAAGCTCATGGGAGATATTTACAAGGAAATCCTCCATATCATGAAGATAGTCCTCTCTTCTGCCTTTTAATCTTTCAATCTCATCATCCTTTTCCCAGCTTCTTTCCATCATCCTTCTAAGCATAATGCAGATGAATACAGCCGAAAATAAGTGAAGCCCAATTCGTAATATGTCAATGATTGCATAGGAAAAAGTATCAGAGTTTACGGCAAGAACTATTTGAACTGCCATTACCAGAAAATATTCAGCAAGGATAATGCGCAAAAAACCTTTTCGTCCAAGCAGGGCTGCAACTCCCATAATAATGGTTGAAATAACATAAATACCAAAGAAATTATTAGCATGAACGCCAAGATAAAAAGCTACGATAAGTGCCATGATCAGATAGTAGTTTTCTCTGTATCTTATGTCAGCATACTGAGTAATATGCATCCACCACATGGCAATTACGCCAACCACGATAAGTGGTGGCATCCAAAATTCCCAATCAAGGATAGCATTTTCCAATATAGCACCCATGCAAAGAGCAGTAAGCACTAAAATAGCCATGATATGGACTCTGTTTCTCTCCTGATGATTATCTTCCACAATCATTCTCCCTTAGCTTTGTCCTGCTTTTCTTTTTCAAGTAACTCATATGCGTGACTTATAACAACGTCAAAATTCATGGTTCCGTTTGAACAATACACCCCTACTACATTTCCCGGACTACCTTCATCCTCTAAAAGTCTTCTTGCCATCTGAACATCATTTTCAAAATAGGTTTCATCGTTTTCAAAACCAAAAGCAGCAAAGATTTCGCCAGACAGCCTGTAAACATTTTCATCCCCAAATACATCCATCAGGTTCTTGGCGGTGATCTTTACAATTTCATCACCAATATCGTGCCCAAGCTTTGCATTAATATCTTTTAACCCATCAATCTCACACAGAACATAGCCAAAGGCCTGGGACTTGTCGAATTTATCCTTTGTAAATTCCTTTAATGCAGTGCGATTTTTGGCTTTTGAGAGATAGTCATGGTAGCTGTAATATATTATTCTGTCCTGCTCTTTTTTCTGGTTTATGAACTGAGTAAAGAAATGAGGCAGGACCTTCATGATTTCATTGACACTTGGAATCCTTTCAGCAGAAATATCTGTTAGTCCGACAAATCCAGCAATCTCATTTCCTGTTCTTAATGGGCTGAACACTGCATTTCCAATATTGTTTCTTTTCATTACCTGATAGGTAAACTGCGAAGTCTCTTTTATCTCTTCAGGATCATTTACAACAAAGCAGAGTCTGTCATCCGAAATGCCAAGCTCCCGTATTTTAGCAAATTCTTTTTCGCTGGCCGCAGCTTTTATTTCCTGAGCCAAAGGTGTAACCCCATCCCTAAACCATTCATAAGTTTCACTGATACGATTTTTTTCATCTAATTCAAATATATATGTTCTTTTGGCATCGAGCTCTTTTCCAAGATATTCAAGAAGAAGCTTTATGCTTTCAACAGGATTTTTGGAAGTAGTAGCAAACTGAAGGGATCTGTTTATAAATCTATCCCTGTCCATGGCAGCCTGGTCCATGGTCCACCAGCTGACGAACTTAAGGATCATTATGATAGTAAGGACCACCATACCAAATCTCATAAATATTCCATAGGTGTCTCTGTAATTACGAGCAAATTCCCATAGAATAATATCTATAAGCGTCAGCACAGCAAATATTGAAAGCCCTATGTTAAGGGCAAAGAAATCCGTCTTTATGCCAAGAGCTTTGCAATGAATCCGGTTTTCTATATATGCGATCATCATTAGTACAATGTCACTCCCCAAAACCACCAAAGCAAAAAATCCAACTGTATTCATCATATCCATGTCAGCCACAAATCTAAGCACAATCATCGTTGCCTCAGCGCCGACTGATACCGCAAAAGCAAGGATTGAATAGATATTCTTTTTAAATTTAGTAAAGGATGTATAGAAAACCACAAAGGGATATCCAATCATTGGAACGATAAGAGTACCAAGAGTTCTCCAGAAATAATAATGTCCAGACACAAGTTGGATAGCATTGGTATTAATAAGGCACCACAGGCCTATTATAAAAGTAGCTACAGCAAGGGAAAACACATCAAATGGCTGACGGGACTTATCAGGAATGCCAAGCCACAAAACAAATAACAATAATCCAAAAAAGACAATGAGAACCGATGCAATAAGAAGTAGTGCCCTATCATGGATAAACCACCTGATATATTCGGCAGGCTGGCCTAAATATACTCTGTAAATATGGGCTGATGAGTTTTTCTCAGTGAGCTGCTGACACTCTATTATAAAGGTCTTTCCTGCATCCTCTCTGGATATTCCAACCTTATGAAAGGCAACGCCATAGCCAATGCCCGTAATATTTTCCTCAGCCAGATATTCATAGACTCTTCTTTTGTTAAGGGACACTTTGATATTTACATTCTTTGACTCAAAGCAAATACACTCGCCATCAAACAAATATATTGGAAGCTTTTTGGACAAAGTAATAACGCCATTCTTATAATCAGAGTTTTTGACCTCAGATAGCTTATAGAGATTGCCCTCTTCATCACACCAACCACTGTCAAAATCAGTCATTTCAGGAAGATACTCTAAGCTAAATGCATCAGAAAAGAACAGTGTTCCAGCAAAAAGAACTACTGCAATTGCTACAAATACAATATTCAATTTCCGGATGGTGCTAAGGCTTTTTTTGTTTTCCTGCATATTTACTCCTAGGCATACTTACCACTATACATAATTTTAACATGTGGTATTGCGTTAAATTATAATTTATATATAAAATATTTATGCACAATTAGCTTGTACAATACATAGATTGACTTTCACACGCCACAGTGTTATAGTCTAAAGAGCATGACTTCTATAAATATGCTTGTTGAGGGGATTTGCACCTATATGAATGATAAAACTTACGGATTTATAGGCCTTGGACTTATAGGCGGATCAATGGCCAGAGCAATAAAGAGTGCTCAGCCTGATTGCACTATTATGGCCTACGCTCCACACAGAACTACAGTTGACGCTGCCAGGGCTGACGGAACAATAGATATAGCTCTTGAGAGAATTGGAGCAGAATTTTCAGACTGTGACTATATCTTTTTATGTGCCCCGGTTGAGATCAATAATGATAATCTTGAACTTCTAATGCCCTATCTAAGTCCAAAAACCACAGTTACTGATATAGGAAGTGTCAAGAACAGCATACATGAAAAGGTCAGAGAACTTGGAATCGAGGATCAATTTATCGGCGGTCACCCTATGACAGGTACAGAGCGCATAGGATACCAGAACTCCAAGGCTGCCCTTTTGGAAAATGCCTACTACATCCTGACCAAAACTGACAAGACCAAGGAGGACAGGTTAAGCGATTACTACCATCTAGTCAAGGACATGGGGGCTATACCTCTTGTGGTTCCTTATCTTCAGCATGACTTTGCCACAGCTGCCATAAGCCATGTTCCACATGTTCTTTCTGCAGCCCTTGTTAATCTGGTCAAGGACAGCGACAACGAAGATGACCTTATGAAGACAATAGCTGCAGGCGGGTTCAAGGATATAACAAGAATCTCATCCTCATCTCCTGTTATGTGGCAGCAGATCTGTAATACCAACTCAGATAATATTTCAGAACTTTTATCAAGCCTTATTGATTCTCTTGTAGATATCAAACTTGCTGTAGATGAGCATGACAGCGACAAGCTTCTTGATTTCTTTACTTCAGCCAGGTCATACAGGGAATCCTTTTCAGACTTTACAAGTGGTCCTATTCAAAAGACCTATGTTCTCCATGTGGAAATCGATGACCAGCCAGGTCGCCTTGCCAAGGTGGCAGTTCTTTTATCTGACCATTCTGTAAACATTAAGAATATTGGAATTGTACATAACAGAGAGTATGAAAGAGGAACTTTAAAAATAGAGTTCCATACCCAGAAGGACCTGGATCAGGCCCTTGACCTTTTGTCCCACAATGGTTACACAGTTGTAACTTATCACGGATGATAAATAATACCTTTGGAGGCAGCAATGATATCACTTGAAAAAGCATCTCACCCACTTAAAGGGGACGTATTTGTCCCAGGCGACAAATCAATATCCCACAGAAGCATCATGTTCGGTGCTCTTGCAGAGGGAACTACTGAAATTACAGGTTTCCTGGAGAGTGCAGATTGCCTTTCAACTATTGATTGTTTCAGAAAGCTTGGAATCATCATTGACCATAGTATGAGACCGACTAATGGCGTCCCAACTATCACAGTTCACGGAAAGGGGCTCCATGGCCTTACAGATACTTCATCTACTCTCTATACCGGAAACAGCGGCACAACTACAAGACTTATGACCGGAATCCTGGCGGCTCAGCCCTTTGACTCTGCTATAACAGGAGATAATTCCATAGAGAAAAGACCCATGAACCGCATCAT
Organism: Butyrivibrio sp. XBB1001; assembly: GCF_000424505.1. Classification (NCBI taxonomy): domain Bacteria; kingdom Bacillati; phylum Bacillota; class Clostridia; order Lachnospirales; family Lachnospiraceae; genus Butyrivibrio; species Butyrivibrio sp. XBB1001. The sequence goes on along the minus strand of NZ_AUKA01000002.1, from coordinate 383,890 downwards.
CAAGCCCCTGACCCAGATGGGTGCTGATGTTTCCTCTATGATGGGAAATGGCTGTGCTCCTCTTATAATAAAGGGCCGCAGAAAGCTCCATGGCATAAACTACAGGAATCCTGTAGCTTCAGCCCAGGTTAAATCCTGTATTCTCCTTGCAGGCCTCTATGCAGATGGCGACACCGTAGTCTATGAGCCTGCCCTATCCAGAAACCATTCAGAGATAATGCTCCAGTCCTTTGGAGCTGACATACACAATGAAATTGCAAGAGATGGCAGCGCAGCTGCTATACTCCACCCTGGCATGCCACTTCATGGCATGAAGATAAATGTGCCAGGAGATATATCTTCAGCAGCATACTTTATCGCTGCTGCTCTTATGGTACCTGGTTCTGAGCTCCTTATCAGAAATGTCGGTATCAATAAGACAAGATGCGGCATCCTTACCGTTCTCAAACAGATGGGTGCTGATATAACTCTTCAGAACGTCAATGAATCAGGCGAGCCAAGAGCCGATATCTTTGTTAAATACAGTGAGCTACATGGCAATCAGAATAACAGATTTGAGATAGGCGGCAAGGATATCCCGACAATGATAGATGAGCTTCCTATGGTGGCTGTTCTTGCAGCTACAGCAAACTTTGATACTATAATCAAGGACGCTGCTGAGCTTAAGGTAAAAGAATCAGACAGAATCGCCACTGTGGTAGATAATCTGACAGCTATGGGCTGCGATATCGAAGCTACCGATGATGGCATGATAATCCATGGAGGAAAGCCGCTTCATGGCACAGATATAAATACTCATAACGACCACCGTCTTGCCATGAGCTTTGCAATAGCTTCTCTGGCAGCTGAAGGCACCACAAGAATACTTGATGATGCCTGTGTAAATATCTCATATCCTAGCTTTTTTACTGATCTTCAGAGGCTTCTGTAAATAATGTAAGTTTCTAGTTAATAACTTGGTGATAAAAAAAGTCAAAAAAATCCGCGGCATTATCTTAAACGCCGCGGATTTTTCTTTATTCCTTTATTCTTTTATTCTTTTACTGAATAGTAAATCTTTCCAGGTTTCCGTTGATGGTGTCAACAGCCTCAGAAACTGACGAAGCCGCGCTTGCCACAAGTTCTGAAGATGATGCAACACCCTTGGCTGCCTCAGTTACTCTTTCAACATTGTCAGCGATTTCCTGAGTCGATGCTGACTGCTCTTCTGATACTGATGCCATGTTTGTAGCGACATCATTAACCTTCTCCATCTGCTCAGCCATGGTAGAAAGTGTATCATTGGCTTCAGATAGCTGCTGCGTGATTTCCTTAAAGGTTGTAGCAGCTGTATTTATAGATTCAGCGCTGTTATTTATAAGCTGTGTATTAGTCTCCGATTTTTCTGACAGCTGCTGAACTCTTACGGACATATCCTTGATAATATCTGCAATCTGTTTGGTAGCATCTGCAGAGTTCTGAGCAAGCTGTCCAATCTCCTGAGCAACAACCGCAAATCCTTTTCCGGCTTCTCCTGCTCTTGCTGCCTCAATGCTGGCATTAAGTGACAAAAGATTTGTCTGAGAAGAAATGGAATTGATAAGATCTACAATCTGATTGATCTTATCTGCAGCTTCATCAACACTTGTTACAGCATCTGCCATATCCTTCATGGAATCTACAATATCATTCATTCCATTAGCAACACCTGCCATCTCATGCTGTCCGGAATCAGCCTTTGAAACAAGCTCATTCATAGTTTCTTCTATCTGCTGTTCCTTATCAGTTACATTTGCAACTGTCTGAGCCAGAACTGTAGCATTTTCAGCTACTTCATTGACAGCCTTGGCCATATTATCGATATTTTCACGTATCTGATTCATGCTGGCTGACTGCTCATTGGCTGCTCCCTCAAGGTCTTCCGCTGTACTCTTTGAAGTCTGCGCATCTCCAAATAATTTTCCTGAAACATCTTTTATCTCGCTAAGGGAAGTCCTCATGCCGGTTACAAAATGTCCCATAGCATTGTTCATATAAGCGATTTCATCATCACCTTTTGAGGATATATCTACAGTAAAGTCACCGCCTGAAATCTTTTCAATATTATCTGTAAGGCTTGTGACAGGATTCTTTATGAGTTTTCTCAAAACTATGTTGATCACTAGGATCACTGTCACTATTGCTGCCAATATAACAACAGCCAGAATAACAAGTAACCTGTAGAGCGCTGCCAGAACTTCGCTCCGCCTTGCATAAGCTACTACAAGCCAGTCAGTTCCATTTACAGGGGAAGCAACAAGGAAATAATTCTCTCCTCCTACATTAGCCTCTGTAACTTCGTGAGTTTCCTTGCCAGTTTCAGCTGCCGCATATTCACCTATAGACTTAAGAAATGGATTATCAGCTATATCGGCCACATTTTGTCCGCAAACTTCCTTATTATCTTTATATGTGAGAAGAAGCCCCTGACTAGTGATCATAAGCACTCCACCTGTATTATAGAGCTGGACGCCATCAAGTTCTTCTTGAATTCCTGACAAGAACATATCTGCAGCAAAGGCGCCCTCTCGCCCATCCTTGAGGTGTACACGCCTGATCACAGACGCACAAAGGTCTCCTGTTACTTTATCAAAATATGGAACATCGTAGTAATTAAACCAGCTATTTGTATAAGTCATAGCCTCCTTGTACATGACATTGTCTGTACAGTCCTCTATGGAGTATGTGGGATCTGCAGGATAAAGAAAGGTCTTATCGCTCAGCATCAAATAAGCTCCGGTTGGGAGAAGTGCATATCTTCCAACTGTTCCAGTAAGATATCCCATCAGAGCCTGATTTGAATCATAATCATTCTGTTCTACAGCATCAGCTACGCCATTCAAATAGTAGAAGGTTGAATTAAGCTCTTTGTTAACTTTGCTGGCATCTGCCGTAACCTCATTTTGCAAAGAGCTGTAAATAAGACTCTTGATCATAGCATAGCCAAGAACATAAGTTATGCCCTCAGCTACCAGAACAGTGATCAACAGCATTGAAACAAACAAAAGAGAAATCCTAGTGCTGACAGCCTTTGGTGATGCGCCAGCTTTCTTTTCCGTTTTATTACCCATGATATACCTCCATATCAATAATTATGGCTAAATGTAATTATTACCATTTGCGCTAACTTTGATTATACACATGAATTATTAATATAATATTAAGTATATATTTATTCGTTATTAAAAATGTCCCCCAAAAACAATACTGCAATAAAAAAACTATCAACCACAAAATGATTGATAGTTCCTACTTTTAACGCATATATCATTCTATCTGCAAGCCATTACTTACGGCTTTTTATAAATTCTATTACTTCTTCTTTTGAGGGCATAACTGAAAGGGCTCCCTTTCTTGTTGTTATGATAGAGGCTGCAGCATTTGCAAAGGTCAGGCACTCATAAAGTCCCTCTTTAGAAAGATCATCAAGGCCGTTTCTGTGTATGTAATCTATTGCACAGGCACAGAATGTATCACCAGCTCCTGTCGTTTCTATAGTATCCGGATTCTTAAATCCATCTCTCTTTACCACCATATCTTTGTACAGAGCTATACTTCCATCAGGGCCAAGAGTTGCAAACACAATAGGAATACTGTACTCTTCCTTTATCTTTTTAGCTCCTTCAAGGATATCCGTGCAGCCAGTAAAAAGCTCTATCTCATTATCTGAAATCTTCAAAATATCGCAGTTCTCAAAGCCATACTTCATAGCCTGAAGCGCAGAGTCAACGCTATCCCACAAAGGCTGCCTGTAATTAGGGTCAAAAGAGATTAAAGCACCGCTATTCTTTGCAATCTCAACTGCTCTTTTTGTTGCCCCTCTTGCAGGCTCATCTGTCATTGAAAGAGTTCCCAGGTGAAATATATCTGCATTTCTTATTAAATCAGCATTTTCATTGACTTCTTCTACAGTCAACATCATATCTGCACCTGGTTTTCTGTAAAAAGAAAAGTCTCTGTCTCCGTTTGGAAGCTTATTAACAAAAGCCAGAGTTGTGTGAACAAGGTCATCCATTACAAGGCCACTGGTATCTACACCTTGTACTTCCACTCTCGTCTTTAACATATTTCCAAAAAAGTCTCTTCCAACCTTGCCGATAAAAGCTGTATTATTGCCAAGATTCTGAAGCATAGAGAGCACATTGCAGGGTGCTCCCCCAGGGTTTGCCTCAAATAGAGGGTTCCCCTGACTACTGTCGCCACTAGCAGTAAAATCTATAAGCAGTTCCCCAAGCGCTGCTACATCTATCTTTTTCATACATTATTTCCTCTCAAGCTCATACATGGTAACATCCATAAGAAGTTCGCCAACAGCCTTAAAGCTGATGCCTTCTGCCTTAACATCTGTAAGTATGACCATGGACATTACTTGTTCCCCATTGTTAATAAAGAGTTCCATGCTGTATCTGTCAAGGACAAGTCTAAGTGATATCTCGCCCTTATTACCCGCTACTCTGCAGCGTCTCTGGTGAACGATTGCTCTTCTACTGCCAGAGTGCTTTCTGTCTATCTTTACAATGTTAAGTTCAGGATCATATTCAATAGTTGAATAAGCCTTCCCATTGTCTGCAAACCTGATCTCAAACTTCTTGTAGGAAAGGTCACTTTCTGTTGATCTGACTCTCACAGTCATATCAACGCATCTTCCCTCGATACTTGAAAGTGAGCAGCTATCTGAGATAAGGACATTTTGCCTGCTGATCCTCTTTCCATAATATTTTTCTATTTCTCTTGCAGGCCACTGAATAAGCCTATTATCTACAATTGAAATCTCCCTAGGAAGGCTCATTTGACCAAACCATGGGAAATCATCGCGTCTTATTCCGCAGGTATCCCAGTTCTGCATCCAGCCAATCATAACTCTGCGGCCGTCCTCTGTGAGTATTGTCTGAGGCGCATAGAAGTCAATTCCGTAGTCCACAGCCTGGCAGTTCTCTTCGCAGAAATCACCATCTTCATCAATGCTTCCGATCACACACAATGTTCCATTTCCGTTGTGGAACTCAAGCTCTTCAGGAAGCATGTCCTGAGGGCTTGTGAGCACAACCTGCTTGCCATCGTGACCAAAATAATCAGGACACTCCCACATAACTCCAAATCTATGATTGTTCCTGATAAGAGTCTTGTCATAGGTCCAATTGATACCATCATCACTTACAAACTGAAGGAGCTGACCATCCTTGTCCTCAGTTTTGTTGCCAACTACAATATAGTATTTACCGTTTTCACGCCACACTTTAGGATCTCTGAAGTCATACTTACCAGCGCCTTCTGGAAGCATAGTGCTGTCAATCACAGGATTCTTTTCGTACTTGTGATAGTTTCTGCCATCTCCAAAAGCAATACACTGAGTCTGATATTCATGGATGTTTCCATCCTCATCTTCCTTTTTCTGAACGCCAGTGTAAACAAGGAGCTGTCTGCCGTCTTCCATCTCTATAGCACTTCCTGAAAAGCAACCATCCTTGTCATATTCCTCATCAGGAGCAATTGCGCAAGGCAGATATTCCCAAGTCATAAGATCCTTACTAACTGCATGTCCCCAGTGCATTGGGCCCCATACAGTATCATAGGGATAATACTGGTAAAAGAGATGATACTCGCCCTTATACATGCTAAAACCATTAGGATCATTCATCCATCCGCATCTTGGTGTCAGATGAAAAAGAGGTCTAAGCTCCGGAGCTATCATCTTCTCCTTTTTTTCTTCATATTCACGTGCTTTGTTTAACTTATCACTCATAATACTCCTCATAAATCTATATTGTAGATTCTAAAAAATAAGGGAGGAGAAATAACCTCCCCCCTCTTTATTCATAGTCAAACTTCTTATTTGTAGAACTCATCAAGGTACTTCTGGTAGATTGATAAGTACTGATCAAGGCCATAAGAGTTAACCTGCTTGAGGTACTCATCCCACTCAGCATCTGTAAGACCATTCATTACGAAGTTACTTCTGCTTGAGTTGATGAAGCTGATAAGGTCTGTCTGGATTGTTGTAAGAGTTTCTGTATCCTCAGCTGTCATAAATACGTTAGGATATACATACTTGCAATTCATATCATCTGTGTAGTACTCTTTGATCCAGTCAAGACGATACTGTGCATCATCTGGGCATGTTACGTATACGCCATAGTACTCATCAAGGATAGCAAGAGGTCCACCAACACACTCAGCCTCACGAACTTCTACAGGTGAAGCTTCTCCAAGAGGAGCATGCTTTAACATCTTGTCACCATTTGAATTTGTTGAAAGCTCGAAGATATCAAACTCGTCATCCTCTCCATATGTTCCCCAGTTGTTCTGTGGTGACTGGAATGGATCATACATAAGATCAAGCCATGAGCAAACAAATGCAGGATTCTCGCACTTAGAAGTTACTACGCATCTGCCGCGGTCAAAACCTGATGTAAATGAGCCGTTCATAGGAGTTACGTTTACAACATCAGCCTTAAGTGCTGCAAGTGGAACGAAATCTTCAAGGTTATCAATGTTAGCAACGTCCCATGTAAAGCAAACACCGTATCTGTGTGACTTACCCTTAGCAACATATGTTGACCAGTCCTGTGTAAAGCACTCAGGGTCGATAAGTCCCTCTTCATAGAGCTTGTGGAGCCACTGCATACCAGACTTAAAGCCTTCCTGTGTTGCTGTGCAGATAACCTTCTTGTCATCTGTAACTGCGATATGCTGTCCTATATCGTTGTCACCATAACCTTCGCCAAAGCCATTGATAAGAAGGCTAGGATCCTGATCATTCATGATGCATGACATAGGAATGATGTCACCCTCAATACCAAACTCAGCCTGAAGTTCAGATGCATGATCCTTGAAAGCCTTAAGTACTTCTTCAAATTCATCAACCGTTGTAGGTGTCTGAAGCCCGAGGAAATCAAGCCACTTCTTGTTGATGTATGTAAAGTTATTACCTACTGTCTGGATTGCTGTCTTGTTAGAACCAAGCTGCTCGATCCAAGGAAGAGCCCAAATATGTCCCTCTGAATCCTCGCACATAGCACGGTACTCAGGATACTTATCAAATACAGCCTTAAGGTTAGGCATGTTGTTGTCGATGTACTCTTCAAGTGGAAGAATAACTCCCTGATCTGAATATCTGATCAGATCTGAGTTGCTAAAGCTTGCGTTGAATACGAAATCTGTAAGAGTATTCTTGTTGGCCATGTTGAGCTGAATCTTGTCACCCCACTGATCACTAGAAATAGCTGTCCAGTCAACATGTACGTTTGTCTCCTCTTCAAGTCTCTTGAAGATAGTTCTGTTGTTAGGTTCTGACTCAGTTCCTGATGGATAGCTGATAGTACCTGTAATAGTAACCTTATTTTCTAATGGGAAACTAAGGTCATCTGCTGAAACAGTTGCTGCCCCACTACCTGTAGCACTCTTACCGCATCCGGTGATCATGCCGGCTGTCATAGTAAGAACAAGTGCTGCTGAAAGTAACTTTGTTGTCTTCTTTTTCATTGTCCCTCTCCTTATAAATAATCTTTATTATCTCCTGTTGCCAGGGGAAGTTCTAATTAACTCTTCTCAGCCCTTAACTGAGCCAACCATAATTCCTGAGTCAAAATACTTCTGGAAGAATGGATACATTACAACAAGCGGCAAGCTTGAAATAATGATGGTTGCATATTTAAGAAGTTCTGCAAGCTGTGCTCTCTGGGCTGTGCTCTGCATATCCGCGATCATTCCAGGATCTGGTTCATTCTGGATAAGGATTGCTCTTAGTACCAGCTGAAGTGGCTGCTTGTCTGCAGAGTTAAGATAGATCATTGCATCAAAATAGCTGTTCCACATTCCTACAAACTGCCATAGTATCAATACTGCTATAAGTGGTGTACATACAGGAAGAAGAATCCTGAAAAAGAACACCAATTCATTGGCACCATCTACATCAGCAGCCTCTCTAAGTTCACTTGGAATCCCCTTAAAGTATGTCCTTGCGATGATCATGTTCCATACGCTAAAGGATCCTGGAAGAATTACTGCCCACATAGTATCAAGAAGTCCCATGTTACTGATAAGAAGGTATGTAGGAATAAGTCCGCCGCCAAAGAACATTGTGATGATAAAGATCGCATTAAAGAACTTTCTGCCCTTAAAATCATCCCTTGACATTGGATAAGCACACAAAAGTGTTATAAATACTGAAAATACTGCAAATAATACAGAGTATATAATTGCGTTTTTAAAACCAATCCATATCTGGGAGTTGGTCATAACTCTCTCATAAGCTGTAAGAGTCCATTTGCTAAAATCAAATACAATTCCCTTGTTCTGAAGAGTTATAGGATCCATAAAAGAAGCTACGATAATGTAAACTACAGGTCCTATGATTGCCATAACGAAGGCAGCAAGCAGAATATATCCAACAAGAAGAAAAATCTTATCTCCAATGGAAGCTCTTGCAAACTCGCTCTTTTTAGCCCTAACTGTTTTCTCCATTTTGCTCTTCTCCTTATAGTCCCTGTCCGTCATTAAGCTTCTCTACAACCTTGTTGACCGCTATCAAAAGAATTACATTGACGATAGTATTAAAAAGGCCTACCGCTGTTGAATAGCTGTAATCGCCATTTAAAAGACCTTTTTTATAAACATAGGTTGCTATGATTTCAGATGAAGCAAGGTTCATATCTGACTGAAGTGCATAAGCCTTCTCAAAACCAATACTCATGATGTTACCTGCCTGAAGGATAAACTGGATAACAACCATATCCTTGATTGCTGGCCATTCAACTGCCTTGATCTGCTGCCAGATATTTGCTCCATCAATCTGTGCCGCCTCTTTCAGTTCCTTGCTGGCATTTGAAAGAGCTGCTGTATACATGATGGATGCCCAGCCTGCGCCCTGCCAGATACCACTTATGATGTAAATTGGTCTGAATGCTGCAGGTATTGTCAGGAAGTTGATATTGGTGCCAAGCATCATGTTGAGTGGACCTGTAACAGATAAAAGGATTCTGACCATACCGCAGAGGACTATGACAGAAATAAAGTTTGGCATATACAGTACAAGCTGGATCTTCTGCTTGATCTTGCTGCTGGCTATTCTATTAAGAAGAAGTGCCAGGATGATCGGCATTGGGAATCCAAATAAGAGTCCGAAAACGCTAAGCTTGAGTGTATTAGCCAGATATTGCATAAAGTCGGGTGATGATAAGAACTGTTTGAAATACTTAAGTCCTACCCATTCACTCCCCAGGATTCCTTTAAATGGGTTGTATTTCTGAAATGCGATAAGAATTCCCCCCATTGGCAAGTACCTGAACACTATCGTAAGAAGAAGTGCAGGTCCCAGGAAGAACACATATAGCTGCCAGTGCTGCTTGACATAAATTAAAGTATTGTGCAGCGAATTATCTTTTGCCTTAGTGTTCATGTAACTCCTCCCAAAGTTTTACATTTGCATCATAATCATTTGCATATGTAAAATATAACACCGAGTTTTTTCGCTGTCAACATAATTATTTTACATTTGCACAATAAGTATTTACATTTGACACTTTAATTTTTACATTTTATAATGATATAGAATTGCGAGAATAACAAAGTTATGGAGCAATTCGTATATCATATATGTATCAAAAGCCATTTTTGACACATTCGAAAGACGGAGACATAATCATGGCAGCAAAGGTCACCTTACAAGATATAGCAGATGCTCTTGGAGTTTCCAGAAATACTGTATCCAAGGCAATCAACAACACAGGCGTTTTGGCAGAAGCCACTAGGCAGAAGGTACTTGAGAAGGCTATAGAGATGGGTTACAAGCAGTTCTCATATGCCAATTCATTAGGAGATATCAAGAATCCTAATATAAGCGGCAAGCCCACTGCTTCTGGTGAGATAGCTCTTTTCTCAGGAAACTTCCTCAACAATTCACACTTTGCTTCTACAATGCTTGATAAATTCCAGCACGAAATATCTCTACTGGGTTATAGCCTGACAATGCACAGAGTAGATTCCAATAATATAGAAACGCACACACTTCCACTTTCCTACAGGCCAGATAATACCAAGGCCATCGTGTGCATCGAGATGTTTGATCACTCCTACTGCGAGATGCTCTGTAATTTAGGCCTCCCTATCCTGATGATCGATGCTCCAGTTGCAAGCTATTGGAAGCCATTAAGTGCGGATGTGCTTCTTATGGACAACTTTTCAAATATCTATACAGTTGTAAATGATATGAGCAAAAAGGGAATCACGAAGATAGGCTTTGTAGGCCAGGTTACTCACTGCCGTTCCTTCTATGAGAGATTTATCGCCTTTAGAGAGGCAATGTACATCAATAATATTCCCTTTGATGAGAAGTACTGCCTCACAGAGATTCATCCCCATGGCACTGAGTATAGAGAGTACTTGTTTGAAGCTCTAAAAGGCCTGAAAGAGCTTCCGGAATTGTTTATTTGTGCTAACGACTTTGTAGCCCTTGACCTTATTTATGGGCTTAAGAGACTTGGAATAGAATGTCCAAGGGACATTAAGATATTTGGCTTTGACGATTCACCTGAATCCAAGATCATGACTCCATCTCTTTCTACAAGCCACATCCACAGCCAGATAATAGGTTACTCCGCCGCAAATCTTGTTATATCAAGAATTGAACAGCCAGATCTTAACTACCGTATCACCTATACCGAGACAGACCTGATATATAGAGAGTCCACTAAGATTGAATAAAAAAGAGGATGCAGCCAAACTAGCTGCATCCCTTTATATCATATCAATTATTCTTGTTGTGAAGCTCATCTTCCACTGTTTCGTATACGCGGATCCTCATCCTGTCTGAATCAGGCATTCCAATGAAAATTCCTCCATAGTGGAATATATCCCCTTCCTTGTTTGCCCTTGTTATCTGAAGGAAAACATGGATCTTGTCTTTGTTCCACAATGTAAGATTTGTCTCATAGTTGCTGCCAATGGTAAGCGCCCTGTCTGTGGTAAAACCAAGACCATCTCTTGAACAGTCCGTAATCTCAATCTGAGCAAGCTCGCCGTCTTCAACGCCGCCAACTTCTTTGATAAGAATCTCACCCTCAAGCTCCAACCTTTTATTTTTTCTTTTATCTTCCATATTCACCCCACTAATATGCAAATAAACTATATTTCGTTATCTATATACATAATAACGCAATATATGCATATCAGCAAGTTTAAATAACATACGAATCCTTGATATGAGTAACATTTTCTATTTATAAATCTCAAATGAGAGATTTACTTGCCGAGTACCTTATTAGTTTGCAAAAAGAGGTGTTGAAAGATATCTGTCTCCTGAATCAGGAAGAAGAACAACGATGTTCTTGCCCTTATTCTCAGGTCTCTGAGCCAGGATTGTTGCTGCCTTTAAAGCTGCACCTGAAGAAATACCAACCAGGATTCCTTCAGAAACTGCGAACTTCTTGCCCTCTGCGAAAGCATCCTCATTCTCAATTGCAATTACTTCATCATAAATCTTTGTATTAAGTGTATCAGGCACGAATCCTGCACCAATTCCCTGGATCTTGTGAGCGCCTGCCTCACCCTTTGAAAGAACAGGGCTTGTTGCTGGCTCAACTGCAACAATCTTAACGTCTGGATTAACCTCTTTTAAGAACTCACCAACACCTGTGATTGTTCCGCCTGTACCAACACCTGCTACAAAGATATCAACCTGTCCGTCTGTCTGCTTCCAGATTTCAGGGCCTGTAGTCTTTCTGTGGATTTCAGGGTTAGCTGGGTTTACGAACTGACCAAGAATGATAGCACCATCTATCTCTTTTTCAAGTTCTTCTGCCTTGGCAATTGCGCCCTTCATTCCCTTAGCGCCTTCTGTAAGAACTATCTCTGCGCCATAAGCCTTAAGAAGATTTCTTCTCTCAACACTCATTGTTTCTGGAAGTGTAAGGATTGCTCTGTAGCCCTTTGCTGCTGCAACAGCTGCAAGTCCGATTCCTGTATTACCTGATGTAGGCTCAATGATTGTAGCTCCAGGCTTAAGTTTGCCGCTCTTTTCAGCATCCTCGATCATGCTAAGTGCTACTCTATCCTTGACTGAACCAGCTGGGTTAAGGTATTCAAGCTTTGCAAGAAGTGTTGCGTCTGTAACCCCTGCTGCCTTTCCATATCCGTTAAGTTTAAGAAGTGGTGTTCCACCTATAAGTTCAAGTGCGCTTTCTTTGATGTCTGCCATTTGTATTTCCTCCCGCGTTTTTATATTTGTAAATGCTTTATGTTTGTTTTGATGTTTAAAATATACCACAGCAAATTCGGAAGCGAAATTAAACAAACCTTATCGGAAGAAATAAGTTTGGCTTATAGGCTTTAATCTACAAGGATTCCCTCTTCATCAAAGGTGTATTTCTTAAGCCACTTGGTAATGGTTCTGCCCTTTACCATCTTGCCTTCGGAGTCAAAGTATCTTGTTCCTTCTTCAAAGTCAACAAACTTGCTATTAACCACAGCGCCTCTGCCGTCTGCATAATATGTATCACCATCTACTGTAAACATGGTGTCATAGGCAACTACTCCCTCTGCATCAGCGTAGTATCTTGTGAGCCACTTCTCAAAGAAGCCAGTCACCATGTGTCCTTCTTTGTTAAAGTAATAGGTCTTATCATCTACAGTGACAAAGCTTGATGTAACCATCTTGCCATTGTCTTTGAAGTAATACTTATGTCCGTCAATTCTGGCAATACCTGTTACCTTTTCTCCGTCCTCAGTTACAAAATAAGTTGATCCCCACTTTGTTTTAAAGCTTCCCTCAAGATCCTTTTCAGGCTCTGGCTGTGGCTCTGGTTCTGGCTCAGGCTCATCAGTTCCAATTCCAAGATACTCAAGTACTGCCTCTTTACTTGCAAAGCTGTCCGTGCTGCTGTAAGTGAAATAGTTCTTTTCAATTGTGATGTCTCTGTTATCTGATAGCTGCGTGCCATTTCCATTGTTAAAGATATATGTAAGAGTTCCAGTTTTCAGGGCATCAGTTGGAACCTTGGCGCTATACCAGTTTGTACCCTCTTCTCTTGTCATGCATGTTCCTGGCCAGCCTCCGACAAGATTGTTGTACTCGCCATTTGGTCCGCCATAGACATAAAGATATACATTCTGCCAGTTTGCATCTTCTGCCATCTCGTTGTAGAAATAAACTGTAGTCTTTTCTACCTGGGCGCTTTCGCCAATTGCCTTAAGTGCCTCTTTCTTGGAGCCATATTTCTGATATGAAATGCCATTATGAAGGAAGAACCTGTTCTTCATATCAGAAACCTTCATATCATTTGTCTGTTTGCCATTATTACCGTTGTTAAAGATAATGTTCAGATCTTCACTTGGGCCTGCTGGAAGAACAACGCTATACCAGCCATCCTCATCCTGTGTAAGCTCTTTTCCTGGCCAATCTCCACAAGATGCTGCTCCCCAAGTGTATACGCAGACCTTATCCCATCCCTCTGTATTATAGAAGTATGCTGTTACGTAAGAGCCTGATACTCCAAGAGCTTTTTCAGCAGATTCCTTATCTTCAAATCTCTTTACTACAACCTGTCCCTCTGAAGCCTCAGCATCAGGGGCAAAAAAGATATCTTTTGACTCAGGAGTTATTCCCTCGATATTAACTGTCTGAGTGCCATTTCCATTGTTAAAGATGACATTGTAAGAAGTGATATCGTCATAGGTCTTGATATCAGCCCTGTACCAGCCGCCATTTTCATTTATAGCTGCGCTTCCTGGCCAGCCTCCAAAGAGCTCCTTGCCGCCATCAAGCCATCCGTAGGCATTTACAGATGCCCAGTTCTCTGTATTAAAGAAGTATACAGAATAGGTCTTAAGACCAATTGAGCTTTCTGCTTCCTCTTTTGAGAAGTAAAGGTCGCTACTCTTTGCTGTAGCGAAGGTTCCGCTCTCTTTAGTTACTTTGTAAACAGGTGAAACTGCGCTGCCATCTGCCTTTTCAAAAGTGATGTCAAACTCATCATCAAGAACAGTTACAAAGAACCAACCGTCTCCTTCGCTTACGGTAGCTGCTGTATCGCCGTTTCCATCAACTCTTGCTACTACGCTGTCCCAATTCTCTGAATTGTAGAAATATACTACCTTACCAGTTCCTTCTTCTTTCTCAGAAAGAACAACTACGCCTTCTCCCTCGATAGAACCGCTGAGCACACCATCCTTTACAAGGAATACATCATCGCTCCCCTCAACCTGGTCGCGATAAATACCATCTGCAAGATGTGTTTCTGCGCTTATGTTATTTCTATTTGTGCTGGCATTTACAAGTACAGCACCTTCCTTATTATCGCCAGATCTCTCAATCATAAGAACCTGATTGTTTCCACCAGGATTTGAAAGATATTCGCCGGCATCCCCCATCTCTTCTCTAAAAAGATTTACCGCCTTAACAATAGGAGCCTTGTAGATTGGGCTTCCTGCTGCGCCTATGATATTGTCTCCGTAAGGATTCTCAGTAGAACTGTTATTTGGTCTTGAGAAAAACAGTGGTGTTCCTGCATCTCTACTTGCTATAATAGCCCAGCCCAGGATCAGCTTGTCATCATCAATTGCTTTCCAGCTGCCCTCGCCATCGTTCATATAGTTATCATGAGACTCAACCCAGGTAACAAGCTTCTCTGTATCAGCTGTATAGGTTCTGCCTGCAACTGTCTCATCATAAATCTGATAATCAAGAACTCTGTTTACTGAAAGGTCTCCTGCAGAAAGAGCTGAACGGATGCTGGAACCATAATTGCTGGCTGTTGTTCCGCCAATATACTCCTGATAAGCTGCAAGTCTGTCATTTGTTCCCTGAAGAACCTCTCCATATACAAAAAGATCGTCGTAGTCCTTACTTCCAACTTCCTCTGAATACTCGTTAATGGCTTCTCTCATGTTAGGATAGAAAGTATTTCTGTCCTCCTGCCCTTCGTATGAAGCTGGTACAGGATCATCTGGAAGTGAAATGTGCTTGGCTGTATCAATTCTAAAGCCATCTGCGCCAAGGTATACACAGTCCTTTAAGAATTCATAGAAATACTGCTGGAAACTGATATTCTCAGTATCAACATCAGGAAGTCCGCCCATTTCATAGTAAGTAAGCTCAAGTCTGTCTGTATATCCGCCTGCAGTCTTGCCTGTCTTGTGATAAAGAGCGTCCTCGCCACCTGCTGCATCAAAGAGATCCTGAGAAATGCTGCTGTAGGTAGGTGTTGTGTGGTTTGGAAGGATGTCAACAATGACAGCAATTCCATACTCATCTGCCACATCACACATGTGCTTGAACTCATCTCTTGTGCCCAGCTGATAGTTTCCAATTACCCAGTCAGTTGGCTGATAATGGTACCACCACATACCATCAGGGCCGTGAAGATTCATGCCTGGATTGGTATCAAGACATTCGTTTATAGGAGATGTCTGGACTGCTGTATAGCCAGCATCTGCTATATCTGCCATGTTGTCTGCTATAGTATTAAAGCTCCAGCAGAAGGCATGAAGGATTGCGCCGTGCTGGATGTGGTCGCGGGTAATAAGACTGTTATCCGCTTCCTTTTGCTGTCTTGGAGCAAGTGCAGTAACTGAGTACTCCTTGGAAGGAGTGCTACTGGTAACGGAATACTCATCGCTAAGAGTATCTGAAGCTCCCGTGCTTGCCTCATCTGCAGATATTTTCTGGTCTTCTTCCGTTCCGGTCTTAGTTTCATCTGCAGCGTCTGATGTTTCTTTTGTCACATCTGTAGATGTGCCTGAACTTGCGCTTGCAGAGGCGTCTAGTTCCGCCTCTTCGCCTTCCTGGGCAGAACTTCCCAAACTTGCCGCTTCAAGTCCTTGATTTTCCTGAGGCTCCATGGCCAGCGCATTGGAAACGTTTCCAAAAGAGCTCAAAAAAATAGACAAGCTTAAACCTGCCGTAGATAGTGCTTTAATCCACAATTTTCCCCTTTTCATACTTTTACCTCCAAAAAAATAATAGCACCGATTAACTATATATCAATTATAGTTAATCGATGCTACTATGGTCAATTGTTGAAAGTCTTATAAATTCCGGAAACGTTTTTGTAAACTTTGTATAGATTATCGTTTTTCCTCAGAAAAACGATAATCGTATTGGACTAGCTCCTCGCCAAGCGAGGAGCGTATCCTGCGAAGCAGGATTCTTGCGGACATTTTCCGCTTTTGTTCGCAAGAAGTCATAGTTAACTTTTCACTTATTAAATAAAGAGACATGCATCTCCGAATGAGAAGAACCTGTATCTCTCTTTAATAGCCTCTTCGTAAGCCCCAAGTACATGCTCTCTTCCAGCAAAGGCAGATACCAGCATAACAAGTGTTGACTCCGGAAGATGGAAGTTAGTAATAAGCCCATCCATAAGCTTAAACTTGTAACCAGGATAGATAAAGATTGAAGTATCTCCGCTTGAAGCCTTAATAGTTCCGTCCTCACTAGCTGCACTCTCTATGGTTCTGCAGCTGGTGGTACCAACACAGATAACGCGATGCCCTGACTCTTTTGCCTTCATGATCTTATCAGCTGCTTCCTGAGTTACCTGATACCACTCAGTATGCATGTGGTGCTCCTTGACATTAGTAACCTTAACCGGTCTGAAGGTTCCAAGTCCAACATGTAGCGTCACAAAGGCCAAGTCCACGCCCTTTTCCCTGATCTTCTCAAGAAGATCATCAGTAAAGTGAAGGCCAGCAGTTGGCGCTGCTGCAGAGCCCTCAAACTTGGCATAAACTGTCTGATACATGTTCTTGTCCTGAAGTTTGTGTGTAATATATGGAGGAAGTGGCATTTCTCCAAGCTTATCAAGAACCTCTTCCCAGATTCCATCATAGTAGAACTTCACAAGGCGGTTTCCCTCATCTACTATGTCCATGATCTCAGCCTTAAGTATTCCATCGCCAAAAGATACCCTTGCCCCTGGGCGAAGCTTCTTGCCTGGCTTAACAAGTGTCTCCCAGACATCAGATTCTTTCCTCTTTAAAAGAAGTATCTCAACAGCAGCTCCTGTCTCTTCCTTGACTCCAAGAAGTCTTGCAGGTATTACCTTGGTATTATTAAGAACAAGACAGTCACCCGGCTCAAGATAGTTTATCACCTCATTAAATACGTGATGCTCCACCTTGCCTGAATTCTTGTCCATAACAAGTAGCTTACACTCATCCCTCTTCTCCATTGGATCCTGAGCTATAAGCTCCTTGGGAAGATCAAAATAATAATCTGCAGTTGAAAGTCCTATTTCTACATTCTCACTCATTTTCTTTGTCCTTAAACTAATATGATACAAAAAAACTGTTATACTCTATTCCACGATTTTTTTTCGCGAAGAAGAGTATAACAGTTTAATAGTTTTAAAGCAAGTTGAGGGAAAATTATAACTTCCTCTCAGTATATTTATCAGAAATAATTGCCAGGGTCGCAGAGATGTCATTAAGGGTCTGGGTCATATTCTGGATCATGAGCTGATTAACCTTGTCATCAGAAAGATCATGATTCTTCATACGTTCCTGCATCTCTTTTATTCTCTGCTGCTGAAGGGCTGTAACCTCTGATACTCTACTCATAAATGCACCACCTTTCTCATACAATTGCACCTGCCAAGGTCCAAATACTGTTAGAAATTATTGACGATAATTCGTTTTCGCATAAACAAATTATAACTCAAATATGAGCACATATGAGTGATTTTCCCTATATTTAATAATGCTTTAATAATTTGCCTGTGGGCCAAGGTAGCTCTCTGGAAGCTGATAATCTTTTTTCTTGACCACAAGCTTTTCTATGATCACACCTGGGTCTTTTGCATAAATTCTAAGCTCATTGCAGCCCTTTTTAAGGCTTACTCTCTGGCAGATACTTCTTCCGCCTCGTAATACTCCCTGAGCCCAGTCCTCATCCTGCCATTCTGTATAGTAATGATCTGATACAGCATGAACAAGCTGCGGCATATTATCTGAAACTCCCAGATAAAAGCTCAGTCTTCCGCCCTTGTGATATGGGTTTCTTGTAAGAAGGTAAAAGACAACGTCATACTCTCCCTCTTCCTCCACATCAAAAACATATGCAACGCTTGGAGCTTTCTGGAAATCTTCAAAGGTCTTCATAGGAGGAAATGCCTTTATAGCTGAGTCTTCTCTTCCAAGGTGCTCCACAACTTCAAAGGAGCCTTCCTCTGAATCTTTTTTATCTGCAAAGTCACTGGCACTTATACAGCAGTAATTGTAATATCCTCCAACTCTGCCAAGTTTCTTGCCTGTGCTGTCCTCTGCATTTTCCGAAGTTGTTGGCAGGAGGCATACAAAGTCCACGTGGGTTTCCTGTCCGTTGTCAAAAGAGATCTTGACTCTTCCCTTGGACTCGAAGATCTCGCCGCTAACATCATTTCTCATAATAGAAACGACGCTTCTTCCTGCCTCTACTCTGCCCCTTAAGTTACTGAACTTAAGGGCCTTATCTTCAGGAATGATCTCGTAGTCAAAAGAGACATCTCCCTTTGTATCTATATCAAGGAATACTCCCTTAGTGCCGGCATTAAGGAAATCATCACATACTATAGGCGCCATATCCTGCCAGTGGGCGCCCAGATGGTATCTGTCATAACCTCTAAAGCTTACAATAGCCTTGGCTCCTGAAATAGGTGATACTTTAACCGGAGCTGGATAGAACCACTCTCTGTCATCCCAGGTCCTAAAGCCTGTGTGGGCTGAGCTAAGGCAATGGTTCCACTTACCATCTGCTATCTGGTGGAACTCTTTTACCAGCTGCTTATCAAGGAATATCCTGCCCTCTATCTCATTTATATAGCTATTTGCATATACTGAGCCTCTCTTTGCCAGGGCATGGTTAAAGCCAGTAAGGATCCAGGCAACGATCAGATTAAGAGAAGCTGTGGCAGCATAGTAAACCATACTCTCGTAGGTAAGAAGCGCTTCACCCGTCAGCTCAGCTTTGAGTCTTCCTGCTGTAGCCAGGATATCTTTTACCTCAAAAAGAACTCTCTCGCTTTCTCTGAAATGAACCGGGTTATAAATAGTCTCATTCATTGTTTCCGGAGTTCTAAGGGCATTGTATCTTGTATAGCCTTCAAGAACTTTGAACATATCCTTTTTCTGGGAATCGCTGAGTCTATTTCCAAACTGCTTGTTTATCCAGAGGTAGACATAGTTATCTATCTTGTTAAGGCCGTTTATGCCCCAGGTCTCATAGTCGTAGGCAAGATCCATGAAAAAGCTAAGTGGATACTCCATCTCTTTTAGGTCGCCCACATTGACGATCCACATCTTGCGAACGCCTGCCTCATAAGCCGTTGTCATCTGCTCCCAGGTCTTAGTAAGGCGGTTGCAGTTAGTCCACTCATAGCTTATAGGCGCTCCGTGGTAGTCGAAGTGGTAGTACATTCCGTATCCACCCGGGTGCTGCCTCTCTTTTTCTGTAGGAAGATTCCTTAAGTTTCCATGGTTGTCATCACTTAGAAGGAAAATAGTATCCTTGAGTTCATCCCAGTCCTTGAGGCCCTGACAGGTCTCATCTCCGTAGTAGTAATCCTCTACTTCCTTGTAGATTGCAAGCATTCTGGGAACATTCTTTAATACTTCCGCATAGTCGGCTTCGTTCTCAGCCGCCTTAGTATAGATATTATTTCCGTCCTTGAACTGGTCAAAAAGAATCTTATCCTGAGCAAGAATTGCCTTTTTTACGACCTCTATGTTATCCTTCATGGTTGCATCTTCTGGAAGAAGCTTGGAATCTGCCTCTCCACGCATACCAATAGTTATAACGCTCTCAAAATCCTTGTTTCTCTTAACACCGTTTTCCCAAAATCTTGTTATAGCATCAGCATTTGATAAAAAGCTCCAGGAATTGTCGTCCCCGTACTCCTTGTACTGCTGCTGCCACTCATTACCTGCCCTGAAAAGTGGCTCGTGGTGGGAGGTTCCCATAATAACCCCAAGAGTATCGGCAAGCCTTGCATTTTCTATGCCAGGACCATCCTCAGAAAAGTTTGAATTCCACATGGCAGGCCACATGTAGTTACCCTTAAGTCGCAGGAGTAGTTCAAAGATTTTTCTGTAGCACTTGGCATTAACGCCACCAAACTTCTCTGTTGCCCAGTTTCCAAAGGCTGGCCACTCATCATTTATAAAGAAGCCTCTATAGTAAACAGAAGGCTCCTTGGAGACATACATATTACTGTATGCGCTGCTTGATGTGCTTGCTACAGCGCCTGTGCCATTATAAGCTGGCTGGCCAACTATCTCGACATCAAGAAATTGCTTCTTTTCTGGAATTGCGTCACCAAAATAAACAAGAGGAGAAACTCCGCACAGCTCTGATAGCTGGAACATTCCATAGATTGTGCCTCTCTTGTCACTTCCTGCAATCACCAGAAGCTGTCTAGCTACATTGTTTGCCTGTACTCCGCCTGAAATTGCCACAGCAGGCATATCAATTATCTTTATCATGAAGACTTCTCTTTTACCTCTAAGTAAAGATAAGTCAATCAGGCCTCTCTGCTCCAGTTCATCAAGATACTGGCTCTTTCCAACAGTACCTATGAAAACAGCCGTATTTCCAGAAGCCTCGCCTACTGTCCCTATAATTCTGGGAGTAATGCCTGTAACCATGCACAGATCCTCAGCTATAGTATTACCAATCTCCTTAACTCCCTCAAATGCGCTCTCTTCAATGACAAGCTCTGCCATTGCGCGTCCGTCAAATATCCTTATCATGTCCACAACTCCCCTATACTTGATTATTGAAAAACATGGATCATTATAAGGATACTTCAAAGTCTGCGCATTTATCTACTTAATGCTTGCTTAAATCTTCCCATTTAGGTTATTGTATTTCTTTTTTTCTCTTATGTTACGATTTATCCTGCTCAGCATTTTGCTATAATTATTCTTGCTTACTTCAAGCAGGAAGGAATGAATTAACAAAAATGGATAGTAAAACTATATACTTAAAAAGACAGTCTTCAGATACAATGCTTGATTTATCGCAAAAGATAATGGATGACATGCACAAAGAAAGCCCTAATGCGGAAGTTGTTGTCTACAACATAGAACATGTGGGAGAAGCAGAAGTTCTGCTTCTTGGTTTTGAAAAATACTATTATAGAATTAAGAGCTGCGCCTCAGTTGTTATCCAATGCATTCATGTTGGTGACAAGCAAGTGGCTACGGTATCTGGCCTTGGTGGCGGTACCGGAAGATTATTGATGAGCTGGGGTGTCAATGAAGACTTCGCCAATATAGCTGCAGAAGTATTAAAAGCTCATGGATTTCACTAAATCCATGAGCTCAGACTTTGTCTACAGTCTGAAAGAAAAATAATTCAAATTATTTTTCTTTTTTTGACTTTATTTCCTTCTAAGCCGCTAATATAATGGTCTCTAGAATTAATCACTTTTTGATAGAGGCATTCAAAATGAAAAAATCTATTTTTTACCTTTTATTTCCATTTATCTTAATTGGAATACAACTAATATCTCTTCTTTGCGCATTTATTGGGTATGAAATACAAAATGTAGATAGTAGTCTGTATTTTTTGGGATTTTTAATTGCTATTTTTATTTTTATGCTGGGCGGAATCATTTCATTAACTGTAAATTTATGCGGATTAGTACATCTTCATAAGCAATCAGCAAAAAATATTTTTGCACCTAAAAAATTCTATGTATTTCAGATTATTGAATTGATCTTCAGTATACTCTGGATCATATTCTCATTTGCTGCATTTTCCAGTAGCATGAGCGTTTAACAGGTTAAATAGTCCGCTCTTAATTGCGTTGTTGTCGTGATCAGCTCCAGTAATCTCGTACCAGATGTGGTCAGTACCATTAGCCTCAAGTAGCTCATGATACTGCTTGGGATAAGTGCCTACAACTGAATCTCTACTTCCACAGCAGACAATGAATACATTCGGCTCTTTAGCACCTTCTTCAAATTTCATTTCATCTTCCTGAATCTGGCCTTCATGGGTCATGAATTTATCCTGAGTAGGTACGATTCCGGGAGCTGGAGAAATCGCGCAGACATATCCAAAAAGCTCCGGCCTTTGAAGGGTTATATAAATTGTCTCCCTTCCGCCCATGGAAAATCCAGCAAGGTAGGTGTTCTCTCTTCCTGTAAGAACTGAATATTCGCTTTCAATATGAGGCATAAGGTCATTTACAAGATCATTTATAAAATTGTCGTAAGGAAGTACGCTTTTGCTGTCAAAGCCAGGCTTCTGGTCTGGATCCGATGTGGCATACATATTAGGGCACACAACGATAGTCTCATCGATATATCCGTCATAAGCCATATTTCCTACTATTTCTCTTATCTTATTGGATTTGTCCTGAGAAAAAGAATATTCGTCACCGAAGATTCCATGTAAAAGATAAAGGACTGGATATTTCTTGTCCTTACTATAGTCTGCAGGCAAGAGGATGCTGTAGCCTCTTTCCATTTTGCAGGTATCAGAATAATAGGTTCCATGCGTAAACTCGCCGTATGAAACGTTGCCCCTTGTAGCTTCAAATATTACGGGACATCGCTCCTTTATTTCATCATCAAGAACAAAGGCTGTAGCCTCAGCGCCTTCCTCTTCTTCTGTCTTAATTCCTGTGGCAAAAGAACTTAAATCTTCACTACTACTTGTTACCATTTCACTCTCCCCTTGTGTACTTGCGCCGCAAGCGCTTAACGCCGTGATCAGAAAGGCCATAAGTACACATATACTTTTTTTCTTCATGTCAATAATCCCCATTTTTAGTGCTTTTACATACTTTAATTTCCGAATCTTTCCATGCTCTCAGGATAATACTTCTGCGCATTATAATCCAAAAGTACTCCGAATTTCTCCTTACCATCAAGAATTTTAATATCAACAGTGTCGTTATTGCAAGCACGATAGTTGCTTGATAATTCCCTAATTTTGCTAATATTTAGTAAGCTTTCATTAAATTCATATAAGCCGGTGTAATAAGATTAACACCGGCCATAAGAAAGAATTTCTTTTCTATAAAACTAAACCTTTTTCTTCATTTCTGATCCATATTCCTGGCTTCTTCTTTAAGAAGTGCAAGTATTTTGGGGTTTTGCATCATCTTTATTGATTCTACTGCGCATCTGTAGATCATAGCCATTTCTCTCTGCGCGCTATCAGAAATATTGCATTTTTTCTCCAGCATTGAAAAATGCTGAATTGCCTTTTCAGCAACAGATTTCGATATAGCCATTCCGTTGCAGTAAAGAGTTCCTGTCTCGGCATCAAAACGAGACTCCTCGTACGAAGTAGAAGCAAATTGTCCCGCTCCCATAGACGCTGCAAGCTGGTTAATTAGATCTGATCTGTCTGCCATAAAAAAAATCCTCCTATATGTTTTAACATTATTGCACGTATTAATTCTACATATTTCGTCTAACAAGGAAGTAAAGTTGAAGTAAAATTTATATAAATTTTGCTTACCGGAATTACTATCCACAATTATTCATTTCTGATTCATCTCGGATTTATTTGGGAGTTATCTCGGATTTATTTTGGATTTATCTCGGATTCATTTTGGATTTATTTCGGATTTTACATCTATATAATTGTTTTTGATAAATGGGATGAGAGCAAATTTTTTCAGTACATCTTTTATTTTCCTTTTTGCAAAAAAGTTGTAGCAATAGTCCGTTATTGCGAAGCTATCAAGGTATTTTGTTACTTAAACAACAACTTTCTTTGCAATCTTGAGTAAAAAGATGTAAGAGTAATTGGATAAACAAGTGTAATATTGAAGACTCAAGCTTTTTGTTACATCCTTTAAAACATAAACCAGATACCAGATGTATTGATAATTTTTTAACGTATCCAGTTTTAAAAGAATAGAAAAATAGCTGTAAATTCAGCTGAACAAGCTTGCCAATCTTGTTCAAGAACATTATTCAAGAATAAAGAGTCGCTAGCGACTCTTTCGCGCCGAGCGCGGTTGCATTTATGCAACATTTACCTATCGCGCGAGTGCGCATCCATAGCGGAGCGTTTTTTTATTGAATAGGAAAGCAATTTCCTATTCAATAAAAAAGCCTGCCTCTGTGAGCTAATCCCCACAAAGGCAGGCTAAAACCGCAGAAAACTGCAATTATTTATTATTTATTCGCTGCGTAAATTAACAGAAAGCACCGCAATTACTTATTACTTATTACTTATTATTCATTACGGAAGTCAACGTTCTGAAGGAATGATACATATCCTCTCTTAGCTTCAAAGAGGTCAGCCTTGTCAATTACTTCCCATGGTGCATGCATGTTAAGAACTGCAACGCCAGAGTCGATAACGTTCATTCCGTAAAGAGCGAGGATGTAAGCGATTGTTCCGCCGCCACCAACATCTACTTTACCAAGTTCTGCTGTCTGGAATACGATTCCATCCTTCTCAAAGGCACGTCTGATCTCAGCGATGTACTCAGCATTAGCATCGTTAGAACCTGACTTTCCTCTTGAACCTGTGAACTTGTTAAATACAAGACCTTCACCGAGGAATGCTGCGTTCTTCTTCTCAAATGCTGATGCATATGTAGGATCAAAGCCGGCACTTACGTCTGATGAAAGCATGCATGAGTTTGCAAGACATCTCTTAAGGAGAAGATCGTTATAGCCTTCTTTTGTAAGGTTCATAAGCTCTGCAACAGCCTTCTCAAAGAACTTACTCTGCATACCTGTAGCACCTACGCTACCAATCTCTTCCTTGTCAACAAGGATGCAACAACCTGTTCTCTTAAGGTTCTTGGCCTCAAGAAGGGCACGCATTGAAGGATATGCACAAACTCTGTCGTCATGGCCATAACCCATGATCATTGATCTATCAAAACCAGCATCTCTTGACTTGCCTGCAGGAACAATTTCAAGCTCAGCAGAGATGAAATCCTCTTCCTCAATTCCATAAAGGTCATTTAAAAGTGCAAGGATTCCGCGACGAACTGCACCTGAAACCTTACCACTCTCAGCCTTTTCTTCCTTCTCAGCCTGAAGAGCATACTTCTGACCAGCTGTAAGCTTAGGATCTGTCTTCTCAGCCTTCTCTTTCTCCTTGCTCTCTACAACAAATGGTCTGTGACCAATGATAAGATCAAGGGCTTCACCCTCTACAGCCTTGGCAGCTGTCTTGGACATCTGGTCAGCAGCAAGGTGAATAAGAAGATCAGAAATGAAGAATACTGGATCATCCTCATCTTCACCAACATTAAGCTGAACTGTAGTGCCATCCTTCTTGCAGAATACACCGTGGATTGCAAGAGGCATTGCAACGAACTGGTACTTCTTGATACCGCCATAGTAGTGTGTATCAAGGTAAGCAAAACCACCATCCTCGTAAAGTGGGTTCTGCTTAACATCGATTCTAGGAGAATCGATGTGTGCGCCCAGGATATTAAGTCCCTGCTCAAGTGGCTCTGAACCAAGCTGGAACATAACGATTGACTTGTTCATCCAAACGCTGTAAACCTTGTCGCCCTTTTTAAGCTTGGTCTTACCACCAATAAGAGTATTGAGCTCTTTGTAGCCTGCTGCCTCGATCTCATTGACGATTGTGTCGATAGCCTCACGCTCTGTCTTGGAGTTGTCAAGGAAGTTCTTGTACTCATCAGCAAACTTATCAACAGCCTTAAGCTGAGTAGCATTGTAAGTAGTCCAAATATTTTTTCTGTTCATATATAAAGCTCCTTTCCATAAGATAGCCATTACTAACTAAAGTAATGGCTATTATAGCACCTATATTAATAATAATCAATTGTGTGCAATTTATTTTATAAAATCTTGATAATTATGATCTGATCTCAATGCCCATAGTAAATGACAGCTTTCTGAGCATCTTATCTACATATCCATTTATTGCATCATCAGTAAGCTCTTCATCCTTAGGAGTGAAGGTGATTGTAAATGCCATACTCTTCTTGGTTGGAGGAATTGGAAGTCCCTCATATACATCAAAGAGCTTAACATCTGTTACATACTTGCAGGAGCCATAGATAGCATCCTCAACTTCTCCGCAGGTAACAGTCTTTTCCATGATAAGAGCAAGGTCACGCTTAACTGTAGCAAACTTTGAAAGTGGCTTGAATGTAGGTGTCTTGCCATACCACTTCTCAAGTACAGAAAGATCGATCTCGCAGATATATGCAGGAATTCTCATATCTGTATCATCCTGGATTTCGTAAGTGATCTGTCCAAGATATCCAACCTCTTCGCCCTCACATGTGATCTTGGCTGCTCTGTAAGGATGGAGGAATGTCTTTGTTGTAGGCTCATACTTGAAGCTTACGTGAAGAGCATCTGCTACGTTCTGGGCAAGTCCCTTAAGTGTAAAGATATCCTCACCTTCTCCAAAGATACCAATGCAAAGAGTAGCCTTCTCATCTGGATAATCTGTAAGTGGAAGAGACTTTGGAATAAATCTGTTTCCAAGTTCAAATAATCTTCCCTCAAGAGTTCCCTTCTTCTGGTTTCTTGCAATTGCATGGATCATCTGAGCTGCAAGTGTAGTTCTCATAAGAGAAAGGTCCTCATTGATCGGGTTAAGGATCCTGATTGCTGTTCTCTCACAAGCATCCTCAGAAAATCTCAAAAGATCAAGGTCACTAGGTGAGAAGAATGAGTAATGCATACACTCATATGCTCCCTGAGCGCAAAGAGCTCTCTTAAGTTTAAGCTCTGTCTTCTGGCGAAGATTTCTGCCGCCCATTGTTACGCCAGCATTCTTGAGGAATGTAGGCTTAACATGGTCATAACCATACATACGGATAAGTTCCTCTGCGATATCAGGATAATCTTCCATATCCTCACGATATGCAGGAATCTTGATAGTAAGCTCATCACCATTTATTACTGGTTCAAAATTAAGGTTTGTGAGGATTCTCTTTATCTCGTCCTCTGGAACCTCTATACCAAGAACACCGTTTACCTTCTTGATAGAAGCTTTCATTTCCTTCTTTTCAAGGCTGTTTCCTGTATTGATATCAACGTGAGTCTTTGAAACCTTACCAGCACCAAGCTGTTCAATAAGGTGAAGAGCTCTCTTCATAGCAATAACAGTTGTGTATTCATAAACACCCTTGGCAAAAGCTGCTGATGAATCAGATGACTGTCCAAGCGCTCTTGAGCTCTTACGGATGTTGTCACGCATGAATTTAGCTGCTTCAAAAGTAACTGTAGTTGTTGTATCACGGATTTCGGAATTAAGGCCGCCCATGATACCTGCAAGAGCTACAGGCTTCTTGCCATCGCAGATAACAAGGTTATCTGTAGTAAGTTCAAACTCATTCTCATCTAGAGTTACAATCTTCTCTCCTGCCTTGGCACGTCTTACAACAATCTTGTTGTCCTCAAGGAAATTGCCATCAAAAGCGTGCATTGGCTGTCCAAGCTCTCTCATGATGTAGTTAGTGATATCTACAATGTTGTTGATAGAGTTGTTGCCTACCATAGCAAGTCTTCTCTTCATCCAGAGTGGGCTCTCTGAAAGCTTTACATCATATACATAGTGGCCAATGTATCTTGGGCAAAGATCTGGGTCTTCAACAGAAACGCTAAAGCCTTCATTCTCAACATCAGTCTCAGTGTAGCTAAGATCAATCTCTTTTAATGGCTTATCAAGAGCTGCTGCTACTTCTCTTGCAAGACCGTAAATGCTCTGACAATCTGGTCTGTTTGCTGTTATAGAAACATCAAAAATCCAGTCATCAAGACCAAGGATAGGCTTTACATCGATACCAACCTCTGTATCTGCAGGGAAAACAAGAAGTCCGTTGTAACCAGCGCCTGGATACATATCTTCAGATACTCCAAGCTCAACGCCAGAGCAGAGCATACCTTCTGAATCGTAGCCGCGAAGCTTGCCCTTTTTGATAGTAGCAACGCCAACAACTGTCACATGATCCTTGGCAGTCTCAATGACTGTAGCTCCGTCAAGTGCCAGAGGATACTTGCCACCAGCCTGAACATTATCAGCGCCGCAGCAAACCTGGAATGTTCCATGCTCGCCTGCGTTTACAGTGCAAACATGAAGGTGAGTATCAGGAATAGGCTCACAGGTTAATACTTCTCCTACTACAACCTTGGAAATGTCTTTACCAACTTCCCAGCACTCTTCAACTTCAAAACCGCAATCGAAAAGCTTTTTCTCAAGCTCCTTGGGTTCAATATCTATATCAACAAAATCTTTTAGCCAACTTAAAGGTACTAACATTTTATCTTCCTCCCGATTTATTCGTAGTGATCGATCTGCTTAAGAACATCAATATCTGACTCATACAAAAGCTTGATATTGTTGATACCATACTTAAGCATAGTTGCACGCTCAATTCCAATACCAAAGGCAAAGCCGCTGTATTCTTCTGAGTCGATTCCGCAGTTCTCTAAAACCTTCTTGTTAACGACACCGGCTCCGAGTACCTCGATCCAGCCTGTACCCTTACAGAGATTGCAGCCCTTACCGCCGCAGGCAAAACAGCTACAGTCAACCTCTACAGAAGGCTCTGTAAATGGGAAGTATGAAGGACGAAGTCTTGTTGTTGTTCCCTCACCAAATATCTTCTGGGCAAAGAGCTCAAGAGATCCCTTAAGGTCGCAAAGTGTGATGTTCTTGTCAACTACAAGTCCTTCCATCTGTGAGAACATTGGTGAATGTGTTGCATCATCATCAGAACGGAAAACCTTACCAGGTGATAAGATTTTGATCGGAGGCTTCTTGTTCTCCATAACATGGATCTGACCTGATGAAGTCTGGGTTCTAAGAAGGAACTCAGGGCTTAAGTAGAAAGTATCCTGCATATCTCTTGCAGGGTGATCCTTGGGAGTGTTAAGGGCAGTGAAATTGTAATAGTCATTTTCAATCTCAGTGCCTTCGTAAATCTCAAATCCCATTCCGGCAAATATATCAATAAGAGTTTCTCTCATCTGTGTTACTGGATGAAGATTACCCTCATAGCGCATCTTGGCAGGCATTGTAACATCCTGTTTCTCACTCTCGTATCTAAGCTGGAGCTCTTTTTCCTTCATCTTCTTGTCCAGCTCCTCAAAGTGCTCAAGTGCCCACTGTTTAAGCTCGTTTACACTCTTTCCGTATTCAGCACGATCCTCAGCAGGAATGTTCTTCATTTCCTTCATAAGGGCACTGATCTTGCCAGTCTTGTTATCCATGAAGCTCTTTCTAAGTTCATAGACAAGTTTAGAGCTGTCAAGCTTCTCAGCATTTGCCTTGATCTCTTCACGGATTGCTTCAATTTTCTGACGTAATGCGTTGTTTTCCAATTTTCCTTCCTCCTATTACTACTATTACCTTATATTGGACTTTTTTGTGTAAAAAGATTTTTCTTATTGCACAAAAAAATCCCATAGCATCAATTTAATGCTATGGGACGAATTATTCCGCGGTACCACCCATGTTCATGTCTCTTAATACCTTAGTACCAAAAGAAACATGCTCTCATTAGTCCGTAACGGGGACCACCGTTCCAATCTACCAGTTAAAGATATCGCCTTCGAAAGGACTGCTCCAGCGCGAAATTTCCGATAAGGGATTACTCATGGAGCTCTCAGCCAGTGACTCCATTTCTCTCAGCAGCATCTTCCTATCATCTCGGGGACATGCCCCACGCCTTCAATGCATTTTCTATATTTACTAAATAATTCTATTTGTCATATTAAAAAAAGTCAACAACTAATTTGTCATATATATTTGCAAGCTGATGATTCTTATCAAGATTAAGGACCTCTTTAAACCACTTTCTTGCTTCATTTGCCCTTCCAAGTCCCATATTGCCAAGTCCCATCAGGTAGTAGCAGTGAACCTTGTTCCTCATGTCCATATCAGCATCAAATACAGACATGTCAGGCATTGAAACAGCAAAATAGTCCATGACAAATTTATCATTTATATGATGCTCACCATAATCAAGAAGCTTATAGAACCTTGTATTGGCGCTGCTAGTATCGCCTAGAGCCTTAAAGGCAAGCCCCTGGAACAGGATCATATCTGCAGGCTGATCATAGTAGTACATGACACCTGCTGGCTCAGACGTTCCAAGAGTTGCAAGTTCAAAGTTCTCCCTTGCTTTTTTATCATCTCCAAGCTTCTGATAACATAGCCCCATCAGATAATAGAGGTTATTGTCCTTGGTTCCCTCAAGTCTTCCTTCTCCAAGATTTTCAGGATATGAAAGGGCCTTATTTATCAGCTCTATGGCCTCTTTAGCCTTGCCATCACTAAACTTCTTTGTAGCCATCATAAAAAGAGATAGCTTAAACTGGGTAGTTATCTTGCCTTCTGCTCCCTCCCAGGTCTGGAAGGAATGGGAACAAATCTTTTCATTGGCAGCACTATACTGGCCTAAAAGGTTTAATAGTGTGACATATTCAGTATAGAGGTCATCTCTTTTTTCTATCAGTCCAATATTTCTGTCAAAATTTGCAAGACGCTCCTCTGCGCAAATTCCAAGCTTTTGATAGAGCTGGTCAAGCTCCAAAAATACCCTTGCATCGCTGGTATCAAGCTCAAAGGCTTTTTCGATGCACTCTTTTGCCCTGTCCTTGTCACCGCGCTTATTGTAGTAAGCAATAGAAAGATTTCTTGTGAGTGTTGCAAAAGACTCATCAATCTCTCTTGACTTCTCCCAAAGCTCAATTGCCTTGTCATAGCCAAGCTTATCATAGTAAAGGCATCCAAGATAGTAGTAGGCCTTGGCGCCATCTGGATTAAGTAAAATACACCTCTCCAGAACCTTTATGTCTTCAAGCTTATTTGGAAAACAGTACTTAAAGGATGCTTTTTCAGCCTCCAAAAGAGATTTCCGTGCTGCCTTACCATCCCCCTGTTTATCAAAATAATATGCCTTATAATAGTATTTAAGCGGGCTCTCCTGACTGCACTTATCAAGGGCGCAAATTGCCTTGTCATATAGTCCAAACTCAGCAAAGTCTCTTGCAGTCTGAAGGAAATTCTCAATATCCCCCGTTACAGCCTCGCCACTATAGTCTTCATCAAGCTCTGACAAAAGAAATCTGCTTACAAAGTCAAAAACATCCACCTTCAGATTTTCCTTAAGATACTCAATAGCCGCATCTCTTTGACCAAGGCTTACCAAAAGAGCTGCCTTAAGGCCCCTTGCCTTTATGTTATGAGCATTCTTTATAAGCCCCCTCTCAACAAGGTCAAGAGTAGCCTGCAGCTGTCCCTTTCTAAAGGCAATCACAGCAAGATAATAAAAAGACATCTCCTGCTGAGCATTTGTCCAGGTTGCCTTATAAAAAGCATCATAGGCCTCATCAAGTCTTTCCTGATAAAAAAGTGAAAGTCCAAGGTTATAGTAAGCCTCGCTGTCATAGGGATTTGGATTAAGCCTTGTCATCCTCTCTATAGCCTTTTTAAAGTACTTCTCAGAAGCTTCAAATTGGCCTCTCCTTAGTAGCAAGAGACCATAAGCATTATTGATGCGGATATCCCCCTCATCTCTTTTAAGTCCCTCAAGATAATATCCATCAGGAAGGTAGGTTGCATGCCTGTACTGCTCAATATGCTGCCCTGTCAAAAAAAGTTCCTCATTAGTCTGGATATTTTTTGGCGCCTCGGCTGCTCTTGCGGGCTCTGCAAGCTTTGGAATTCCATAGTCCTTTTCCTGATATGAAACAAGCTCTTTTCCCTCATGACAAACAGAAACTTTCACCTTATATCTGTCAAGTCCCTCCATAGGGATTTCCTTTTCAAACACGTCCTCTGGAGAAATGGTTGCCTTTTCGCTAAGGATTTCCTGTCCATCATAAGTTACCTTGATATCAGCATCTTCAAACCTCTCTGTGGCATAGACATAGACCTTTACATCCTTTTCATCTACTTCAAGATTCACCATAGCTTCCAGGCTTGCATTTCTAATGTATCCTGCCTTTTTATAGGGCATAAAGTACTGCTTGAACTTCTTTTCCTCATAAGGATGAAGCCAGGTAAAATCAGGCTGATTGTCGCAATAAACGCCTGTCATAAGCTCAATGTACGGGCCGTCCTCATCTGTAAGATTTCTATCCCAGGCTTTTCCAAAGTCTCCGCATCCCCAGGTCCACTGCTTCTTACCAGGTGATATGTGATGATCAGCCACATGAAGGAGTCCCGCCTCCTTGCCATAGTCATAACCTCCAACGAAGTCAAAATCAGACTTCTCAGCCATGTAGGATGTTGGCACAGGAATATTTTTGTATCTGGAAATATCTACACCTGCGCTGTAGTCGTGCTTGTAGTACTCTCCTGTTGCAATTGGAAATCTTGATACAGCTCTTTTTCCATGGTCATAGACGCTGTGAACGTCTGGTGGAAATACTGACTGGGTATTGTCATTTACAGAAACTGCCGGGTTTGCCCACCAGAGGAAGGTCTGTGGAAGAGGTGTTCTGTTATAGAGCTGGCCCTCAATCTCAATGTATGCCTTGTCAGGATAAAGAGTTATTGAAGTAATGACCCTTGTTCCGTACATTCTGTCCACGTCTCCCAAAAGAAGTGACTTGGAGCCATCTTCATTTTCCCTGAGCTGATATTCAACCTTCATGTAGGTTGTTGGCCTGTGGTGCTGAGGCCAGTTAAATTCTATTCCTCCGGAAATCCATGGGCCTGTAAGTCCTACAAGGGCTGGTTTTATCACGCGGTTATAATATACAAAATCATAGCCGTTAGTCTTGTCATAGGCTCTCTGGATCCTGCCTCCCAGTTCAGGCATTACCATGACCTTTATATATCTGTTCTCAAGAAATACGCAGTTCCACTTTTTATCCTTCTTTTCCCTGCTGATGGTGCTGGTTGCAGGATATGGATAAATCTTGCCGCTGCTACCCTGATAAACTCTCTTTTCAAGAAACATCGGATTTACATCCGGCTCTCCAACTTCATATGTAGGAATGCTTACCTCTTCTTCCCAGATTTTCACTTGATCCATAGCTATACTCTCCGTTTATATAAAAAATGACTTATTTAAAACTATGTGCCTTAAATTTACTCACAACTTCTAAGCTTTTTCATAACACACTATATTCTGAGCATAATCCTAAAAAATCCGTACCACAATGAATAATATTGCTCTATAATATAAAAAAATTGCTCTATAGTTTAGGGAGATTTCTATGTACTCAAAAGAAGAATTAGTAGGCAAAAAATCTATATACTACCTGAACACTCCAACCAGGACTGCCAGGGACCTATTTCTGTATCCAACTGCTGTTGGGCGCTTTAAATATCTGCCCGGATACTCTCTTAAAAGAAACCGCTATGATAGCTATCTAATAATTTATATAGAAAGTGGAACTATGGAAATATTGCTCGATGAAAAATACCAGATAGCACAGGAAGGAACAGTTATTTTTATTGACTGTTACAAGCCTCATGCCTACAGAACTCTAGATGGCTGCACGGCCCTTTGGATACACTTTGACGGGAAAATGGCCAGAAACTACTACAAGGAGGTAGTAAAAGAAAAAGGGCATATCATAGCTATGGGAGAAGGAAGTTCTTTTTCCTCAAACCTAAATAAGATCCTTGCATCCTTTGATAATCCCTCCCTTGAAAAAAAGGAGGCTGCTACCAGCATTTTGATAAATAATCTCCTACTTGAGCTATGCCTTTCCGGTCCAAATCCAGAGTCCTCCTCCAAGGACGCCATAAAAAAGGCTACAACTTACATACAGGAGAATTTCGACAGAGAAATTTCTTTAAACGAACTAGCCAGTATTGCAGGCTTTTCGCCTTACTATTTTTCCCGTAAATTTAAAAGAGAAACCGGTCTTACTCCACACCAGTTTCTCTTATCAACGCGTATTGACGCTGCAAAATATAATCTATCTAATTCAAATATGACAATAAAGGAAATCGCATCCTCCTGCGGTTTTGAAGATGAAAGCGCCTTCTGCTACTGCTTCAGAAAAAGAGTAGGCTGCGCTCCCGGTAAATTCAAAAGTAAGTAGCAGAAGTATTTGCAAATACTTTTTTATGAATGTACCTTAAGCTTCTCCACAAAGGCCTGAGCCATTTCGCTTAGCTCCGCACCTTTTCTTGTGATATATCCAAAGGTAAGATTTTCTTCCTCTTCAAGCTTTATAGCCTTGATCTCAGAAGTATTAAGGCTGTCCCCCAACATAGCTGCACCAACAGCATAGCCGTTTAGTCCCAGCATAAGTTCAATTGATGTAGCTCTTTCGTTGGTACTGATCACCTTCTTGTAATCGTAGGTAGCAAGGGCCTCTTCTCTGTAGTAAAAAGAGGTGTTGTCTCCCTGATCAAACACCATGCAAGGGTAGTCCTCAAGCTCTTTTAAGGAAATAATCTCCCTGTCTGCAAGAGGATGGTGCTTACTGAGGTACAGATAGGTATTTCTGGTAAAGAGCTCTGTAAATTCAAGAGAAGCATCAGCAAAAATCTTCTTGAAAGTATTCTTATTAAAGTCAGAAAGGGCGATAACTCCAACTTCACTCTTTAAGGTCTTAACATCCTCGATTACTTCGCTTGTCTGAGTTTCCCTGATGGAAAACTGATATTCCGGATGCTCTATCTCTTTTATCGTATCTATAAAGGCATTTACTGCTATAGTATAGTGCTGCATAGATACTGAGAAGGTTGGCTTATCATTCTTGGAATTAAGATACTTATCTTCAACCTTTTCAAACTGCTCTACCGCGCTTCTTGCATAGGCAATAAAAGATGCTCCAGCAGCAGTTGTCACAACACCGTTATGGACTCTTTCAAAAATCTGTATTCCAAGTTCGTTTTCAAGGTCTCTGACTGCGCTGGAAAGGCCTGGCTGTGAAACATAGAGTCTGTCAGCTGCCTTTCTCATGGAGCATTCTTCATCAATAGCTATAATGTATTTTAGCTGTAGTATTGTCATATCCTTCACCTCACTAAAGAGTTAAATTCAAAAATCATGATAACATACTACAGCTAGAAATTCATAGCATAATATTTAATTTTATATAATGTCAGCACATGTTTGATCTGTCATTAAAATCTCCAAGAATCATCTTTCCATCTATCTTGCTATCATCAGTTGCAAGAAGATTACTTGCTTTTCTGTTCTGGTTCGAGTATACTGCGCTTCCACCCTTTGGACTACTGCCTTTCATAACAAGGTTGGATGCTTTAGCATTCTTCCCTTTACCACCGCTTACATTCTCAAGTAAACTTTCATCAATTTCACTAATGTTCTTTTCCATGGTAGTTCCTCCTTATATAAAATGTAATCTACAACTTTATACGAATGGCAATTATTTCATGGCAATAATTTTTCTGAGTTCCTCTTCAGATATGACTTCCTGTGGTTCAAAGGCGTCACTATCCATATATCTGTATATTGATAACAAAAGAGCTCTTGCCTCCGGATGTTCCAAGAGATCATGAAGTCCCATTGAGGACATTATTAGCTTACCATTATAGGCCTTAACTTCCAATAGCTGTGCCATAGGGCGGAGTCGAACGTAGCAGTCCATTTCAGCCACAATACTCTTCATATACCTTGGAAGGATGAAGGCTCTCTGAGAAGCCATTCTAAACCACTGGAAGTTACTGTGCTCCTCTGTTGGGAAGAAATCAAAAACAGGATGCTCCTTGTCAATAAACTGTCCCATGGCCCCTTCCTGATTTGGGAAGGTTCCAACAGACCAAAAGTCAGTACTAAACTGGGCCTTTACGCTATTGGGAATTGCCTCTTTGGTGGAATGCGGATCAAAAAACACCTTGCCACCATTTTTAAGAACATCTATCGCCTTTTTATCTAAAACTCTTGTCTCATAGACGCCTGTAGGACATTCAGGTACAAGGTCTGGATAAACCCAGATAGGATAAGTTGCCTTAATATCCGTTTTAGCGCATACTCCTAGCCTTTCACTAAATCTGGCAAGCCTGATAATAAGGTCAAATCTAGTTGGATCTTCTATGTTGTCCAGCGGTATTTCTACATTTCCAAGGCTTGTCACTTCTCCTACAGGGCATTCGCTAACCCCTTTCTTGCTGCCAAGGGTATAAAGGCCACCATCAAGATGGGTTCCATGATTTGAGTTTTCATTGACGCAAAGCTCATAACTAAAGCCCCCGGGAAGAGGCTCTTTTCCAAAATTAGCCACCCTGACTTCAGCTCTTATTGTTTCTCCAACCTTGTAAACATACTTATCAAGAAGCACCAAAACTACCTGGGGAGCAAAGAATTCATTAAACCTTTCAGGACTTGCAAAGCTATAGGATTTGGGCTTTAAATGGGAGTTCATCATACCAACAAGAGCTGTTCCCTGCCCGGTAAAATCCTGAAGACCTAAAAGAGATATTCCTGACATTTCCCTGGTTCTAAGCACCGCCTCAACTTCTTCCCTATATGCTAAAAGAGCCAGTTCTCCCGTTGCCTCTACCCTCTTTTCGTACTCTTCATACTCCATGCCTGACTTTTCTATTCTATCCCTGACTATATAGAAGTTATCAGGTCTTGTTACCCCCTTAAACTCATCCAGCTCATGCATATCTGGAAGGACCTCATACTGGCCTACTTCAAAGCTAAATACGGGCTTTTTGAAGTTCTTTCTAAGGACTTCCATGCTATCATCAAAGTTTCTCGTAGAATTTGGAACCTCAGTATTTATGCGTCCTTCATTGCCGGAAACGGCAAGTCTTAAAACGGAAGCTCCAACATTGGATGAAGTATAAAAATCGCTCTCTTTGTCAGTTCCTTTTTCTCCATAAAAATTATTGGAGCCCCAGGCAAAGAGCCTTGTACTGTCCATTTTTTTGGCAATCTCTATGAGCCTGTGCATCTCAGAAATACCGTCATCATCAGTGTGAAGTTCATTTCCAAGTGTCAGCATCACAAAAGAAGGGTGATTTGCATAAGTCTTTATTATCTGCCTCAGCTCGTTTTCATAAAAGTCTCTACACTCTTTTGTAGAAAAGGCATCTCTAGGATTCCAGTTTGGAAGCTCTGGCTGAACCAACATTCCAAGCTCATCTGCTGCGCTAAATGCCGCTTCCGGAGGGCACCAGGAATGGAAACGAACACAATTTACACCGTAAGATGCATAAGTCTTCATGATATCAAGCCAGCTATCCCTGTCCATTGGAGGATGTCCCGTTTCAGGAAATAATCCGCAGTTTGCTTCGCTTCGTAAAAAAATCCTTCTGCCGTTTAGTGTGAGTCTTCCACTACCATCATAGGTAAATTCCCTGATGCCAAAGGATACCTTTTTCTCATCTAAAAGGTCAGCACCCTCATATAGCCTTGCAGTAGC
This sequence comes from Butyrivibrio sp. XBB1001, assembly GCF_000424505.1. NCBI lineage: Bacteria > Bacillati > Bacillota > Clostridia > Lachnospirales > Lachnospiraceae > Butyrivibrio > Butyrivibrio sp. XBB1001. Next base: position 346,618 of record NZ_AUKA01000002.1, on the reverse strand, counting down.
ATATAAAAGATTTCCCTCTCCCTCATCCCATTTTTTTTGACTGAACTCTTTTTTAATCGCCACTTTGCTAAAATGGAAGGAGTTGTTTGCATCTGCATATATTGTCACTTCACGCGAAAAAAGCTCTGCGCCTGAATCTTCAAGGCACTCTCCAGAAATAACAAGCCTTACCATTTTATCAGCCTGGTTTCCAGGTGTTTTGCGGCTTTGCCCCTTAGAAAGACTCTTGTAGGACAAAGCAACCTCTCCAAAAACGCTGTCAAAATCCTGCAAATCCGGACAAACACGAAAATCTTCTATGAAAGCTTCACTCTTTTCCTCTATAAAGATCTGACCTACAACACCGTTCCAATTGGTCTGGGTTTCATCTGTTGCCGCAGAAGAACAGGTAATATCCTTGTAAGGAAGCCCCGGATACGAGTTATCTGTAGTGATTTCTATCAAGCTTCCGTCCCTGATAAGTCCTGTAATCTCAAATAAATATGGAGTAGAAAGCCCCTCATAATATGAATGGCCTCCTTCCCAGGATTCAACTACAGGCGCACTTTCCCCATCTATCTTAAGAGACATGGCTCTTGCTCTCTCAGCAAAAAGAAAATATCTCTTATTCTTTTTTATCTCTCCATGAAAGATTCGTGTAAACCTTGCCTTCCCTTCATAGGTATAATTTCTTGTAAGTCTTGTGGCAATTCTGGAATCAGCAGAAAGAAGCTTGTCAATCTCTGTCTCCCTGTTCTCCATGTCAGGATGCCAGGCTCCGGCAATCTTATCCGGGTTCCCCAACCTGTTCTCATCCAAAGTACCAGGAAGAAAGCCTTCCTCTTTGATTGTCCCATCAGAAAGCTCAATCCTCCAGGTGCCACTTAAATCTATTTTCATACGTTTACACTTCCCCCACAATTGTATAATCAAAAGAGATCAGAAAAGCTCTGATCTCCTGCATTTTCAACTAAAAAAAATCTCAAGTCCTATTCCTATAAGAATAAGACCTCCAATTATCTTGGCTCCGCTAGCAAGCTTTGTTCCAAAAACTATTCCAAGTTTAAGGCCAATGTAGCAGATCGCATAGGTTACACCGCCAATTATAAAGGAACTAAGCAGTGTCTGAAGAGTATTGTATCCAGAAATCGTAAATCCAACTGACAAAGCATCAATTGATGTAGCTATTCCCTGCATAATAAGAAGCCTATTGGAAATGCTGCCAGCCTCTGGATCAATACCATATTTCCTGCACTTTTCTATAGTACACTTACTGCAGTTACGCTCATTGGGACAATTCTTCTCAGCTCTTCTGTCAAGAATGCCTTCTATAAGCATCTTTCCACCAATAAACGCTAAAAGGATAAGTGCAATCCAGGGAATAAAAACCTGAAAGCCCTTAAAAAAAGTTGCCACATTGTGGACTAAAAACCATCCAATTACCGGCATCATAAACTGAAAGGCAGCGTAACAAAAAGCTATCTGCACTCTACGCGTGCGGCTCATCTTATGGTCTGCAAAACCATTTGCAAGGGATACTGAAAAAGCATCCATAGCAAGCCCTACGCCTAACATGACACTATTAAAAACAAGTAAAAACATAGTCAAAATCTCCATCCATGATCTGAAACTGATAGGCTAAAAGCCTATGAATCATTTTAACTATACTAGCCTCATAAGGCAAGTTATGTTTTTGTAAAAAAGAGCAATAAAAACGGGCATCCATTGAATCAATGAACACCCGTCTTTATGAATTGTTTTCCAAGGGACTATTCCTCGTCTTTCTGTAACTTTGTAAGCTACCCTTAATTTATATAAATCACATCCTTTAGCGACTCCTTGACATTCCCTGGCTCCGATGAAGCATCGCCACCCTCGCTGTAAATGTCAGCCGCTCCGAAAACCAATGCTCGTCTTCCGTGAAGCTTATGCCACTTGGACTGCTTAGGTTTTATCTACAATGTGATTGTATATATAATATAGCATCTGCAAATACTTTTGTCAACCATCTTAAAGAATAAGATGCTATTTTCAGACAATTCAAACAATTCCAGTATTTATCGGTAATCAATTTAATGGATTTTTATATTTGATACATAAGTTAGATTATTGTATTATTTAATTGATGATTGTTTTTTTAGAAAAGAGGGAAAAAATGAGTAATTTCATTCTTAGTTGCTGCTCGACTGCTGATCTTGATCAGGAAGTATTTAATAGTCGTGACATAAATTATATCTGTTTTCATTTTCAGCTAGATGGCAAGGATTATCCTGATGACCTTGGAAAGTCTATTCCATTTAAGGATTTCTATAACAAAATGTCTGAAGGTCTCATGACACAGACATCTCAGGTAACTATAGGTGAATATCTTGAATACTTTGAAGGCTTTCTAAAAGAGGGTAAGGATGTTTTCCATGTAACCTTAAGCTCTGGTCTGTCAGGTACTCTTAATTCCGCTACTATAGCAAGAGACCAGCTCAAAGAGAAATATCCAGAGAGAAAGCTTTATGTTATAGACTCTCTTGCCGCTTCTTCTGGATACGGACTTTTGATGTACAAACTCGCAGATCTTCGCGACGGCGGAATGGGCATTGATGATCTGTATCAATGGACAATTGACCATAGACTTGAGTGCCAGCACTGGTTTTTCTCAACTACTCTTAAATATTTTGTAAGAGGCGGTCGTATTTCAAAGATTTCCGGAGCTATCGGAAATGCTCTTAATATCTGCCCTCTAATGAACGTAGATTACCAGGGTAAGCTTGTTGTCCGCAGCAAGGTCCGCGGCAAGAATGGTGTCATCAAGGCAATTGTTGAAAAGATGGCTGAGCTTGCTTCAAACGGCACAGACTATAACGGTGACTGCTTCATATCCAATTCTGATTGTCTAGATGACGCTCAGGCAGTAGTTGATCTTATTGAGAAGAAATTCCCTAATATGAAGGGAAAGGTCAAGATCTTTAGTATTGGTACAACCATTGGAAGTCACACAGGCCCAGGCACTGTAGCGCTCTTCTTCTGGGGCAAACAGAGAATTGACTAATATAATAAATATTATTAACGAAAAAAGAGTTTTGCTCATCGAGCAAAACTCTTTTATTACGCATATAAACTCACCATATCAGCCTATAAGCAATTGATGCGTTCCATAGTTTTGGATCAGATCTGTAATCTTCTTGTCATCCCCAATAACTGTCACATCAAGTGGTTTAAATAAATTAAGCGACAGAAGCCCAACAATGGACTTACCATCGATGTAGCTGTGACCATCCTGAACGTCGATTTCACATGAAGACTTTGAGTTCATGTTAATGAACTGGATGATCTGGGACTTGCATCCCAATGAAACCTTCACTTCTTTTTTCATATTCAATTCCCTCTCTCATAAAAACCGCAGGTCTATACCGCGACTAGAATTAAGTTTAACACCATGTGAACAATATGTGAACACTTAAAATATTAAAAAAGTATAAAATATGGAGAAGGAATTTTACAGCTCAGTTTCCTGAAAACGTTTAATCCATCTACTTTTCCGGTTTTTTCTCAATTAATCGTTTCTGAAATTCTGACTCTGGCATAGGGTTGTCATAGAGGAATCCCTGTACAAAATGGCAATCAACTTTTTTCAGTAGTTCGACTTGTTCTACCCTTTCAACTCCCTCAGTCAGAACCTTTATATCAAGCTCTTTTGCAAGATTAATTATATTTCTGAGAACAATCTCATCATTATTGTTGTTCTCAATAGACTCATTACTGATAAATGACCTGTCTATCTTTATCATGGTCACAGGGAAATCTCTCAAGTTTGATAGAGATGAATAGCCAGTTCCAAAATCATCTATGGCAGTATCAATTCCTTTATCCCTAAGTGCCTTTAAAAAGCTTGTCATCAGAAGACGTTCGTCCTCACTTGCCGTTTCTGTAACCTCAATCTGCAAAAGAGATCTGTCCACTCCGCTTTCATCTATGATATTTACTATTTCCTTGGCTAGATTCTTATAGTTTAAATCTCTCCTGGAGAAATTGACTGACACCTGGACCGGCTCAAGCCCCTTATTTTCCCAGTTCTTTATAAACTCGCAGGTCTTGCGCAGAACATAAAGGTCAAGAGATGCCACCATTCCCTCCTGCTCCAGGATAGGAACAAACTCAGTTGGATATAAGACTACACCGTTACAAAACCACCTAGTTAACGATTCCGCACCTACTATCTTTCCTGTAAAAATATCCACCTTGGGCTGCAGATAAATTCTAAACTCATCACTTGAAAGAGCTTCTTCATATCTGTCTTCTATCTGCTTTTGCCTGTATATTCTAGTGCTCATGGCCTTATTAACAAATACATAAGGCTTGTTAGCCACATTTTTAGCATAGCTAAGTGCCATCGCTGCTCTCGATATGAGCTGCCCTGGCTCTTTTAAAGACTCATCAACAGCATAAACACCAGTTACTGCCGCAACCTTTAAATCCTCTTTTCTATCATTTTTCATTCCATATACAGGAACTGCTGAAATATACTTAAGAAAGGCCTTTGTTCTTTCCTTTTTTATGAGGGCAGTATAATTATCTCCGCCAAAATGAGCAACAATCTCATCCTGCTGGCAGAACTCACGAAGCTTTTTAGCATAGCGCTTCATTATCTCATCGCCTTCACTTAGGCCATATCTTCTACTGATCAGACCATAACTTTTTAAATTAAAGAAAAAGGAATCATAATTCATGATCTCCCCACTCTCGCAGAGCCTTGTTGCATAAGCAATAAAGCCGCCAGAATTAGGAAGTCCAGTCAGATATTGCGTCAGGGCACTGTCCTTGACAACCTTGCCCAAAAGGAATCTCTCAGTATGCATCATGAGAACATCTATGACTATGGCAAAAGACTGGTATTCTTCTTCGTTCCAGGTCTTATTATCACGAAGATATACATGGAAAGTCACAGTCTTCCTGCCATTTAAAGTATTCTTGAAAAGATATGCAGGCGGTTCATTCTCTGGGACCGGCCCAAACAAGGGAATAATAACGTCTGGCTCGCTTGAAGAGTCAGAATCCTTAAGACTTGAAACTATACAAACAATAGATCTGAGAGCATACTCCTTGCCTACATCTGCAAGTGCACTGGGAGATATCTCCGGAGTAGTCTCTTCTTCAGATAATATCTGAACAAAGTTCATAAAGCTTCTTTCAAATGTCATATTGACTTCCCTTTCTCAAAAAGAAGTTGCTAGTCTCGCCTACATACCACTATTGTACGAAAAATCGAAGTTTTTTACAACTTAAATAACCGCAATCTATTTTCTTTTTTACATACGAAAAAAGCTACATCCCGTAGGATGTAGCCTTTTGTATTCGTGAAAATTATTTCTTGTTTACAAGATCCTTAAGAGCCTTACCAGCCTTGAACTTAGGTGCTACAGATGCAGGAATCTTGATAGCAGCGCCAGTCTGAGGATTCTTACCTGTTCTAGCAGTTCTCTTTGTTGTCTCGAATGTACCGAAGCCAACAAGCTGAACCTTACCCTTCTTCTTAAGCTCCTTTGTTACTGTGTCTGTGAAAGCATTGAGTGCTGCAGCAGCATCCTTCTTTGAAAGTCCTGCTTCCTTTGCGATTGCATCAATAAGTTCTGTCTTGTTCATTTAATTTTCCCTCCAAAAAGAAATATTTTACTACATTGCCCATTTTACCACCATTTTGTACCACAAACAAGCCATAAATGCCGAAAAATGCGCAAAAATTGAAGATTTTATTCACTTTTTTCGCTTTTTTACTGGATTTGAGCAGTTTTATTGCCAATTTGTGCAGGTAAATCAAGGCAAAAACATTAATCTGATCACAGAATATCCTGGAATCCCGGTCTATAAAGGTGCCTTGGAATACCATCAACCATGATAGGACCAACATCGCCCTGGATCAGAGGTCTTACATAGGTAATAAATTCGTTTGTAACATATGTTCCGTCCTTGGTAATCCACTCTCTAGGTACTGTACGCTCATCGTTTGCAATCTTGTGAACGTCCTTGACCTCTGTTCCTGCCTGATAAGGATCATCTGACAATCTCTCGATAACAACCATCTTGCCGCTATCACCTTCGTCAGCAGCCTTCATAGCAGCACCACCAACCTCATATGCTTCAAGAATATCTACACGGCTTGCGCAGTGGCTTGCAGCTCTCTGAAGAGTTGAAAGCTCGATGGCACGAGTTTTGCATCCACACTCCTTGGAAACCACATCACAGAGATATCTAGCTGTACCTGTAAGCTGCTTGTGTCCAAATGCATCTACATAATCAATATTGTTGCCAAGTTCGCTGACATACTTGCCGTCCTTGGTCCTGATGCCCTCAGAAACTGCAACGACAATTGATGCCTTGTTCTTAAGAAGACCTTTGATCTTCTTGACAAACGCATCCATATCAAATGGAAGCTCTGGAAGATAGATTGCATCAGGTCCATCACAATCCTCGCCTTTGGCAAGTGCTGTAGCGCCTGTAAGCCATCCTGCATTTCTTCCCATTACCTCTACGATGATAACCTGTCCGTGGCTGGTCTCAAGTGACCAGCTGTCCCTGATTATCTCTTTTACAGAGGTTCCAATGTACTTGGCTGCTGAGCCATAGCCTGGAGTATGGTCAGTAAGCGCAAGATCATTATCAATAGTCTTGGGGCATCCGACAAATCTTATGTCAGAGCCGGTTATTATAGCGTAGTCTGAAAGTTTCTTGATGGTGTCCATTGAATCGTTGCCACCAATGTAGATAAAGCAGTCAATCTCGAGTTTAACGAGAATCTCAAAGATCTTCTCGTAGATTTCTTTGCTCTCAAAAATCTCAGGAAGCTTGTATCTGCATGACCCCAAATATGCAGATGGTGTTCTCTTAAGAAGCTCGATATCAAGTCCGCTCTGGATGTGGTCTGCAAGATCCACATATCTGCCTTCCATAAGGCCCTGAACTCCATGGATCATGCCATATACCTTCTGGTATCCACGATCGATAGCAGTTCTGTAAACCCCGGCAAGAGAAGAGTTGATTGCTGCTGTAGGGCCTCCCGATTGCCCAACAATTACATTACGTTTCTTTTTCTGTACCATTAACTCCTGTCCCCTTTCAAGTAGTAAATACCTATAACAAACATTATAGGCGAAAAAACATTCAAGCTCAATCGAAACTTAAACGTTTTCATTCACTTTTTAGTACAAATTTCATCGTTACAGGATTATGATCTGAACACTTAAATCCTGTATCAACTGTCTGCACCTCATTTACAGACACATTATTAGAAACTATGTAGCCATCAAGCATGTAGTATTGGAAATTCTGTGGATCCTTGTCTGCATCTGCATATGCCTTATCCAGAGATCTGCAGGTAGGATTTGTATCATCATAGCAGAAGGTAAAGCGGTCCCCAAAATCCTCAACATTTATAGTACCTGCCTCCCATCTCCCCTCAAGGACAGGATACTTTGAAATATCTATATTTGAGAAAGTCTGATTAAAGTCCCCTGCAACTATTACATAATTGCCCTTATCAGCTTCGCTGTTCATGATATCTTTTAACATATTGGTCTGGGCAATCTTGCCTTCTCCGGAATCGTAGGCTTCCAAATGAAGGTTTATAAGTACAAGCTCTTTGTCAGAGCCTTCCACAGGATGTCTGGTAACAAGAAGACATCTCTTTAAGTTAAAGGTTCTTAGCGGCCATGAAAACGGACATGGAAGTGCAACTCTCTCAGCATCAGAAACCTCATATCCTGAAACAGTAGCAAGGCCTGCATACACCCTTCCAATTGGAGGAACAGGAAGAGGAACAAATGCCACATTAAAGTTAGATGCAAAAGTACTTTGTCTGTTTAAGCTATCTCCATTAAGGGCTCCTAAAATAGTTTCAAGCTCATCTGTGTAATAAGATCTGGAAGAGTTTCTGTCAAGCTCCTGAAAAAGGATAAAATCAGGGTTTTCAGTATTTATTATCTTAGAAATATCGCTAAGGTTAGTTCTTACTCTTTCCTTGTCTGCAGAATAGACCATTTTCCCGCCGTCCATGAAAAAGTCAGCATTGTCTCCAAGGGCTCCATAGCCCACATTCCAGGTCATAAAGGTATATTCAGTGCCAGTCTGTACTGTTGCATCGCATTGACCGGAAATGGGGGTTTTCTCTGTAGCATCAGGCTTGTATTCATCTATAGTCAGATAGCCAACAAGCGCCACAACCACCAATACTACAATTAAAAGAATCGCACCTAAAATCTTAAGTAATTTTTTCATGAATTCCCTCATTCTTTCCAAAAAACGTCAAAAGGCACCCACTAAAAAAGTGGAATGCCTTTAGTTACCATTATCAATATCAGAAATCTTCTTCCTCAAGAGCCACTCTCTTGCCGTGAGCATTGCCAAGTCCATAGGCAACTGCAGCCACAACAATTACTACGCATACAACCGCTGCGCACCCGATGTAGAGCCTCTTCTGATCCTCATCAAAGCTCTCCCAGATATCCATGGCCTTATTGATCTTGTCCTTGCAAAAGTCGATAGCTGTATCTACTACCTTAACAAAATCCATAACCCTATACCCCCTTACTCATTATTATCATGATACCGCTTTAAATGTCTTTCCTCAAGTCTTTTGAGGATATAATCTCTCCAGATGAAATCAATTATGGCTGCAAATGGAATTGCAAGAAGGATTCCTGCTACTCCAAAGAGTCTTCCTCCAAGAACAATTGATATAAGGATCATAAGAGGTGAAACCCCAAGACTCTCTCCAAATAACCTTGGCTTCAAGATATATCCATCCACAGTTTGAAGAACAATTGTAAAAATAATAAATGTCAGCGCAAACCATGGATTAACAAGTACCAGGATAAATGCCCCTATGAGGCAGCCGACGATAGGACCAAAAGTCGGTGCAAGGTTGGTAATACCTACAATAACCGAAATAAGTACCGAATAAGGTATACCCGCAGCCAGCATAAATATCAGATTTACAACTCCTACGATAATACCATCTACGATATCAAAGCTTATATATCTGATAATGATATCATTACATCTTTTTACAAATATGCCTGTATACTTGTGATTTTCAGGCTTCATGATAAGTCCGGTAAATCTCGAAATGCCTTTTATAAGTCTGTTCTTATCCAGTAAAAGATATATAGCAAGGATAAAGGCTATAACTGCATCAAAAACACCCTTACCAATATTGGCCGTAGTGGTTGCTACGCTTCCAATAGTAGATGTTACATTGGCCATATTATTTTCAAAATAGTTGCCTACCTTATCCAGGATATTGTCACCAAAGCTTGCGATCTTGGTGATCTCGCCTCCAAGAAGTCCTGATGGATCTTCCTTTTCAACTTCTCTCAGCACTCCCTGAAGAGTAGCTACATAGCCATCTACATTGTCTGTAAATGTTGTAACACTATCAACCAGCTGAGGAATAAGGGCAACAAATAAAAGAACTACAGCAAGAATGATAACGATCAGAGCGCATGCCACAGATAGTCCCCATTTTGCCTTCTCTTTTTTCATTTTCTTAAAGACTTTATCATTAAAAGCATTGGCAAGTGGATTGAAAATATAGGCAACAATTATTCCACTTACCACAGGCTTTATAAAGGCATAAAATGAGCCTATTCCTGCAAATAAGCTTCCTATGTGAGACAGAATCATATATAAAACAACAGCAGAACAAGTTGCAATAGTATATGAAACCCATCTTTTCTTAGTCCATTTTCCTCCAAGTTTCATAAAGCACCTCCAAAGCAAACTCTATACATATTATATCTCGTTTTTATATTTATACAAAATCGTTCTTTTTCTTAGGCTTCCTAAGTACTTTTGTACTCTTTTTCTTGACGTTTTTCCTGACAGTTTTCCTATGATGATCGTCGTACAAAACTCTTACTGCCGGATGGAAAAAACGATTAATAAATGCTCCAAAAAGAAAAATGTATATACAAAAATATAGCCAGAACATCATAATAACAGGAGTTGCAAGGCTTCCATAAATCGAAGTGTAGGCCCCTGTGTTTTCCACGTAAAGTGAAAATATCCATGAAAAAACATACCATACAACTGCTGATAAAATAGCTCCCGGAAGCTGATATATGAATTTCATCCTGGCACTTGGCACAAAGGTATAGATAAGTGCGAAGGCCAATACAGCTATTCCAATGACCACGACAAATTTAAAATTTTCCAAAAAGGAAACTGCCCTCCAGATATGTGGATATGCGCTCATGATGAAGTGCTTAACAAAATCGCCAAATACCATTATCATCAGCATAATAAGAAGTATGATTATCATAGCAATGGTATAAAGGGCTGCTATAAATCTCAGGTAAAAATAGTTACGTCTCTCATCAACATCATAGATAATATTAAGCCCTCTGATAAGCGCCAGCATTCCCAAAGCCCCCGACCAGATAGTTACAAGAGCCGATATAGAAAAAACAGCAACAGAGGACTGATACGCCTCGCTAATCAGCCTTATCATCACACTATCAGCAAAATCGGGCGTAACCTCTACCATAACTCTGATAAGGTCTTCCTGAGTAAGGGAAGTATAAGGGATTGCAGAAGATAAAAGAATCAACAGAGGGATAAAAGAAAGTATGAAGAAAAAGGCCGTGCTACCTGCGTAAGCCGCCATATTCTTTTTTTGCATTCTGTTTGCAAAATCCTTGGCAAGTGCAATCAGCGCCGCCTTAATATTCATACATCGTTCCTCAAAAATAAAATAATACGAAATGAAAAAGCAGCCATGTAAATGACTGCTTTATTTTCTAAGAAAATCCCAAAATGCCGGTTCCTGTTATTTGACTCCTAGCTAACGCCAGGTGGGTTTCCGCAACCATAATCTCTGCCTTCCTCTCCCGTAGCTGGTCTGCGCATGCGCAGGGCCGAAGGCGTGACATCAAATATGATGATCTAAGAATCCCGTTTAAAGAAATGTAGGTTCAAATTACACAGGAGTTGTCGGACATTCCAGGAGAACTACTAATACTAGGTAGTTCCTTATACCTTTATTATATCCATAGCCTCCCATTTTTCAAGGGGTTTTGGCCGATTTCACACTATTTTAACCATTATAAAGTATCTCTAAATATAGTGCTCAGGATCAGATTGCTCTTGTAGCCTCTTTGAGCCAGTTCTTGATCTCTTCATCCTTGATATAAGGGCTAACCTTCTCATACACTGCCTTGTGGTACTTGTTAAGGAGTTCCACATGCTCAGGTTTCATATAGCGAGTATCAATAGCTTCAAGATCGATAGGCGCATAGGTAAGGTGGTCAAAACCATAGAACTTGCCATACTCATTTTCTGATCTCTTTACAACCTCAACAATATTCTCTATACGGATACCGTGGCTACCTTCAATGTAAACACCAGGCTCATCAGATACGATCATGCCAGGCTCAAGAACAGCTTCACTTGCACCTTCTACATATCTCCATCTAAGACTATGAGGTCCCTCATGAACATTAAGCATATATCCTATACCGTGGCCTGTGCCATGGTTGTAGTCAATTCCGATATCCCATAATGGTCTTCTTGCATATACATCAAGGTTTCTTCCAGTGCAGCCTTCAAGGAAAAGAGCATCTGCCATCTGGAGCATACCTGCTACTGTTGCAGTATAGTGCTTCTTGATTTCGTCTGAAATCTCACCAACTACGATAGTTCTGGTAACATCAGTTGTACCGCCCATGTATGTTCCGCCTGAATCTACAAGGAGCATTCCCTGTGCCTTGACCTCAGCGCAATTATCTTTGGTAGCCTCATAATGAGCCATTGCTGCGTTGGCATTGTATGCGCTGATAGTAGGGAAAGAAAGCTCAATAAAACCAGGGAGCTGTGCTCTCATACTATCAAGCTTCATAGCAGCTGAATACTCAGTCATTTCAATCTTGCCGGCATTCTTCTTGACCCAATAGATGAACTCTGTAAGAGCCGCACTATCCCTGATGTATACCTCTCTGATATTCTTAAGCTCTGTCTCGTTCTTGACAGCCTTCATAAGCTCAGTAGGATCCTTCTCATTTTTCAAAGAAACGCCTGCATCCTCAGCCTTTTTAGAAAGAGTCTTGTATGTAAGGAAGTTAGTATTTCTCTTATCATAGAGAATATTGCCATCAAAAGCTGCTTCTGAAACAAAGTTCATAACCTCAGCATAATCCTTAAGTTCAATACCCACTCTGTCGCAGTAAGCCTTAACTTCCTCTGTTACCTCGTCTGGCTGAACAAATAACACAAATCTGTCGAGAGTAATATATGCATAAGAAAGTGCTACAGGATTACATTCAACATCGTTACCGCGAAGATTTGTAAGCCACATGATATCATCAAGCTTAGATAAAAGATGTGATGATACCCCGGCCTTTTTCATCTTCTCTCTGACATCTGCAAGCTTCTGGGCGAATGATCTTCCGCAGAGTTCATCAGAAAGCACATACATATCGTGGCATGGAAGTGCCGGTCTGTCTGTCCATACTTCCTGTGCAAGATCCTTGTCAATCTTAAGAGATACCTTTTTCTCAGAAAGCTTCTTCTCAAGCTTCTCTCCGATGCTTGTAGATACAACTCTTCCATCGAAGCCAAGAACCTGTCCTTCCTTCATATTCTGAGAAAGATATTCCTCAATAGTTGGAACTCCGGGATTTCCCATTTTAAATAATTCTACAGAAGTACCCTTCATCTGGTTCTCAGCCTGAATGAAGTATCTTCCGTCTGTCCACATTCCAGCGTGATCTGTAGATACAACAAGTGTTCCGTTTGAACCATCAAATCCACAGAAATACTCTCTTACCTTAAAAAAGTCAGCTGAGTACTCAGAGTTGTGGAAATCTGAAGTCGGCATCATATAATAATCGATACCATTTTCTGCCATTTTGGCACGAAGAGCAGCAAGTCTCTCCTTTATTACTGTATTTTCGATAGCCATCTCATAACTCCTTTTTTCATAACAATCAATAAAAATTTTATCACAGTAGTTCTAACTTGCAAGTAAAAAAAGAAGAACCCTTGCGCAGCCTTTGCGCAGAGCCCTTCTTTGTTGTTATCTTATGCTTACAAAAGTAATTCTATCCTGCAAAATATCTTTTGCTTACTTGACTACCTGGAAGTCAACTACCTCGCCACTTACCATCTCGTCGTAAATCTCGTTCATGATGCTGTCATCTGCAACCTGGCCATTTTCATCAGCGCCATCAATGCTTGCAACATCTGAATGAGCATAATAAGTACCATTTCCATCTTCGTCGTACTCTACCCAGGCTTCCTCATCAATTACAAAAATGCTCTCTCCTACAAAGGTATATTTCTTGAAATAGTGATTGCCGCCTACGTAAAGCTTGCCCTCTTTAACAGATAAAGGATATGCTGTCCCGCCAGAAGTAACATATCCGGCATATTCAAGCTTTCCATCCTTGGTGTAGTAATAGACATCAGCATCAATAGCCTCACTCTTACCGGCTTCAGTATCCTCAAAGGTATATTCTGTGACCAAAAGGACATCCACATCTCCAATTGTAACATTGGCATAGCCCTGGTCTTTATTTAGCTTATCTACTATATTGGTAAAGGTATCGCAGCCCGTGATATCCATAGGAACATGAGCATTTTCCTCTACTTCTTCATCTCCAATGCTGTTAGTTACAGGATCATACATCTGTTCAACTACTGCCTGAAGGTCAAAGCCGTCAAGATCAGCTGAATCAGCGCTTATGCTGTAGGCTGCACCATATTCAACATCATAAAAGGTACAAAGATCTATATATTCGTTTTCGCCTATATATCTGTAGAACTTAGCAGGCATCTCTCCTCCTGCCCAGTTAGCAAGTACCCCTTCATCTGTAGCAGTCCACTCATAATATAGTCCTGACAAATCCGCCTCAGAGTCACCTGTTGCCTGCTCTCTTGCAGTAAATGCGACTTCATCAAGAGTGAAAGTAAGCTGAACCAAAGGTCCTGGAAAGCCAGACGGATCAGCAACTGAATCCAAAATACTCCACTGAACATTTGTTGCTCCCTCAGGTGCCTTAAAAAGCCTTGCAACAACTCCGTGTGCCTCTTCTTCGGTTATATCTCTCCAAGGATTAGCAAGTCCAACTTCCTCAGCAGTAGCTGCTATAGTAGAAGTACTCTCTTCCACAGAAACACTGCTTTCCTCAGTTACAAGATCAGAGCCAGTGTCCGCACCACATGCAACATTTAATACTGAAGCAGTCATAACTCCAGCAACAAGACAAGCCACATACCTGCTCTTCATAATACTCCTCCTCACATATTCCATTTTTCAAATTCGAAATTCACTTCTAATGTTAAACCATTTTTTGTACCTCAATTATTAAAAAAACATAAATATTTGCGCAGCCTATTTTCAGACTGTATAATAGTTAAGGTATCAAAAAATTTTGATCACACTTTTTAAGGGAGATTCACAAATGGAAGAAAAAGAAATACTTAAACTTATTGATCACACTCAGCTTCAGGCTAATGCTACATGGGAGGACATCGTATCACTTTGCGACGAGGCTGTTAAGTATGGCACAGCAACAGTCTGCATCCCACAGACATATCTTAAGAGAGTACATGATAAATACGGCGACAACCTCAAGCTCTGCACAGTTATAGGTTTCCCTCTTGGTTACAACAGTGCATCATCCAAGGTTGTAGAAGCCAAGGATTCTATCGCTGATGGCGCTTCTGAGATTGATACAGTAGTTAATATCAGTGATGTCAAGAACCACAGATATGATGAAGTATTAAAAGAAATCAAGATGATCCGTGAGGCATGTGGAGACAAGCTTCTTAAGGTTATCATTGAGACTTGCTATCTTACAGAAGATGAGAAGATCAAGCTCTGCGAGATCGTAACAGAGTCTGGTGCAGAATACATCAAGACTTCTACAGGATTTGGAACAGCTGGTGCTACTCTTGCTGACATCGAGCTTTTCAAAAAGCACATCGGTCCTAATGTTAAGATCAAGGCAGCTGGTGGAATCCGTACTATCGAAGATGCTCTTGCATATGCAGAGGCTGGATGCAGCCGTATCGGTTCCTCTAAGGTAGCTCCACTTATCGCAGCTAAATATAATCTTTGATTTTCATTTAAAAAGCCGCCCACTTGGGCGGCTTTATCTTTTGCTCTTTATGTGCGGTCTGCCATGTCTACATATTCCTTGCGGGGCTCAATAGCCATATAGGCAGGGCGAATGATCTTTCCATTATTGGCAAGCTCTTCCATTCTGTGTGCACTCCAGCCCACTATCCTTGCTATAGCAAAAATTGTTGGATAAAGTTCCTCTGGAAGTTCAAGCATTCTGTATACAAAGCCAGAATAAAAGTCCACATTGGCACTTACACCCTTGTACATAGTCCTCTCACCTGCAATAAGCTCAGGGGCAAGCTTCTCAACAAGCTCATATAGAGCAAGTTCATCCTCTTTGCCCTTTTCTGCTGCAAGCTTTTCTACAAAGCTCTTTAAAATAACTGCACGAGGATCAGACTTGGAATAAATAGCATGTCCTATTCCGTAGATAAGTCCTGCCCCATCAAAGGCTTCTTTGTTGAGGATCTTATCCAGGTAAGCCCTGACTTCTTCCTCATCCTTCCAATTCTTTACATTGGCCTCAATATCATCAAACATGTGCACAACCTTAATATTTGCGCCGCCATGTCTGGGGCCCTTCAAAGAACCTATTGCCGCAGCTATTACAGAGTAGGTATCAGTCATACTGGAACTGACCACATGAGTTGTAAAAGATGAATTATTACCACCGCCATGCTCCATATGAAGCACAAGACAAATATCAAGGAGTTTTGCTTCAAGCTCAGTATACTGACTGTCTGGCCTTAGAAGATACAAGATCATCTCTGCCGTTGACAATTCCTCTTTCGGCGGATGAATGATAAGGGAATTACCCTCATGGTAATGGTTATAGGCATGATACCCATAAATAGCCAAAAGTGGGAACATACTGATCAGCTGCAGAGACTGCCTCAAGACATTAGGAAGTGACACATCATCTGCATGATCATCATAGGAATATAGAGTCAAAACGCTTCTCGCAAGAGTATTCATCATATCCCTACTAGGGGACTTCATGATAACGTCCCTTACAAAGCTGGGTGGAAGACTCTTATAAATTCCAAGAAGCTTTTCAAACTCAAATAGTTCTTTTCCCGTAGGCAGCTTGTCAAAAAGAAGAAGGTAGGCGCACTCTTCGAAGGCAAACCTATTCTCCTTAACTGCCGCCTCTATTAATTCATGAACATCATAACCTCTAAAATATATTTCGCCATCTGCAGGGATTTCTTTTCCGTCGACTTCCTTTTTGGCGATTATCTCGGAAATCCTGGTAAGGCCGGTTAAGACGCCCTTACCATTAAGGTCACGAAGTCCCCTCTTTACATCGTATTTATAAAAAAGATCGTTTTCAATAAGATCAGCTTCCTGAGAAAGCTTGGAAAGTTCAACAATTTCCGGTGTGTTCTGTGAGTAATAGCCCTTGCCTAAATCCATACGCACCTCCTATATAAACGTTTATTTTATTTGTATCAGTGTAAAAAGATTATCACTTTGAAAGGAAATCAAGAACAGCGCTCTGCATCTTGTCCTTATCTACTACTGTCTTGTGTCTGATCTCAGCAGTTCTGATAGATGTCACAGCATCAGGTATCTCGACACCTGAAACTCTTGAAAGCTCATCAGCAAGAGCAAAATCGTCCTTGGAATCATCTGCCTTTCCAAGAGCCGTCATAACGCTTCTTGTAAACTTAAATGGACTTGCTGTAGAAGCAATTACAGAAACTGTCTTATCTCCTGTCTCAGCTACATACTTGCTGTAAACAGAGCTTGCTACAGCAGTATGTGTATCCATAAGATATCCTGTCTTATCAAATACCTTCTTTATAGTGTCAAAGGTCTCTTCCTCTGTAGCAAAACCGCCATAAAAGTCTGTGAGCTTGTCTCTCATCTCGTCAGTGATCTCATACTTACCAGCAGATGATAGCTGTGCCATAAACTCTGCATCCTTCTGAGCATTATCTCCAGCGATGTGATAAATGAGTCTCTCAAGATTAGATGAAATGAGAATATCCATGGAAGGAGACGCTGTTAAAACAAACTCTCTGTTTCTGTCGTACTCACCAGTCTTAAAGAAGTCAAATAAGACCTTGTTGGAGTTGGATGCACAGATAAGCTTGGCAATTGGCACACCCATATTCTTGGCATAATATGCAGCCAGAATATTACCAAAATTACCTGTAGGAACGACTACATTTATAGCATCGCCATCAGCGATCCTGCCCTCTTTAAGGAGCTTTGCATAAGAGTAAACATAATAAACAATCTGAGGAACAAGTCTTCCAATATTGATGGAATTAGCAGAAGAAAACTGGAAGCCCTTGGCATCAAGGTCTGATGCCAGCTCTTTATCTGTAAAGATCTTCTTGACTCCTGTCTGAGCATCATCAAAGTTACCCTCTATACCAATAACGCAGGTGTTATCTCCCTTCTGAGTAACCATCTGCTGCTCCTGTATTGGGCTTACTCCATGTTTAGGGTAAAAGACAATGATCCTTGTTCCAGGAACATCTGCAAAGCCGGCAAGTGCAGCTTTTCCAGTATCGCCGCTGGTGGCAGTAAGAATAACGATCTCATTTTTAACATTATTTTTCTTGGCAGCTGTTGTCATAAGATATGGCAGAATTGAAAGAGCCATATCCTTGAATGCAATTGTAGCTCCGTGATAAAGCTCAAGGTAAAAAGCTCCATCAGCCTCTGAAATAGGAGCAATCTCCTCTGTGTCAAATTTGGAATCATAAGCATTTGTTATGCAGTATCTAAGCTCTTCCTCTGAATAATCAGTCAAAAGAAGCTTCATTACTTCATATGCAGTCTCTTTATAATCAAGCTGCGCGATCTCCCTAAGCTCTTTTTCCAAATGTGGAATATGATCAGGAACGTAAAGACCTCCGTCTGGAGCAAGTCCCCTTAAAATAGCTTCAGATGCCTTTATCTGGCCCAAAGCCCCTCTGGTGCTACTGTACAAAACTTCCTTTGCCATTGCTTTCACTCCTCTTTTATTGGTAAAATATAAATGTATTATCGTTATACCATTACATATTTAATTTGCGAATAACACTGGGAATAAAAAAGAGTAATGATTACCTCTTTGAGTACTCAGTATACCATAAGATAGGTCAATATATCTACACAATATTTTAGCACTTTGAACTATTAAAGTTGTACAATATGTAAAATCAATCCGTTTCCTTTATCTTTGTGTTTTCTATGGAGGGATGATATTGAAAAGAAAAAAATCTGTCGGGGTATATCATACAGTGCTAAAAGATGGGACACCATCCTACAGGGCTTCCATAACCTTTGAGGGCAAGCACATCTCTCTTGGGTCTTTTAGCGAGGAAAAAGAGGCAGCTTTCGTATATAAAGAGGCCTATAAGATTCTGCACTCTGACTCTTTTACATTATCATCTTACAAAGAAAACATGCATATTCCCTTTGATAAGTTCGTTTGTCTCATAAATTTCAGAGATAAAGGAATTTACATTTCAAATCCAATCTACCTTGAAAAAAAATACTTTACCTATCATTTAGAACCAGGTCTTTTTCTGAAATTCGATATTGAAGATCTTTTCTACTATTCATCTCATAAGATAATGAAAAGAGGTTCTCACCTATTTGTAGCAGACTACGGAAGCCAGCTCTCTATTTTGCAGAAATATGGCATTAAGAGCTACGCTGTTGCTGGCCGGGACTACCATTTTGTAAATGATGACCCTACAGATTTCAGGTACGATAATATCGTTATATTAAACAGATACCGTGGTGTTCAACAGTTTGCAGAAAAGGGTTTTATCAAATACAAGACTGTTATCCATGTGCGCAGTAACTATGTTGTTGGGAAATATAACTCCGAAGCTGAAGCGGCCATAGCCTATAATAAAGCCGCGGATATACTAATTAAAAATGGGATAAAGAAAAACTTCCAAATGAACTACGTGGAAGATCTTTCTCCATCCCAATATGCTGACATTTATATGAAATTAAAGGTTTCTCCAAAACTATTTCGTGTCAGAGCAGATCATGTGTAGCTTACAATTCTCTCCATAGGCTTATCTACATCAACATAGTTCTTGGCATAGTTTTCAGGATCAACATATATATCTATGCTATCTCCTATAGTGATGCAATTAGTTATGGAATCATATATGTTTCTGCTCTTAAACTGGTAGATCATACCTGTGCCCGGATCCTGATATGAGCAGTATACAACGCGAGGATGTCTGCCATTAACATGCACGCAAGGGTTAAAATCAATTTCTGTAACTGTTCCATGGATGACTTGTCCGTTTTCCAGAAGCCATTTTGTCTTTCTATTCTTTTTTACTATAAGGGCAACAAAGATGAGTCCTATAGCAAAAAAGAGGAGTCCAATTCCGCCAAAAATTCCAAGGAAAATAAACTCTGACCATCCTGTACCAATCACTTCACCTGGGTTGTTATCATCAATGTAAACGGTGATAGTGTCTCCTTCATGCATGCTGCTTGTATATGTATTCAGACGCACATAGTCATACTGCTGACCTTCAAACTCATAGGATACATATACGTTATGAGAATCGTTTGCGCCTCCACCCATGTAACTTATATCTGTTATGGTAGCCTCAATTTCAATCGCATCTTTCATCTTGCCATGTATAGTCCCAAACACAGTAGCGCCCATGATCATAAAATTTAATCCTATGAAGCAAAACACCAACGCTAAAATAAGATAAACAATGTCTACTGTCTTTTTTCTTTTTTTGACCATTTTCATACCTCCCTGAAACCTTTGCTATTATATATCTATAACAATAAATCTACAATAATTGTTGCGAAAAGAGCACTGTTGAGTTACGATAAA
Source organism: Butyrivibrio sp. XBB1001 (assembly GCF_000424505.1). NCBI lineage: Bacteria > Bacillati > Bacillota > Clostridia > Lachnospirales > Lachnospiraceae > Butyrivibrio > Butyrivibrio sp. XBB1001. The sequence goes on along the minus strand of NZ_AUKA01000002.1, from coordinate 326,708 downwards.
CTCTATGCAAATTGTAAGCAATCTAAATTCACCGGAGTGTTAAAATGGCTAACGTTCTATCCAAGAAATACGCAAAAGATATGACTGTAGGAGATCCCAAGGCTCTTATTCTGTCTTTTATGCTTCCCATGATGATGGGTAATATTTTTCAGCAGTTTTACAATATAGTAGACACAATTATTGCGGGAAGATTCATAGACGCCAAGGCTCTAGCAGCAGTTGGCTCAACTGGGCATGTTACAAACCTTTTCTTTGCCCTTGGAAATGGCCTAGCAACCGGAATTGGAATAATAATCTCCCAGTTTTTTGGAGCAGGGGACATGAAGGGAGTTAAAAAAGTAATAACAAATGCCCTTGTCATCGTCAGCGCCACATCTATCTTTGTGGGGCTTCTTGGCTTTTCTTTTTCAAGACTTATCCTTACAAAGGTTATGAATACCCCTGAAGACATTCTCGAAAATGCAATTGCCTACATGTCAATAATATGCGTAGGTTTCATAGGAACAGCTCTTTATAACACTATTTCCTATATCATGAGAGGTATTGGGGATTCGCAGACTCCTCTTTACTTTCTGATTGTTTCAAGCTTTTTGAATGTTGCCATGGATCTTTTGTTTGTAATTGCCTTTGACCTTGGTGTTGCCGGGCTTGCTATAGCAACAGTTACTGCTCAGGCCATTTCTGCTGTAGGCTCTATAACTTATGCTTTTTTCAGAAATCCTATGTTCAAATTAAGCAGCTCCGACTGGCAGATGGATAAAGATATCATCACAAAGTGCTACACAATCGGCGGTTCAATGGCTCTCCAGAGTGGCCTTGTAGCCCTCTCATTCGTAATTCTTCAAAGAGTCATCAACTCTTTTGATTCAACGATAGTAGCTGCCTTTACCACTACCAGCAAGGTAGAAAACCTTGTAAACATGCAGTTTAAGGCTCTGCAGGATTCTCTTTCAACCTTTACAGGCCAGAACATGGGTGCTGGCAAGGGTTCTCGTGTCAAAAAGGGCTTTAAGCTGGGCATGACCATGATGGTAATATATGCGGTCATCATGATCATCCTGATGGGACTTTTTGGCGATGTCTTCGTAAAGATTTTCATCAAGTCAGAAGAAGCCCAAGTCATAGAGTACGGCTCCAGCGCAATGCGCATCCTCTCCTACTTCTATCTTCCACTTGGAATGATCTACGTATGCAGAGGTATCCTTAACGGCGCAGGCGATGCCAAGTTCCCTGCTATTTCCGGAGCTTCTGAGATGATTGGCCGAATAGTATTTCCTACTCTCTTGTGCTCCCTTCCATTTATCGGAGCCTGGGGACTTTGGATCTCAACCGGCATTACCTGGACAATCGTCGGCCTCACAGCTTTCGTCCGCTTCAACATGAAAGACTGGCGCAAAGGGCTGGATTTCTGATTTCTGATATGTGTGTGAAAGGTATTATGGCCTATTCCCTAACTGGCGCCGGGTAATACCTTTCTTGCATGATACGAATATATAAGTATTACTCTTCCGTCTCTGTGTAATACTAACAAGCAATTTTTCTTGTTTTTTGGTATTACATGGCTAGCGCTACATAATACCTTTACTAACAAAATATGCCAGAAAGATATTACTTCTCCAAGATTGCGTAATATCTTTCTGGCATCTATTCTTTATTTTGGTATTACATACCAAGGGCAACGTAATACCTTTTTGCAAGATATTCCAATAATAGTTTGAATCAGATTCTTGTGGTCCACTTGGTGCAGTCCATGACCTGTGTTGCCAGAGACTGGTAGAAGTCTGGTTCGTGGCAGACCATGAGAATACTGCCTTTGTATTCCTTAAGGGCGCGAAGGAGTTCCTCCTTGGCATCTACATCAAGGTGGTTAGTAGGCTCATCCAGAACAAGAAGATTTGACTCCCTGTTTATAAGCTTGCACAGGCGCACTTTGGCCTGCTCACCACCTGAAAGGACCTTGCACTTGCTCTCTATGTGCTTGGTAGTAAGACCGCATTTTGCAAGAGCTGAACGCACCTCATACTGTGAAAAGCCCGGGAACTCATTCCATATTTCCTGCATACAGGTTGTCTCAATATCTGGTGACATTTCCTGCTCAAAGTAACCTATTTCTACGTTTTCTCCAAGCTCCACACTTCCACTAAGTGCAGGGATAAGGCCAAGAATACTCTTTAAAAGAGTTGTCTTACCTATTCCGTTTGCACCTGTAAGAACTATCTTGGATCCTCTCTCCATCGAAATATTAAGAGGTGAGGATAAAGGATCATCATATCCTATAACAAGATCCTTGGTCTCAAATAGGACCTTACCAGGAGTGCGGGCAGTCTTAAAGTTAAACTCTGGCTTAGGCTTTTCCTGAATCTTCTCAATAATATCCATGCTATCAAGCTTTTTCTGACGGGCCATAGCCATGTTTCTTGTAGCAACTCTTGCCTTATTTCTGGCAACGAAATCCTTAAGATCAGCTATTTCCTGCTGTTGTCTGTTGTAAGCCGCTTCTCTCTGGGCCTTCTTCATCTCATAAACTTCCTGGAATTTATCATAGTCTCCAACATAGCGGTCAAGACTGTGAGTCTGTCCATCCATGTGATAAATGATATTGACCACGCTATTAAGGAAAGGAATATCATGAGATATCAATATAAAGGCATTCTCATAATCCTGAAGATATCTTGTAAGCCATACAATATGCTCGGCATCAAGATAGTTAGTAGGCTCATCAAGTAGCAAAATATCTGGCTTTTCCAAAAGGAGCTTAGCCAAAAGAATCTTGGTTCTCTGCCCACCAGAAAGCTCAGTAACATCTCTGTCGAGCCCCAAGTCTAAAAATCCCAAAGCTCTTGATACTTCTTCTATCTTGGAATCTATCAGGTAAAAATCTCTATTTGTCAGAAGATCCTGAATTGTACCAAGTTCTTCCATGTACTCTTCTAGTTCTTTTTCATTAGCCTCTCCCATAGCATCGCAGATTTCGTTCATTCTGCTCTCCATAGCATACAAAGGCTCATAGGCAGATGCCAGTACATCTCTTATTGTCATGCCCTCTTTTAACACAGCATGCTGATCAAGATATCCAACCTTCACATTCTTGGCCCATTCTATCTTGCCTGCATCTGGCATGAGCTTTCCAATTATTATATTCATGAAGGTAGATTTACCCTCTCCATTTGCTCCTACAAGTCCAATATGTTCGCCCTTCAGAAGTCTGAAAGAAACGTCATCAAAAATCGCTCTGTCACCAAAGCCATGTGTTAAGTGCTCTACATTTAAAATACTCATAAAACTCCTTCATAGAATAATCCTAATGATCAATGCTGGATTTCTTACTATTTGTTCTCAAAAGATGCTTTTGACACCTACAACATAATATAGTCTGCTTAATTATAAATCAATGAAAAAATTGGCGAGCTTTGTAGCATAGCAGATTTATTATGATGAAAATATTAGGGTATGCATTATATATGTTATATATCTTTGTATCTTTGATGAGCGCAATGATTGAGTTTATGGCTTTCTGCGTTTTCTATGCCTTTTATGCATCACTTGCCTTAGCCTTTGTCATGCATAATTTAGTTTTTTCAATTTCTTGCATCACTTGCCTTCGCCTTTGTCATGCATAATTTTGTTTTTTCGATTTCTTGCATCACTTGCCTTCGCCCTTGTCATGCAAAACTTTGATCTTTTGGCTTCTTGCATCATTTGCCTTCGCCCTTGTCATACATAATTTAGTTTTTTCGATTTCTTGCATCACTCGCCTTCGCCTTTGTCATGCATAATTTAGTTTTTTTAATTTCTTGCATCACTTGCCTTCGCCTTTGTCATGCATAATTTAGTTTTTTCAATTTCTTGCATCACTTGCCTTCGCCTTTGTCATGCAAAACTTTGATCTTTTGGTTTCTTGCATCACTTGCCTTCTCCTTTGTCATGCAATACAAACTTTATTGGTTTTTTAGCATCAAATGCATCGCTTAATAATGTCCACATATGAAAAAAGAGGCATCCCCTTTTTGCATTGAGGACGCCTCTTATTACTAAATACTTATTATTACTAATTCTTCATCGACATATCTTGATCATTTCAATATATCTTAAACTGGCATAAATCAAGCTTCTGGTGCAAATGATGGCTCGATTGGTCTTCCGGTCATAGGATCATAATTAGCTGATGATACAACGTTAGGTGCAAGCTCCTGTGTAGGATTCTCAGATTCAAAAACCTGATCCTGAACTGGCACTGAATCCTTTAATACAGTCTGAGCCTGTGTCTCTACCTGCTGTACTGGTGTTTCCTGTACTGGAGCCTGTGACTGCGCTTCTGTCTGCTGCATGATAGGCTGACCTGTCATTGGATCAAAATGCATCACTGGCTGTGACTGTGCTACAACTGTTTCCTGTGCTACTGCCTGTGTCTCTACCTGCTGCGCTGATGTTTCCTGCGCTACTGCCTGCTGGAACTGTGGCTGTGCCTGAGCCTGGAACTGTGGCTGCGCTTCTGTCTGCTGCATGATAGGCTGGCCTGTCATTGGATCAAAATGCATTACTGGCTGTGACTGTGCTGCAGCTGTTTCCTGTGCTACTGCCTGTGTCTCTGGCTGCTGCGCTGTTGTTTCCTGCGCTACTGCCTGCTGGAGCTGTGGCTGTGCCTGAGCCTGGAACTGTGACTGAGCCTGGAACTGTGGCTGGGTCTGCTGCATGATTGGCTGGCCTGTCATTGGGTCAAAGCCCATAGGTTGACCTTGCTGTGCCTGCGCCTGGAACTGTGGCTGTGCCTGCTGCATGATTGGCTGGCCTGTCATTGGATCAAAGCCCATCTGCTGACCCTGCTGTGCTGGTGCCTGCTGGAACTGTGGCTGTGTCTGCATCTGTGGCTGTGCCTGGAACTGTGGCTGGGCCTGCATCTGTGGTGCCTGCATAATTGGCTGGCCTGTTACTGGATCAAAGCCCATCTGCTGACTCTGCTGTGCTGGCGCCTGCTGGAATTGTGCCTGGGCCTGCATCTGTGGCTGCGCCTGGAACTGTGGCTGTGCCTGGAACTGCATCTGAGCCTGGAACTGTGGCTGGGCCTGCTGCATGATTGGCTGACCTGTCATTGGATCAAAGCCCATAGGCTGTGGCTGAGCAACGAATATAGGCTGACCTGTCATTGGATCAAATCTAAGTGCTCCCTGATTATACATCTGATAAGCAACCTGTGCTCCAGGATAATATCCCATAGGGAATATAGCTGAGTCAGAAGATGAAAGCTTCTTAACCTTCATGATAGCGTAAATAGTGATAAATATCTCAAATATAAAGAATATTACTATTGCATATGGAATATCACATGACAAGCAGAAGTCATAGAATCCATGGATTATTACAGGAACTACAAGGGCCTTGATAAGGTTAGCCTTTTTGCCCTTCTCATCTCCAATAGCTTCACATCTCTTGGCTGCGCCAAAATAGCTACCCATAAATACTGCATCAATAGCGTGACCTGGAACTGCAAGAATACCACGCATGATAGCTGTGATGATAGGTGCATCAGTAAGGTACATAACGTTCTCTAAAGCAGCAAATCCAAGTGAAGAAAATACTGCATAAACTACTGCATCAAATGTATAGTTAAATGCTGGATCCTTCCAGGCAACTTTCTTGACAACAAAGTACTTGCCAGCTTCCTCAGAGAGGGCAACTACGCAGAACATCATAAGTGCTGTATATGCCAGTCCTCCATATGGGAAGATAAGGCGCAGGATGAGCTCACCAAGAATCTCAAGCACTAACGCGCTCAGTGTTGAAAGAAGACCAAAAAGGAAGAGCTTAACAAGAAGTCCAGCTGGTTCTTTTTCAATCTTGTCTGCCTTGTACACAAAGTACATGAGCAGGGCAGCCGGTAATACGGCCATAAAAAACATAAAAATTGACATTTCCTCATTCTCCCTTAACAATTCTTATTTCATCCGAAAACCTCTCATACTCCGAGCAGACCGTAATGTGATACCCCATATATTCATATTGAGTGAAGAAAATGTCCTCAAGAATTTCACCGTCATAAAAAACTCTGTAGCCATTCTCAAGATCAACAAAAATCTTACGTGGATCCATAGATAAGCCCTTGCCATAATACTTCATTATGCTCTCCTTGATAGTCCACAATTTAGTATACTGGCAATTCTCATCGTTCTGATTCTTCGAACGATATTTAATATACTTTATCTCCTCCGGCTTGTAAACAAAATTTATTAAATTTCTATTAAAAACTTTGGTATGTTCAAGGTCTATTCCTACGCATTTATCAGAAAAAGCGCATACGGCCATATCCCCTGAATGGGACACATTAAACTCCAGGCCATGTGCGCTTTCGATATATGGTTTTTCGTTAGAACCAGTCAGAATATGTTCCCCGTCTACCCCATATTCATCAAGCCCTTGTTTTATAAGAATTCCGGCACCAAGAGATTGTCTCTTGCTGGCCACAGGCTTTATCTTGTCTATCTTGTCCTTCCGATACTGCGGCATTTGCTGGTACCAGAAATCAAAAGAAGATGTATCCTGTAAAAACAAGGTATTAATCAAAAGAACTTCATTAAATATTTTCATCTTCCTCTAGTCGCTCAACTCCATCTTTTGTAAATAAAAGGTGTTCTCCATGCCAGAACTTGTTCTGAAGTTCATTTTTGGTAATTGCAGGGGACAAATAATCACCTTCAGCAAAGTCAATAGGAACTTCACTTATTTTATCATAATATTCCCTGGTGTCTATTCCGGTTATGATGCAGACCTTTCCAAGCTGCTTTATCATGTTGATCCTGTTGGAGAAAACAATCTTGGCATTTTCTTCATTGTCCGCTTCAAACAGACTTCTGATTTCAACGATCACTCCCTCAAGATCATAGCTGGCTATGGTATTAAAACCAAGAAATCCTGCTTCGTAATCACTTATATACATCCTGATGCCATATTCAACAAGCCCATTCATTAGTTCCAAAAGAGTCTCTTTTGCATAAAATGCATAGGACTCCTTCATAACAAATGCTATAAGTGAAGGGTCGACGCCAAAGTGATCAACTATCTCTTTTACCTTCTTAACAAACTCACTTCTAAGGATAGTTGCAGACATTATAGGCACCAGAACAAAATCCATCTGCATGTCCGATTTATCGACACCATTGGACAAAAACCTGCATACTGCTTCCAAAGTTCTGTACTGAATCTCATCTATAAAGCCAGATCCCTCTGCAACCTCCATAAATTCTGAAGGAGGGATTTCTCCAAGCTCAGAGTCATGAAGATTCAGAGTCACATGGGATAGCTTAATGCGCCAGTCCTGACTCCTATATACAGGAGAAAACATTAGCTTAAAAGTCTTTTCACTGATTCCTCTTCCAATTGCCTTTTCAACTTCTATCCTCCTTAGGAGGAAATTAAGGTCTTCGCCGCATAATAGTTTCTTTTCATTGCCCTTCAAGGTAGTTGAATCCATGAGGAAAATATCATTTATATTACTTAGCTGCTGAGGACAATCTGCCACAAGCACAATAGCGTCAAGTTTTATACTGTCAGAGCCGTTATCCCAGGTCTGTTCAAATCTTTTTGCTATATTCTCCGTAATACCCGCAATTTCTCCAGAAACAGCTCCTGTAACAAGCATGTAAAAGACATCACTTCTGGTATGATATACAGTATTCTCCCTTCCATATTCCATAAGATGAGTAGCTATCTGCCTTGTAAGATCTCCAATGCTCTCATAACCGTAAAGCTTTCTATATATTCCAAGATTCTCTATCCTGATACATATTGCCTTGAATTCCCTCTTTAGCTTAAAATACGCGGTAACATCCTGAACAAAGGCATTTCTGTTGTAAGTTCCTGTTGCGACATCTATTTTGTCATCGTCCTTTTCTATCATGATCATAATGCCGCTAAGACCTATTGCTTCGCACAAAAGCTCACATTTCACAGACGGTATCAGCATTTGGACAGCAGTGCCTATAAATGCCAATGCCATAAAATATATCATAGCAACTCTCTTTATCTTGCTTATTGCATACCAGTTTTTTATAAAAAGATATACTCCAAACAAAAAGTAAGCTGCAGCAAACGTGTAAGCTAAGTAAATACCATAGGATCTTCCATATTGATATTTGCCTATGATCTTAAAGACAAATTCTGTAAATGGATTGAGCAAAAGCATGACTTCGAGAATATAAAATGGAAACTTTATGATATTTCTTTTGAAGGCATTAAATTTAAACTCAATGCCGCAAGTGACTATAATATAAAAAACATAAATTGGAATAATACCAAAATGCGTCAAATAATAGATAAGCTGGCAGGAATAACTGGCAACCCACTTAATAACATCAGAAAAAGGCCCATAAATAAACAGATACGCAATAGGCTCAGTAAAACAGTCTATCAGAGTAAAGACCAGAAGCATCATAAACAGCCTGCTTCTTAAGGCATTTCTTTTGCGCATCATTGCCGAATAAAAAAGACAGGTTATGCAGATAATAGCTGCTGCTATCCTATATGTAGTTCTGTCAATAAGTGCCAGATCAAAAGTCATTTATCATTTCCTTTGTCTAAAAAAGTTGCCTAATGTCTCAAGAAGCTTATCCCTGCTGATGCTTTTCAAAAGATAATCCGCAGGCTTAAGGGCAATCACATCAGTGACGCTCTTTCTGTCGCTTTTTCCAGTCAGGAACATTACAGGAGTAGAGCTTGAAAAAGATTCGCTTCTAAGCATCTGAAGGACTGTCGGTCCATCCAGAACAGGCATATCATAATCAAGAAGAATAAGATCCGCCTTGTTGGTTGCCAGCCATGCAACAGCCTGGGTTCCTGAATTGGCCATTCCAACTCTGTAGATATCTTTTAGCCATTCTCTTATCATCTGTATGTAGGTGGGGTCATCATCCACTATCAGGATGCATTTTTTCTTCTGCTGCTCAAATTCGTCATCCGTAACTATTCCAACCTTTTCCATGAGATCAGCCATATCAAGAGGCCTGGTTATTTCATAAGCTATATCCTCTTGCGGAATATAGCGGTGAACCAGGTCAAAAGCTGCCTTATCACCTATCACAATAACGATAAGGTTTTCCTCCATAGAAACATCTTTAAAATAGACCATTGCATCCCTGTGATCTTCAAAGTCCTGGTCAGTATACAGGATAACAAGGTTTACTCCTGACACTTTTCCACTAAGTTCCCCCAGGGAATAGGTCGAATCCTCCACCTGATAGTTATTACTCTTTAGGAGATTTTTGATGGCATTGACCATGAAGGTTTCTTCATTTCTGACAAGCAAGATTTTCTTAAACATGTTCGGCATAGTTTTTGCTCCTAACTATTTAGTCTACTCTCTACTAATTGTGAAATACCGTCCCAATCCAGTTTATAAGACAGGTCGGCGATTTTTTTCATTGCAATGGAATCATCAAAAGGAAGCTCATATTCCTTGATGGAATCCAGAATAAACATCAGTGTGTCATAATCAAGTACCTTACTTACTTCAAGTATACTTGCATAAGCATCCTTGAGCTGAGCCTCTGAAATAGGCTTTTTCTCCTTATCTTCATCATGCTGACCTTTTATCTCAGGAATATGATCAAGTCCTGTTTCAAGTACATAGTACTTATCAAGAAGCTCATCCTGATAGGTTCTGATTGTATCTATGTCATTTTCATTTCCTGCTTTTTCAAGCTTCTCAGCAAGCTTTGACAGACTAATTCCGCCAATAGTCCTGCTGGTGCTCTTTAGAGAATGAACATAACTTGTGTAATCTTTCCAGTTCTCTGTTTCATAACTGTTCTTTATGTTTTCTCTGGTATTGCCTATTGATTCAAAAAATACTTTTAGAATGTTCAGATAGCTCTCTTTACTTCCACAGTTTGAAAGTCCAACACTTACATCAATCTCATCGATAAACGAAAGTGCCGCAAACCAGTCTGACTGAGTATTTTCTGACGCATTTTCTTTTGTATTTTCTTCCTCTGTGACAGTTATAACGACCTTATCTTTGGGAAGGAATCTGATAAGCGCAGCCTCGAGCTTGTCACTCTCAATAGGCTTACTAAGGTAATCATCAAAGCCTATTCTCAGGAAGTTGTCCCTTGCTCCAGTGATTGCATTTGCAGTAAGAACTATTATCGGGGTATCAAGATTAGGACTTTCTTTGTCATCTTTTATCGCGTGGAAAGTCTCAGTACCATCCATCCCCGGCATTCTATAATCCAAAAAGATCAGGTCATATTTCTTTTCATGCTGCTTTTCAAGGCACTCTGCTCCACTTCTTGCAGATTCTATCTGAAGCTTCGTAGGCTTTAAAAGCTCAGTGATGACAACGTGGTTCATAGGTGTATCATCAACAACAAGAATCCTGGCATCTGGAGCTGTAAAGGTCTCCTTATAGGGTTTTCTGTCCTGAGCATTTTGGGATATCCTTTTTCTGAAATCTCCAATCTTAGTATCACCAACAATTCTCTGCGGCAAAAGGATGGAGAAAGTAGAGCCCTTCCCATATTCACTGCTCACAGAAATGCTTCCGCCCATAAGTTCAAGGAGAGAATAAGTAATAGCAAGACCAAGTCCACTTCCTTCCACAGTCCTGTTCTTGTCTATATCCAGTCTCTTAAACTTATCAAACAGAGTTGCAATATCCTCTTCTTTTATGCCCATTCCGGTGTCAGTTATATCAATTTTGAGGGTGATCATATCCACACCCGTTTTCTCACCTGTGGCAGTCAAGGTAACTGTGCCCTTCTGGGTATATTTAACAGCATTGTTAAGGAGGTTGACTATGATCTGCCTAAGTCTTATCTCATCGCCAAACATTGTATCCGGCAGATTCTCATCCACATTAACCTCAAGCTCTAATATCTTTTGCTCTGCCTTAATATGTATCATGTTGTAGATGTCATTAAGAACAGAGCTAAAGTCATACTCCGTCTCATTTATCTCCATGCTGCCAGCTTCAATCTTGGAGAAATCCAGAATATCATTTATCAGAGACAAAAGAGTTTTACCAGCACCTTCAATATTTCTGGCATATTCAAGTATTTTCTCATCCTGACATTCCCTTAAGATAACTTCATTCATGCCAAGAACAGCATTGATAGGAGTTCTGATCTCATGGGACATATTTGCAAGGAAATTACTCTTGGCTTCATTTGCCGCCCTTGCTCTTCTCTCCTCCATCCTGGCCATTTCTGTAGCTTTCAGGATTGTTATAAATTCATTCTTACTAGCTGGAGGTGAAAAATAAGTGCCCTGTATATAATCTGCCTTTATGCCATTTATAGCATCAAAGCATTCCTGGCTATCAACGTTTGAAAGAACTATCTTTTTCCCCATCTGTGCGATCATCTTAAGTCTGTTGTCCAAAATGATCTTACTCTGAGGGTTCACAGCTGCATTCTCTACAAATCTTGCATCAATATTGGCGCCTTCAAAAACCATGGAAATTGAAGATTGCATGTTAAAAAAGCCAGTTCCATATTCATCAAGAAAGAATCTGACGCCAAAGCCGCTAAGTTTCTGCATTACACCTATAAGGACGTTTCGATCCGCTTCTGCAGCGGTTTCTGAAATGTTAAAAACAATTTTCGAAGGAGATGCACCATATTTTTCCCACATCTGCTGCACTCTCTCTGCAAAGTCCGGCTTGATTATCTGAACAGAATTAAGGTTGATACTTATAAAATCTATTCCCATCTCCTCAACAATACCGCCGCCAAGAAAATAGAAAACCTGATCAATGATGAACCATCCAAGCTTTTCGATCATTCCTGTCTGTACTGCTACTGGAATAAATTCGTCCCTGTGAACATGGCCAAGTTGCTTGTCCCTTAGCTGAACATAAGCCTCTGCTGCGCAGATTGCCCTTTCTTCCTTGGTATAGATAGGGTTAAAGTACACCCTGAAATTTCCTTCCTCCAGGCCCCTTCGCACTGCATTTTCAACATCTGCTCGTCTTAAGATAAAATCAAGCTCGTGGCCAGAGAGTACATGGTCAAATTCCTTATCTATGGTGCTTTCAGCCAGAAGTAAAAGATAATCCACATTCCCAAACTGATCTGGAGAATAGGCCATAAATGTCGTAGCCTTTAATAGTACCTCTTTGTCATCTATCTTCCACTCTTCCTGAAATCTCCGAAATATATTAGCAGCTATCTCGTCAGCTTTTCCCTTATCTATGTCAGGACATAATAAATAGAAATCATCAGAACTTATCCTATAGACATCATTCCTGTCTCCAATGTTAACCAGATACTCTATCAGCATTCTAAGGACATTTTCATACTCCTCAAATCCAGTCATTTTCCTGTATATATCAGCATTGGTTATTCTGATACAGATTGTATAAAAATTCCTCTTATACTTAAAATATCCAGTCACATCCCTTATAAAAGCATTCCTGTTATACACTCTCGTTGAAGTGTCTATCCTGTCGTCATCATTTTCAAGCATCATCATAAAGCCCATGAACCCTATTGCTTCGGCCATAAGCTCAGACCTTATCTCAATAATGAACATTTGAATAAGAGTTCCAATGATAACCAGCATAGAAAAATAAAGGAAAGCAATTCTTTTCGACCTGCTAAGATCATTCCAGTAAATAAAGAGTGCCGTCATGGCAAAAAGAATATAAAAAGCACTTATGGCATAAGCCACGTAGACTCCGGCATTTCTATGGAGCACAAGATTCTCGTCATAGTAAAAGACCCAGTTAAAGATTGGAGAAATAATAACCATTAGTTCCAGAAAAACAAAAGGAATACTTACTAACCCTCTGGCAAACCTTGTAAATCTGTACTGAACATTGCACACAAAAATAATATAAAGAGCAAGCATTGGAGCCAGTGCAAAATGAGTAAGATAGTACACAAAGTTGAAGGCTATAAGCAGCGGTAATTTAACTGAATCTGAAAAAAAGGAGACCAGCACTATCTCGCCCAAAATTCCCATTATGGCATCAAGTGCTACAACAGAACATATAGATACAAAGAGCATACTTCTGTTTTTACGTCTGCTCTTCATTATTAGTGTGTAGAATACACAGGTAATGCTGATTATAACTGCAGCAAGGTTGAAAGTTATGCTGCCTATTCCCTTAACATCCAGCATAAATTTACCCCGAAATATTACTTATGAGGAAAAAGATCACGATACCACTTAAGGGAGCTAAGATACGCTTCGTACACCTTATCCATGTCAATATTACCAAGCACCATGAGTCTTGAAACCTCGGTCCAATCCGCATCTTCATATCTCATGATAAAATTAAGCACCTTTGCATACTCACCTTCGTTGTGAAGTATTGCATTCTTAACATGCGTTGAAACCTGTACCATATCAAGGGCTTCTTCCATAGTCTTCCCAAGCATGATGTCAAGAGCAGAAAAAAGTCCCATGATAAAAAGTTCCTGAGATGAAACTGCAAGTTCAAATAACGGAGCAAGGTTCTCTGCAAACTTGGCTCTTATCATAACAAGCCTTGTAATCTCAGAAGGTCTGTCTGCGCAGAGTTCCTTGGTGACTGCTGTGTTTATCCATCTCTTTAGCTCTTTTTGTCCCAGCATTGCTGCCGCATGCCTGATAGACGTGATCTCAGAATTTAAAGACATCCTATTGACCATTTCCAAAAGAGAAATTACAAGAGCAGGGTCTTTTCCAATAACATCAGCAGCATCCTGAAGATCAAAATCAGGAGCGTTAACAACATTTAAAAGCTCAATATAATTAACCTTAAGAGGACTTACATCTGTCTCAGACTCCTTTACAGGCATTCTGAAAAAACTACCCTCGTACAGGTCATATCCACCATCCTTTATAAGTTCCTCATATTCTTCCTTGGTATCTACATTTACAGCACAGAGCTTAATATTTGGATATACATTGCTAAAATAGATCTTGGCTTTGGTGATATCTATCTTGGCATGATTAAGAAGAATATAATCACACAAGCTCAGCACCTCTCTATATGGTTCAAAGCTTGTGATAGGGAGCTTTCTCATAGCCAGCTTGTAGCCTTGTGACTTTAATTCCTTTATTCTTCTTACATGCTGTTCATCAGCTGAAATGGTATTGTCCATAAGAAGAACAACTTTATTGGCAGGAACTGTACATTGAAGGGAAATCTCCGCAAATATTGAGAACTGATTTATTGGCACAAATACCTCTTTGCCACCTGATAAAGTTCCAACACCCATGCTGCTGACAACTTCAAGCTCATGCACTGTTCCTGCACCGTCATACCTGGCGCCTCCCTCTAGAGAAGGGTTAAGGAAATGATTCTCCTTGCGGCCAAAAACAGAATATGCACAGACAGACATGTTGCCATCAAATAGAGGAATTAGTGTTGCTAACATTAACAGCTCCTTTCTGCATGGAAAAGACAAATTCCCATTCACCTATATTCTATCAAATGTGCACAATTAAATATATTATATTTTTATTAAATTCCGTTTATTTCATGTTTGGACCAGCGCATTTTAAGGTGCATCAAAAGAGTTCATGAAAAAAGAGAAGTGGATCTCCACTTGGGAAATCCACTTCAAAAAGTATTATTCTTTTACAATGTATCTCTACGTTTAATGTACTGAGGATGCTCTGCGGTTCCGCGGATATCCTTTACATGTATTATCTTAGCCCATTTATCTACGATGGCATTTTCTACGTGAACTCCCTCCTCGATATCTGCATAGGCAAGGATAATAGAGTTTTTAACGACTGCCCCCTTCTTTATTACAACGCCACGGCCTATAACTGAGTTCTCCACAGTTCCTTCAATAAGACAACCATTTGAAACAAAGGAATTGACAACCTTAGAGGTGTCGTAGTACTGGGTTGGGCAAGAGTCTGTAGTCCTTGTGTAGATTGGCCACTCAGGTCTGAACAATTCGCTTGCTATGTTGTAATCAAGAAGTTCCAAAGATGCTCTGTAATAATCAGACAAACTAAGGAGTGAAGCAAAATATCCCTTGTGCTGATAGCCTCTTATATCAAGATCTCCGCACTTAATATTGATGATATCTGAGAGTGTGTAAATAGATGACATCTCTCTTGCTGCATTTATAAGACTTATAAAGGTTTCCTTACTCATGCAGTAGGTATCCATGCTGATATTTTTTTCCTTGGCTGTTCCAAGGTTCTTTTCAATGGACAGAATACCTTTTTGTCTGTTAATGTTTACAGTTTTGCAGTTCTGGAAATACTCTTTTGCATTATCAACCTTGTGATAGAGCATTGTCACATCTGCACCTGAAGAAATGTGCTCATTTAAAAGTTCGCAGTAATCCTGCTTGTAAACCATATAGCTAGGAGCAATGATCACGTAATCCTGATGCATTCTCTCTATTATGTCCAAATTCTCGCTGTAAGCGCATATGTCATTGTTATAGATTGAATGAACATTGCTGTCCTGTGAAAAGAGAAGCTGCACCTTACCACGTTTTGAGTTGATATTGTAATGTCTTCCTGAACCAATATGCTCAGCAATTGATCTTGGGCGTGAACGAACATAAACCTGAATCCTGTCCATGCCACTATTACTCATATTTGAAAGAGGGAAATCTATAACTCTGAATCGTCCAAGGAATGAAAAAGATCCAATTGGTCTGTAATCATGAAGTCCCTCTACATGTATGCTGTTGTCTGCGGAGGATACAATTCCAAATGCTTTATAAGCTGCCATTATTTTGTACCTCCCTTCACATTTTTAGCTACAAGGGTGATCTCTTCGCTTCCCCTTGAGCCAACCTTTGCCTTTTTGGCAATTCTGACATTTTCTGCAACCAGCGCCCTTGTGACTGTTGCACCATCCTCAACAACTGCCCCCGGCATCAGTACACTATCCGTTACCCTGGCGCCCTTTCCAACAACAGAACCAGTGAAAAGAACTGAATTAGTAACAGTACCTTCTACTCTGACACCCTGAGTGATGTAGGCCCTTTTAACCTTGGCATCCTTGCCGATATACTGTGGCAGAGTTGAGACATCCTCTGTATAAATAAGCCAGGAGGAATCGTTTAAGTTTAGCTCGTTCTTGGGATCAAGAAGATCCATGTTAGCTTCCCAAAGGGAATCTATTGTTCCCACATCCTTCCAGTAACCGCAAAACTCATAAGCAAAAAGATTTCTCCTATCTGCAAGCATCTTTGGAATAATGTCCTTACCAAAATCGTGGTCAGAATTTGGATTCTTCATATCCTCAACCAGCATCTTTCTCATAAGTTTCCAGCTAAAGATATAAATTCCCATGGAAGCAAGATTGCTCTTTGGCTTTGCAGGCTTTTCTTCAAATTCAACGATACGTCCATTACCGTCTGTATTCATGATACCGAATCTGCTGGCTTCCTTCATAGGTACTCCACGAACTGCTATTGTTGCATCAGCTCCCATCTTCTTGTGGTAAGCAAGCATCTTGGCATAATTCATCTTGTAGATATGGTCACCTGAAAGAATCAGAAGGTATTCAGGATTGTAATTATCTATAAAATCGATGTTCTGAGAAATAGCATCAGCTGTTCCTCTGTAAACATCAAGACCCTCGTCAGCCTTCTCTCTTGGTGTGAGAACATAAACTCCACTATCCTTGGAATCCAGTCCCCATCTACCATCCTGAGCAACATAGCTGTTAAGAAGTACAGACTCATACTGAGTCAATACTCCTACTGTATCAATACCGCTATTTGCACAATTACTAAGTGGAAAATCAATGATTCGATATTTGCCGCCATAATATACTGCAGGTTTAGCCACTTTAGTGGTCAGATCTTTAAGTCTGCTACCACGGCCACCCGCCAGGATCATAGCTAGCATCTCGTTTTGAGCCATATTATATCCCCCTATCTTGATCATAAGAAATTTAAAGAACTCCCTCGTCAGAAAATCAGATATTTTCTGACTAATCTCATATTCATAATACCACATCTCTCAAAACTCCGCACCTATAGTGAAGTTTCCCTCCGCCCATTTTCTTACCACCTCCAATCACCGAAGTACACCCTCCGCCCCACCGGGAAAGCGGGAAGCGATATTCATGGAAGTTTTTTTCGTCTGTGTATAGGAGGAATAATTCATGAGGCTCCTGACAGTGCATAAGAATTCTGCTTCGGTTCAACATGTCCGAGCGCCAAGAGGCAGCTTTTTACTCACGCCAGTTCCCGTAGTGCTCGTCACTGACAAATGCAGATTTTCTTAGATGTTTCCGCAGTTTTTCTTTTAATGCGCATGCTGCAGCGTAAACTTGCAGGACGGTGAGCAATATTACAACAGAAAATGCCATAGCCCGCAGAGCGGGCGTTACAAGAAATGAGGAATCAATCCTCTCAAGCTAGCTTGGAGAAGTTGATTCCTCATTTCTTTATGGCGCAAGCGCCAAATGGCATTTTCTTTTTTTAAGATAATTAGCTCCGTCCTGCTTCAGACAACGCTTCGCACGCGCGGGAAAAACTGCTGTGGAAACATTAGAAAATTGCATTTTCCAGATAAGACTCGCATAGGAAACTGGACGCCTCGCAAGCGCTGCCCTGGCGCGAGTTTTGAACCGTAGAATTCTTATGCACCTGTCAGGAGTCCATGAATATCCGAACTGGATCCGACGAAAAAAACTTTCTGAATGAGCGACCCCCCGCTTCACCTGTGGCGTGGCGGAGGGGATGATTGAGTAGAGGGAGGATGTGGCAACAAAATGGGCCGCGGAGGAGTCCGCGGCCCGGTGGGATTGGTGGGTTTATTTGAGTTTGAATTTTCCAACGATTTCTTCGAGAGTTCCTGCAACCTGCTCCTGCTTGTTAGTCATCTCATTTACATTAGATACTACGTCAGCTGCAGCCATTACAGAATCATTAACTCTGCTGGAAAGATCTGCTGTATCCTGGGTTGATTCTGCAATGTTCTGGATTGCCTTACTAACCTCTTCCATTGATGCTCTGATGTTCTCAACCATCTGAGCAATGTTCTCTGAGGAATCTCCGAAGGAACCTGCGTCATCACCATACTGCTTGGCAAGACCTACGAACTTGTCATAATCAGGAGTAACTGTCTCTTTGATAAATGTAAGAAGCTCTCCAGAAGAATTTGACAAAGTACTGAAAGCTTCCTGAACACCATCGATTGTCTCTCTGATCTGCTCTACAGCCTCTGATGTGCTGCTTGCAAGCTTATTGATCTCAGAAGCAACTACTGCAAAGCCCTTGCCGGCATCTCCAGCTCTTGCAGCCTCGATACTTGCATTAAGAGACAAAAGATTGATCTGATCAGCAATCTCTGCAATTGTATCAGCAAGAGTACCAATCTGGTCTACTACCTTAGCCTTCTCATTGGCTTCCTCAAGGTCAGCTTCTCTTTGCTCTGCAATTGAAATAGCATAGTCGTGAGCTTCCGCACTTTCTTTTTCAATACCCTTTGCCCTTGCCTTGATATCAGCAGCATCAGCACTGGTCTTTTCAGTCTCAGCAGCAAGCTGGTGAACAGAAGCATTTACCTCTTCTACAGAAGCATTAACCTGCTCTGTTGCAGCACCAGATGACATCATAGCATCATTAACACCTGAAATATTGCCCTGAATGCTGTTAAACTGATCAGAAAGTTCATTGGCCATACTAGCAAGGCCTGTGGATGTCTCTGTAACCTTTACAGATCCATCTGAAATCTTGGTTATGACATCCTTGTTACTCTCATACATGTTATTGAGGGATTCGCTCATTGCTCCAAGCTCATCGCCTCTCTTATTATTTATCTTATCAACAGTAAAGTCGCCGCTGGCAAGCACACTTGCAAACTGCTTAACGTTATTAATACTCTTTGAAATGCTCATTACGAATATCATAATGATAACTGCACTCACTACAAGAGCAATTACCATTATAGTAGTAAGCACTGTAGTAGCCTTTTTAACAGGAGCTTCAAGCTCTGTAATATCCATTCTGATGATCATCTTCCAGTTAACATCAGGAATATTCATATAGGCTGCAATGATCCTTACACCATTTTCCATGAACGCTCCCATACCAGGAGTCTCACTTGCATTAGCAACTATATTTGAACCTAGTCCTGCCAGTTCTTTATTCTCATCGTCAACAATATTCAAACCACTTTCTACCTTGCTAGGGTCATCGCAATGAATATATACACCAGTTGAAGCCAAAAGCATTGCTCTTCCTGTTGATCCTACCTTAATAGAAGAAACAAGAGCCTGAACATTTGAAAGCTCCATATCAACTGTAACGCAGCCAATATACACGCCATTGTCATAGATTGGCGCTGAGCAGGTACTCATTACAAGTCCTGATGTAGGATCATAATATGGATCTGTGATGGCGGTTGCTCCATTAGCAAGAGCTTTTGCATTAAGATAATACTCCTGGTTGAAGTAATCATATTCAGCATTACTGTAGTCCCAGGTTTCTGAAATCTTGTCGCCATCCTTAAACCAATATGGTCCAACATATTTTTCTTCCTGATTATAAACATTTGGCTCAAACCATAGGCCAGCGCCTAGAATAGAGTCATTGTTAGATATAATCTTGCTCAACATCGCACCATAGCTGTTCATATCCATTGACTTATAGGATGATGATACAGAATCAGATATGTTTACTGCTGTTGTCCTTATGATCTGCAATTTTGCTTCTACAGCAGTTGCAGAATCCTGAACCTGGCTAAACATATTGCTGGTATTAGTTTCCTGCATGTTTGTAGACAGTTCCTGTGCTGCTATGTAGGTCAGGATGATCATGGCTATAGCCATTACCGGAAGAATACATAGAAGCATTTTTGTCTTAAGGCTAAGTTTTTTCATCAGTTGCACCCCTTTACTGTTTTAAGAATATTGCTAACGTTTTTACGTTAATTAAATCCACTATTATTTTACCCCAAGCTTATATATATTTGTTCTAAAAAAAATATTAAGTTAAATTAAGAATAAATAAAGAGCTTATGCCGCTTTACCAAACAATCACAATGCAAATAGTTTATATGTTTTTTATCATTTTTTAAGACCTTATATGTCGTTATTTTGTATATATACGTGATAAAATCAATATGAGTCGTTTTAGTCTATTCATTAAAATGAAAGGAATATATATTATGAACGCTGAACAGTATCGTAGAGCCAATAACGCAAGCTTTGTTGCCACCTGTGCGATTCTCATATGCGGAGTTGCCCTAACAATATGGAAGGGAGTTCAAGCAGGATTTTCTGCTTCCAGCAATATTCTTATAGTTGCCGCAGTTGTAGGCTTTATCCTGACATGCTTTGGAAACTTTAAGTTTTCAACCGTAAAAATGGGATCAATCCTTATAATGGGCGGGGCTACAATTTTCTATTTTGTGCTTCTTATTGCAGAGACAAATCTTATTTATTTTGCCTTTGGATTGCCAATCCTGATCATAAGTATCATCTATCTGAATTCAAGATTGTGTAAGGCAGGAATGTCAGTAATTATAGTTTCCTTCTTTATCACCTGCTTAAAATCCTATATCAGTGCTGGAGCTTTAGATCTCGACCACGTTCCTGCATTTATAACTCTTGGCCTTGCATTTGTAGCTACTATCACTACTGTTTCGCTTCTATGTAAGTTCAATGATGAAAATAATGACAGGATCACCAAAGACGCAGAAAAAAGCCTTGAAACCAGTAACAACATGGCTGATATAGCAAATACAATTACAGACCTGTTCAACAACTCTCAGCAGAACATGGTTGACCTTCAAAATATCATAGAAGCTCAGCGTTCCGGCATGAAGGATATAGCAAGTAGTATGGAGAGCACAGCTCAAGCCATTACTTCTCAGGCTCAGAGAGTTCAGCAGATACAGGAAGAAACAGCTACAACAGAGCAGCATAGAAAAGATATGACTAAGGCATCAGAAAGTGCTCAGACAGCAGTTCAGGATGGTGTTAAGGTCATCGGCGAATTAAAGGAAAAATCTCACAATGTTGCTCAGCAGAGCCAGGTTACTGTTGAAGCCACTCAGGCCGTAATAAACAAGGTTGCAGAAGTAACCAAGATTGTCGGATCTATCATGTCTATTTCAAAGCAGACAAACCTCCTTGCACTTAACGCAAGTATCGAGGCCGCAAGAGCTGGTGAAGCAGGAAAAGGCTTTGCTGTCGTTGCTAATGATGTCCGTGAACTTGCAGAAGAAACAAATACCGCTTCAAATGAGATCACAAGCATCATCAATGAGCTTAACGAAGACGTTCAAAAGGCAATGGCAAGTATTGACGATACAGTAGCTTCTGTTTCAGAACAGAATGAGATGATTGAATCCGTTGGCGAAAACTTTGACAGCATTAACGATAATGTTTCAGAGATGCTATCCCGCTTTGCAGAAATTGGCGAAGGAATGAAATCAATTGCAAGCTCAACCACAGAAATTAACGACAGTATTTCAAATCTGTCTGCAACAAGCCAGGAAGTTGCTTCCCTTTCTAACGAAGGTGCCAACGCCTCCGAAGAAGCTGCATCCAAGTTTGATGATTTCAAGGTCATCCTTGGAGATATCTTCCAGCAGGCTAATAAGTTAAAAGATATGCAGCAGAATTAAGCGTTTCATAAACCACGATACTTTTAAGTGCGATATATAAAGGGCTTTGAGGATTCCAAACCTTCAAAGCCCTTAAATTTTAGGGAATTTTTATAAATTTTGTGCCAAAAAGCTTAACTTTTAGTGCAAAAATACGATATAATAATAGAAAGGCACATAGATACTAGCCTTAAATCTTTACACAATTTACGAAAGGAGGAAACGAGTGTATGACAGCTACATTGGATGCCAAAATGGAAGTAATGGACTGCATCAGAAAGGATTGTGAAGATGAATACTATCCAGATCCAGAGAAAGTAGCCCATATTACTGGATTACCATTGGGGGTTGTTTTTGATTTACTGATAGAACTCAAAAACCAGGGTTGTCTTGGCAAGAGATGATCTATTGTTCAAAAATGGAGAAAACAATGGACGAACAGCAAAGTTAAAGGCTCTATGCAAATAAGTGCATAGAGCCTTTATTATTTCTCTTTTTATATATCGTATTACTAGTTTCCTTTATAAGTGCATGTTTTACAGAAGCTCTACAGGTTCATGAGTAAAATCAGCCTTTCCATCCTGATATAATCTGGTCACAAAATCAATTGCCTTTTGTCCAGACTCTTCTATCGGCACGTTCTGGCTATAAATGTACTTGATCTTATCACCACTAACAAGCGAAAAATCTATCTGAGTTCCTGAAATCTGTCCATCCCCAAAGTCCAAAGGCTTAACCTCTACTGACTCTACTTCTTTCACCACTCCAGCCTCAAAAAGTACTCTCATTTATAACCCTCCTTGATTTGGTTTATAGAAATACGCATACTATATTTTATCACCTTTTAATTGTAATTGCGATACCCTTTGGATAATTGGCCAGTCTGTGCTATACTAAATAAATGTATTACAAAAAACGTAACAAAGCATGGGGGCTTTTATGAATATAAATATTAAAAAACTTACAGGGCTGACTATGGCTGCCCTTATTTCTATATCATCTCTAACAGGTTGTACTTCTCAGGACAAGCAGTCAGTTAATGACTGTGCTACCACATTTCTTGCAATTGTTGCCTCTGATTCAGAGGAAGATATCAGCAAATATGCTACTTCTGAAGTTGCAGCTGGTGATTTTGTTCAGCTCTTTGACGCAGAATATCTTTCTGGCAAATTTATTTCCGACACAGAGAACATTGAACTTACAGAAGAATCCAAGAATAAACTTGATGAATTCTGTGGCCTATTTTCTGACATGATACAAGACTACTCAGTTTCCAATGTTGAAATTACCAAAGGTGAGACAACTACTGCAACCTGCACTGCTACAGTTAAGACATCCTTTGCAGTTGATGTGATAAGTAGCGACAAGGTATCTGCTGAGATTGAGAAGGCCAAGGACAGCTACGCCACAGACCACGCAGAAGAAATCCAGACCCTCTCAGACGAGGATGCGGCTGCTGCCAATAATAAGGTCTATAATGACATGCTAATGCTGATCTTGCAGATTTATGAAGATGAGATTGCAAATTCTCAGGAAATGACCTATGCCATGGTCCTTACATTAGAAAAAAATACTGAAACAGACTCATGGATAGTAACAAATGTTGAATCCTATGATGATTCCAACGGAAACTAAATAAAATAATAATTTCCAAAAATATAGAGGCGCATGTGACTTTGCTCACAGCGCCTCTTTTATTGTCTTAATTCCGCTTTTTATCATATATGCAGAGACAAGTACCGACCCCAAAATATCAAAGTAATGAGAAACAAGAGATCCAGGCCAAATGGCTACCACAAAAAGCGTCAATGTAACGCAGGTATCAACAATAGACTTGGCTCCATAGAGTCTTGCCTGAACTCCTAAAATGGTGTTTTTCTGCTCTGCATAAAGCCTTGAATATTTTCTCCAGAAAAGTGTATTGGCTATTACTCCGAACAGGGCAATTACAAAGGCTGGAAGGACATTTCCCTTGTCTTCTGTTCCAGATGCAAAAGCCATGATGATCATACTGATGCCACTAATACACATAATGATTCCCACAAAGATATTGCTCTTTTTCTCGAGTTTTTTCTTCCTGTCTTCATCAAAACCATCTCTGTTAGTAATAAGATAAACCACAAAAGCTGCAATTATCGCAAGAAGCTCTGCACTTCTCCTTGTAAAGTCAGAGACCTGGGTGGAACTCCTGCCAATTGTAAGTCCAATTCCCAATATTAAAGGTCCGGGTGAGCTTAATATAACCGATAAAAGGAGCGTTCTAAATCCGCTCTTGGTGTTCTGTTTATTGTCAGACTTCTGCATTATCTGATCCGTCTCCTATCTCAGAATAAGTTCCCCTATAAAAAGAACTATCATAGCCGCAACAGGGCAATAAAAGGTATCATAGCCTCTTGTATCAAAGAGCTCTGCCAGAGTGCTTGCAACGGCAGTAATAAGCGATACTATCACCGTCGCCAAAAGAGAATACTTATCATAAACTATAAGGGTAATAAGGACCGATAGAAAGCTAAAAAGAAACATAGCCATACTGCCTTCTAAGGATTTCTTTTTATCTTTTCTTATCTTGTGCCTTCCAAAGGCTTTTCCAATAAGGGCTGCTGCCGCATCTCCAGGCCCCCAGGCAACTATACAGGCTATGGCAAGGAGTCTTTCTCCCAAAAAGCCCCAGCACACACTGCAAACAATCGCATACATTATTGCAAGAGCCATCATAGAATAACTAAATTCGCCCTTTTTCCTGGCATTAAAGAAAGCTGATGCCCCGGGAATCTTAGATAAAAGATACACAAGTGGAAATAAAATAAGTACGGCAAGCAAAAACACCACAGCACTATAGCGCCAATCATCATAATAATGAGACCAGGCTATAATTCCAGCCAAAACCAGCATATGTAGTGTTTTTCTAAAAACTTCTTTGCCGTACTTATATTTATTCATAAATTTCTTATTCTACTGAATTGATCAGTGCAAATATTTCTTCCTTGATCTTCTTGTTAGTCTCAAGAGCGTTCTCTCTGCTATCTCTGTTGGAGTAGAAATAGAATTTGATCTTAGGCTCTGTACCAGATGGTCTTACAGCAAACCATGAACCATTATCAAGGAAAAGTCTGATGGCGTTCTGAGGTGGAATATCCTCATAACCATTGATATAATCAATGACTTTCTCAACCTTGGCACCAGCAACCTGTGTAGGAAGGTTTTCTCTAAACCACTTCATCATGCGCTGAATACGCTGTGCTCCAGGAATACCCTCGAGGACCATATTAGGTTCATCCTCTGCAAAAAATCCATATTTAGCATAGATTTCCTGAAGAACATCCCACAAAGTCTTGCCCTGCTTGCGGTAGTAAGCTGCTGCCTCTGCAACAAGCATACCTGCAGAAATACCATCCTTGTCACGAATGTCCTCACATACCGCATATCCAACTGATTCTTCATATCCAAAGAGATATGTGTAGCCATTTTCGTGAAGATAAGGGATCTTACCACAAATATTCTTAAATCCTGTAAGAGTTTCAAACATCTCAACGCCATAAGCCTTTGCCATGATAGTTGAAAGAGTTGAAGTTACAATAGACTTGACCATTGCTCCCTTAGCAGGAAGTGTTCCAGCATCCTTACGTCCCTCAAGTACATAGTTAACAAGAAGATATCCTGTCTGGTTACCGTTAAGTGGAATGTAATTGCCGTTGTCATCTCTTATCTCAATGGCAAATCTGTCAGAGTCGGGATCTGTCGCCATTAAAAGCTCAGCTCCAAACTCTCTTCCGTACTGCTCACTAAGCTTAAATGCCTTAGTATCCTCTGGGTTAGGATATCCAACTGTTGTAAAGTCAGGATCAGGATTCTCCTGCTCTGGAACTATCTTCCAGTTAGTGAATCCTCTATCTGTCAGCATCTGTCTAAATGGAATTGAACCGCATCCATTAAGAGGTGTGTATACAAGAGGAATTGTAAGGTCAAGTTCATCGCCCTCATGGATAGCCATTCCCTCAATCTTATCAAGATATTCTCTATCATACTCAGGTCCTAGAACTGTGATCTTGCCAGCCTTAACACCTTCCTCAAAGTCAGATGTCTTGATGCCTGACCAGATATCTACAGCATTGATCTTCTCTGTCATTCCATCGGCTACATCAGCAGAAACCTGACATCCGTCATCCCAGTAAGCCTTATAGCCATTGTACTCTCTTGGATTGTGAGATGCTGTGATATTGATACCAGAAACTGTTCCCAGTCTTCTGATCATAAAAGCAAGCTCAGGTGTAGGACGAAGATCAGGGAATGTATAAACCTTGATCCCGTTTGCCGCAAAAATACCAGCTGCAAGCTGTGAAAACTCCTTAGAGAAATGTCTTGGATCATGAGCAATGATAACACCCTTCTCACAAGCCTCTTTACCCTTGGAAACGATATAGTCAGCTACGCCCTGAGAAGCCTTACCTACTGTCAGGAAGTTCATTCTGTTAGTACCTGCGCCAACCTTGCCGCGAAGACCAGCAGTACCAAAAGAAAGATCCTGATAGAATCTATCCTCTATTTCCTTGTCATTACCCTTAATAGACTCAAGTTCAGCCTTAAGTGGGTCAGAATCTGATAGTTTCTCAAGCCACTCATTGTACCTAGCCATATAATCCATTTTTTGTACCTCCATTACTTTCCGCCAGTGATCTTATTGATGACGATCTTGCCGGCTCTCTTAACTGCATATGGACCAACCTTGGAGAATTTGTCCTCAGCCCTTACCATTGTGCTGGCTGCTGGCATATCTCTTGTAAGGTGAATCGCGTCAAATTCACACTTCGTTGTGCAGAGTCCGCAACCGATACAACGGTTCTCATCAACTGTTGTAGCGCCGCAGCCAAGGCATCTTGCTGCCTCAGTCTTGACCTGCTCCTCTGTAAGTGTAAGTCTGAGATCCTCGAAAGTATCCTTGGCTACTCCAGCCTTCTTACCTGGGATCTGTCTCTGTGCATTGTCAAAATTCTCTACCTTGATATCATCCTTGTCAAGTTCGATGAACTCTCTTCTGTCTCTAGCAAGGTCGAGTCTGTTTCCTTTGTGGACGAAACGGTTGATAGAAACATATCCTTCTCTACCGCCTGCAATAGCATCAATAGCAAATCTTGCACCAGTAAATACATCACCACCTACAAAGATATCAGGCTCTGCAGTCTGTCTTGTAAGTGCATCTGCGATAGCTGTGCCGTTTCTGTTAAGTTCAACCTTGGTTCCATCAAGAAGGTTACCCCACTGTACTGACTGTCCGATTGAGAGAAGAAGATTCTCACAAGGAATCTCTATTGTCTCATTCTCATCGTACTTAGGACTAAACCTGTGCTGCTCATCAAATACGCTTACACACTTTTTGAAAATAACAGCCTTTACGCGGCCCTTGTCAGTAACAACTTCCTTGGGTCCCCAACCGTTCATTACTTCTATGCCTTCTTCCTTGGCTTCTGCTACTTCATCCTTGGCAGCTGGCATTTCTGCTGCACTCTCAAGACACAGCATAGTAACCTTGGAAGCTCCGGCTCTTACAGCAGTCCTTGCTACGTCAATAGCAACGTTACCACCGCCGACAACTACTGTAGCGCCATTTAATTTGATTGAATGATCCTGGTTGATATTGCGAAGGAAGTCAACACCTGTCTGAACGCCCTCAGCTGTCTCTCCAGGGATACCTGCAAGTCTTCCGCCCTGCATACCGATAGCGATGAAGAATGCCTTGTAGCCTTCTTTTCTAAGGCTCTGGATAGTAACGTCCTTGCCCACTTCTACGCCGCACTTAAATTCAACGCCCATCTGTCTGATAACATCAATCTCGGCATCAATTATATCTTTTTCAAGACGATAGCTTGGAATACCATTCATAAGCATTCCGCCTGGTCTCTTCTCTTTTTCAAATACTGTTACAGGATATCCGTTAAGTCTCAGATAATAAGCTGCAGAAAGACCTGCTGGGCCAGCTCCGATAACTGCTACCTTGTACTCGTCGCTCCACATTCCACCATCATGCTTCTCACAAAGAGGAATGTATCTCTTATCTGCCTTGAGCTCAAGAGAAGCGATGAACTTCTTGATCTCGTCAATTGCAAGTGGCTGATCCACTGTACCTCTTGTACATGCATCCTCACAACGTCTGTTACATACAGCGCCACAGATATATGGGAATGGGTTATCCTGCTTGATAAGCTTAAGAGCGTCCTCATATCTGCCCTCAGCTGCCATCTTGATATAACCCTGTACAGAAAGGTGTACTGGGCAAGCTGTCTTACAAGGTGCTGTACCAGTCTCATAGCAGTTAATCTTAGCATCAT
This sequence comes from Butyrivibrio sp. XBB1001, assembly GCF_000424505.1. Lineage (NCBI taxonomy): Bacteria > Bacillati > Bacillota > Clostridia > Lachnospirales > Lachnospiraceae > Butyrivibrio > Butyrivibrio sp. XBB1001. The sequence continues at coordinate 298,863 of NZ_AUKA01000002.1, read as the reverse complement.
CTCTATAGTTGTAGTTCCACTTCTCAGGTCCCCACTTCTTATTATCAGGAAGCTCTGTCTTAGGATATTTAACCTCTGCGCCATTCTTCTTGCAAAGTTTCTGTCCAAGCTTGGCAGCTCCTACAGGACATACCTCTACGCACTTACCGCAGGCAACACACTTATCCTTCTCAACGTGTGCTCTGTAAGCAGATGCAGACATATTAGGTGTGTTAAAGAGCTGTGAAGTTCTAAGAGCATTACATACACCAGGAGCACAGTTACAAATAGCAACGATCTTGCCCTCGCCATCAATATTAGTGATCTGGTGAACATAGCCATGTCTCTCAGCACGCTCAAGGATCTCATATACTTCTTCCTTGGAAATGTAGTGACCAATTCCACGGTCGTCCATGTACTCAGCCATGTCACCCATACCGATACAATAATCGCCACGAATTTCACCTGAACCCTCACCACGCATAGCCTGCTGCTTACGACAAGAGCACTCTGAGATACCATACTTGTCATACATGTCGATCCAACGTGATAAGTGCTCAACAGGCACTGACTGATTCTCAAGTGAGATAGCCTTCTCAACTGGAATAACGTGCATACCAACGCCAGCACCTCCTGGAGGAACCATCTGTGTGATACCAGCAAGTGGAAGCTGTGTCATAAGGTTAAAGAATGTAGCAAGCTGAGGGAACTCATCTGTGAGCTTCTCCTGCATCATCATAAACTCTGCTGAACCTGGTACAAAAATAGGAAGTTCATACTGCAGATGCTTGTCAGGAGTCTTGGCCCTGTTCTGCTCAATGATTCCTATCCATCTAAGTCTCTCAACCATCTCTTTTGTCTTATCAACAGTCATGTTGTTCATCTGAGCCAGTTCCTCAATTGAATATGGAACTCTGGTCTTCTTGAAATTCAAAAGGAACTTAACCTGTTCCTTGTTAAGGATAAGATCAAGCATCCAGTACTCTGGGTCTCTATTGTTGATCTTGTTCGTAAACTTCTTTACATATCTATCTGTAATAAGTGTTGCCAACTTAAGAACAAGCTTCTCTTTTTCAGGATCCTCTGCCTTGTAATTCGGATCCTGCCAATAATCATTCTCATTGATCATTGGATCCCCAATCTTCCAATTAGCCTCCATCATAGTCTTTTTTGCCATAAAACCTCCTACCTATGAGCATCCTAATGCCCCAAAATAATAATAAAAAAGTAGCTGTCATTTACACTGACAACGCGCATTTTTGTATATTATATTATACTTGAAAACGGCCTATTTTACTAGTTAAAAAAACTGGAATCAAAGATTCCAGTTTCCAAACTTCACAGGTGTAGGTTCATCTATATGTGGCCCTAGCATCTTCTCCATCCAGATCATGTCATACCAGGTGCCAAATTTGTAGCCACAGTCATGGAAGGTTCCCACAAGCTTGTAGCCCTGTCTTTCATGGAAGTGCATGCTGTCATTGGTCAGATGCTCATCTATCCTTCCTTCTCTAAGATAAGAAATGCAGGCATTAACATTTATTATTCCCATTCCCTTGAGGGATTTCTCTAATGCTTCATAAAGCTTTGTTCCGTAGCCTTTTCGCTTACAGTCTTGTTTCAGATAAATTGTAGTCTCAACAGACCAGTCATAGGCGCTTCGCCCTTTAAAAGTTCCAGCATAGGCATAGCCGACTATCTGGCCGTCATCATCCACAGCCTTGATATAGGGGAATTTAGCAGAAATATTTTTTATCCGATTCTCAAATTCCTCCAATGATGGAACTTCATACTCAAAAGTAATTGCCGTGTCAGTAACATAAGGAGCATATATATCAAGCAGCTCTCTGGCATCACTTACAGTAACTCTTTCGATTTTCATAACTTTTCTCCTCGATACTTTTACAAATATTATCCAATATCAAAAGAAATACCCCGGCTCCTTATGATCAAAGATTAACCTTGGGAAGATTCCAAAGAAAATGCCTTGCAAGCCATCTCATGACCAAAACAAGCGTAAAGGCGCTTATCATGGCTGCGTTCCAGGTTCCCATAATTTCATGCATGATCACCATAAGGATTCCTCCAATAATAACAGGAAGAGCATATACATGCTTGACAAAGATAGCTGGCATCTGGATTGACAATACGTCTCTTAAAACGCCTCCGCCAACTCCAGTTATAAAGCCTAGAAATACAAGAAGAAACAAGTTATCCTCGTATCCAAAATTGGCCCCTAGCATAACTCCGTCAACCATGAAGGCTGCAAGCCCAAGAGTATCAAAAACAAATAAGCCCCTGTCATAGAGGCCAGCAAATTTCTGGGGAATTCCCTTATGAAAATACATGATTCCAAAAACTATGTTGGCTACAATAGCAGCAACCAGCACATAGAACGGATTTATGAACATCTGGGGCGGAAAGCTTCCCATGATGATGTCTCTAAGGACACCACCTCCACAGGCAGTTACAATAGCAAGGATATTAACTCCAAAAATATCCATTCTCTTCTGTATGCCGGTAATGGCGCCTGATATGGCAAACGCAACCGTTCCTATAAAATCAAAAAGTACTAGTAAACTAAGTGACAATGTCTTTACACTCCAATAAAAAATATGATGATATATGTTTGACCTTAGACACATATATCATCATATACTATAAGCCTAAACTATCTTATTGTGAACAGATTTTATTTTTTCCTGTCCTCTTTGCTTCATAGAGGGCTTCGTCTGCTCTTCCAAAGACGTCATCAGCCGTATCATCATTTTTAAATTCAGTAAGGCCGATACTCACTGTGCAGTGCCCAGCATCACCAAATACCGTGGCCTCTATTTCTTTTCTCACCTTATCCATATAGGAAATGCCTTCAGCTACTGACATTCTAGGGATGACAAAAAGAAATTCCTCTCCGCCCCAGCGACCTATAATAGCCTTATTCTGAGAAGCCACATGGTTTCTTAACATATCGCTGATTCCAACTAAAACCTTATCTCCCTCAGCATGTCCATAGGTATCATTTATGACCTTAAAATCATCTATATCAATAATTCCCAGCACAACATCAAAGTCAAAAGATACAAAGTGAGAAACAGCCTCTCTTATGATGGTATCTACAACTCGTCTGTTATAAAGACCTGTCAGAGCATCAGTATCTGCCATCTGCTGAAGTTCATCATTGGCTGCACGGAGCTCTGCCGCCGTAACATTTATAAAGTTGGCAAGCCTTCTGACCATAGAAATCTGACCATGGATCTTCTGTTCCTCGCTCATCTCTATATGCCTGTCGCCATCGCCTGTAGGCTGAGCCTTGGCACGGCCCCCCTCTCGCATACTGATAGCAATAAGGGTAACATGGTGCTCTATGAGATAATCATCCATCCTCATGATCTCACCGCTTGAGTAAAAGCCGCTGACTGGGGCAATCTGGCTAAAGGGTCCAGTTTCTTTATTTATCAGATACTTCCAGTAGAGCCTTCTTACTCCGCAGGAATAAAGGAAAATAGCCTGTGGAGCAAAATTTCTTACATGCTGTGTCAGTTCTGCAACATCACCCTTTATAACGTCCGGGTCGCCATAGGAAAGATTAACCTTGGTACCCTTGTCTATATCTGCCGCCAGATTTATAGACCCATCGGATGATTCACAGGAAAACGGAAGTCTTAGCACGTGTTTGCCATGCTGAGTTGTCATGATAGGAAACTCCAGCATATTGGAAAAGAAATCATCATCTGCATGAATATCAAGATACTTGCTGTAAATATCTGCTGCAGGAACATCATCAAGCTCATAGAGCCTCTTGCCATCTATCTTGGTAACTGTAAGATCCTTTCCAAGGGGCTTCCATCCTATGGCATGCCTTATATCAACGCACAACTCATCTCCTGCGTAGGTAACAAAAAGTACTCCCGCGTGACAGACCTTATCCTCATTCATAACACAGGTGTCAGTACCTGATATTACCTTATCAGCACTTCCACCGCCAAATATCTTAACATCTTTCCTGCACTTTTCTACAGTGTTAAGGATAATATGAGAGTTTATGCTCTTTAAAGTGATCAGGATTTCCGCTGCCTTTATATTCTCGGTGGCATCAATTATCTCTTTTACCTTCTCGCCAACTAAAGCCTCACCATTTTCAGGGCACTCAAGGAGGTAAACTTCCGTATCTGTACTCTCAAATACAGACACAGCCATTACCATTCCATAATCAGCAAGATGTCCGTCGCATATATCTCCATTAGAGCTGGTTCCACCAATGCAGGCATTTGGATACATCTCCAGTATTGCATCCTGTACTTGTCTTATCTTTTCATCGTCAAAATATATCGAATACAGATGAAACAATATAGATCTGTAAGGATTTTTTATTGTATAGTTAAAGACCTGTCCAAGTGCCTTGGAGACTTCATCTACGCTGGTAAACTCATAGTTAAACTGCTTCATTTATACCTCACCCCGAAAAAAATTAAAGCGCTATTTGATAAATTCCATTATAGCATTCTTTAAGCTTTCTGAAAGGTCTGCAGTATAAATCCAGTCATAAAAGGCATCCCTGGATAGATTATTCAATTTGTCATAGACCATTTCTTTGTCAGTTGTGGCTATCCACGCTCTTTCAAGGATTTCAAAGACCAGGGCTTTATAGTCATTTTGTAAAAGATATACATTTTTAAGTTCAAATACTGTATCAGAGTTTACATCAGCGCCTGAAACCTCAACAATGGTCCTTCCTTTGCCAAAAGAAAAGCCCTCCGCCCTGACACCATATATCTCAAAGCGGTAATTTCTTTTTGCAGGAATGAGGCTTGTATCTCCCCTGGCCTTTAAAACGCGAAGGCTTATGGTCTTATTTTCAAGGTCATGTTCAAAAGAAATCTCAGTCTCTGCAAAGACTCCCTTTTCAAAGTCCATGCTGCTTCCGTCATCCTCATAAAGGGTGTAGCTTCCACTTTTGCCGCCACCAATTAAGACCTTTAAGTCAGCAGGATTATCTGTTGTATTTTTTGTAAGGTCACCTGCTGCCAGTGGGACAATTCCTCCTTCTGGCATAAGAACCGGAATCTGCGAAAGTTCTCTATAGAGCTTTTGAAGCCTCTCTCCCTTATATATAACGCCTGTAAAAATGTCATACCAGCGCCCCTTAGGAATAAGGGCCCTGACGCTACCAAGTCTAAGTTCCTGATCCTGAGGCCTTGTTACTGCACACACAAGGAGGTTATCTCCAAAGCCATACTGATTTCGTACCTCATAGCTTTCAGGGCTGTCTTGATAATCGTAGTACATTGGCCTTATAAGAGGCTTTGACTCCTCATAGGCCCTATGATTTTCTGTATAGATATATGGGATCAGGGCATGCCTTAGCTGCATGAAGTCCCTGACAATGCTCCTGTAGGGTTCTGGAAGAAGCCAGGGTTCCTTGTTAAAGAAAGGACTACAGCTGGAATGGATCCTCATTATAGGAGAAAAAACTCCAAACTCGATCCATCTTATAAGTCTGTCAAGGTCCTTGTCCCCCAGCATATGTCCGCCAATATCATGACTCCAGGTTCCAAAGGCTATATTACTTGCTGTACTTGTAAAGAAGGGCTGGAAATCAAGGCTTTTCCAGGTAGTATGAGAATCTCCAGAAAATCCAACAGGATATCTGTGGCTTCCAGGACCAGCATACCTTGAAAAGATCATGGGCCTTTTATTTCTATTTTCCTGATCCTTATAGTGATAGTGGTTTAAAAGAAGAAGTGGATCCACATCATCTTTCTTTTTGCCTGTGCCCTGCTGCCAGTCAATCCACCAAAAATCAACACCATCAGCTTCATAAGGATGCATTACCTTCTTAAAATATGCATCCCTGTACTTTTTATCTCCAAAATCAAATTCGCAAGGTTTGCCACTTTCCGGATCAATAGAAAGCTCTTTTGCCACATCCTCATACATGTCCTCAAAAGCCCTTATGCCATCTGCCGGATGAAGATTTAAAGTAACAGAAAGCCCGTTTTCATGGAGCTTTTTAAGAAACCTCCTATAATCCGGGAAAAGATCCTTATTCCAGGAATACCCAGTCCAGCCAGAGCCGTATTTAGGGTCAACCTCTGTCACATGCCAGTCCATGTCAATAACCGCCACAGAAAGAGGAATCTTTTCTTTTGCAAAGTTATTTACAACCTCCATGTAACTATCTTCTGAGTACCTGTAATACCTGCTCCACCAGTTGCCAAGGGCATATCTGGGAATCATTGGAATCTTACCGCAGAGCCTTGTAAAATCCCTAAGCCCTGCGTAATAATCTGTGCCATAGCCAAAGAAGTATATATCGATGTTATCCCCTGTTCTGCTTACAAATTCTCCCTTTTCAAAAATAGGAGACTTGCTATCATCAAGAACAGAATAGCCGTTTTTGCCAAATATCCCCTTTTCAAGCGGAACTCTCCCATCTGCATCGTCAAGAGTTCTGGCCGTTCCTCCAAGATTTGAAAAATCACCATAAAGCTCGCCAAAGTTCCATTTTTTACCGGTTTCCTTTATCTCGACAATAAGACCGTAGGAGGAAAAGGGCTCTTTATCATAGTTTATGAGTAGAGCACCCGTGTCTATCAAAAGACTATCCTCCCCGTCTTGCACTGCCAGACTGATATCCGGAAAATCCCTGTTTACAACCATGAAGGATTTCCTGTCTTCAAAAACCCCCGTTTTGCTATATTCAAATCTCACCAGTCTGTCTGTCAGAACTGTAATACGATAATTGTCCCCTGTGATCATTTAACTGTCCTCATTTTAAGTAATAGCGAAGTACCGCCGCAGATATTAAGTTCATACCTTCCATCTAAAAGACATTTGCCGTCAAAAGAGATACCAAATTCATCAAGGTTTCCCTCGGGCTCTATGGCTCCTACAAGATTTACAGGAAGTGCGATCTTTACGTCTTCCTCTTCCATGGAGATTACTCCTATATAAACTTCATCCTCCATAAACCTTGCAATTGCAATGATCCTGCCCTCTGCATAGAGGATCTTTCTTCCGCCCTCAGCGAAGGCTCTTTTTTCCTTGCGAAGATGAGCTATCTTCTGATAAGTCTTAAAGAAATCAGAAGACTTACGGCTTTCTTCCTCTTCCCAAGGCATGTTATATCTAAAGCCGCTATCGTGTTCTATGTATCCGTCAATGCCAAGCTCATCTCCATAGTAGATGCAGGGTATTCCTGTAAAAAGAAGCTGGGAAATAGCTATGCTCTTCCATCTATCTGAATCTATCTCAGAGTTATTATGAACTCTGGAAACATCATGGGAATCGAATAGATTCATGCTGCAATCAGCTACCACCTGTGGGAGTCTTGTGTAATACTCATCACTTCTTGCTGCCACATCTTTTGCAGTCATCTTGTAATCAACCGCCTTTAGAGTCTCATTTCTCTCAAGGAAAAGATCTTTTAGTCCTGCAAACTGTCTCATGATCCTGCCAAAACCAAAGTAATTCATAGGTGCATTCCAGAGATTTCCCTGCAAATATTCATTGCAATCTCCCCAATGCTCACCTATTATCATTGCATCTTCTTTTTCTTCTCTTATTGCCCCGCAGACTTCTCTCCAGAGCTGATCTGCCATCTGAAGGTCATCATTTCTTCCAAACACGTCAGCTACGTCAAAGCGCCAGCCATCCACGTCATAGGGAGGACGCAGCCATTTTCTAAGGACTGAGTCCTTATTTCTGTATATAAGGTCTCTAAGCTCCTCGTTTCTATAGTCAAGTACAGGAAGTCCCTTAAAGCCAGCCCAGCCCTTTAAAGAGCCGTCATCTTCCTTAAAATAAAAGTGCCTTTTTTCCTTGACCCATGTATGCTCAAGTCCTGTATGATTTATGGAAATATCAAGAATTATGCGCATTCCATTTTCGTGAAGAGCCTTGGAGAGCGCTTCAAGAGCCTTATCTCCTCCAAGTGTCTCATCCACATGGAAATAATCAGCACAGTCGTACTTGTGCGGACTTGGGGCTGTAAATATTGGATTTAAGTAAACGGCTGTTACGCCAAGCTCCTTTAAATATGGAATTTTTTCTATAACTCCGTATAAAGAGTGATCCTTAAAGCTTGTGGGGAAAATCTGGTAATATACCGCCCCCTTAACCCATTCCGGTTCCTTGTAAACAGAGCTTGATAGTAAGATAAAATTGTGGCTGTCATCAGGCACATAGGTTGATACCCCAGCCTGAGTGTAAAAGTAGATCACATCTTTGCAGGCAAGGACAAAATAGTAAGAAAGCCTTGGCTCGTTCATGTCAGTTTCTGCCACATAATAACTTAGGCCTGAAACAGACTTTTCTTTTGCCATCTCTATGTACTCTTCTGCCCCATTTCTGATCCTGCGGACAAATATCTTTTCTACAGGACTGTTGTTAAGTAGTCTTAACCTTAACTTTATCTTTTCCCCAAGAGCCGGAGTTTTGCTGCTTACAAATCCTAAAGTTCCATCGCTATATATACTGTCTAAAAAACTACTCATATCTTTCCTTTCAAAAATCATCCCTTAACTGAACCTGACAAGCCCTCAACATAAAATCTCTGAAGCCAGATAAACAGGATCACAATAGGAAGGGCAACAACCACTGCTCCTGCCGCAAACTGTGTATAGTAGGTGTCAATTCTCTTAAAGTCTGTAAGCCAGAAAAGACCTACGGCTACTGTGTAAGAACTCTGTTTGTCACCAAAGAGCATGCTTGGGAAAATGTAGTCAGACCATGCTCCCAAAAATCCGCCCAGAACTGTGTACACGATGATTGACTTCGAAAGTGGCAAAGTCACATGTAAAAAGATCTGCAGTCTTGATGCTCCGTCGATGATTGCAGCCTCGTCGATTGCCTTTGGAATAGTGTCAAAAAAGCCCTTGCTGACGTGATAGCCCATGGCTGCTCCAGCTGCACTAACAACGATCAGCGCCATAAGAGACTGATTAAGTCCAAGGCCTTTTAAGATGTTGTAAACGGCAATAAGTGACATAAAGCCAGGGAACATACCAATTATCATAAGGATATTCATGAAGGCTTTTCTTCCGGCAAATCTTGTTCTACTAAGAACGTAAGAGGTTCCAAGCACAATAAGTGTGTTTATAACGCAGCTGCAGGTTGCAACAATAAGAGTGTTGAGCCACCATCTTCCAAAGGGAAGTACGCTGTTATTTGTAAAAAGGTTTATAAAATTGTCAAAGGTAAATCCATGTGGGATAAAGTATCCTACATAATAGCCCTGCTCTGCTCTAAAGGCTGTCAGCACAATCCAGAGAATTGGAAAGAGCCAGATAACTCCAAGAACTGTAAGTGCAATGTATCCTCTGTTTGTCCTTGTAACCTTCATAACAAGCAAAAGAGCCACGAAGGAAAAGACAAATCCAAGCCAATAGCCGTATCCCAGATTCTTATTAAGAAAGTTTCCTGAAATGCCTGCTGCCTTGCAGATTGTCCTTGTTGAGAACATTAAAAGTCCCCAGAACACTGTAGAAATAGCCTGAAGGCACTGCCATATCTTTACTAAAGCTACAGTTGTCTTAAAGAAGCTGACTACAGCCATTACTGCCGAAACTGCGGCAAAAAACACTGTCATATACACAAAAAGATATGATCTTGAAAAAGTATCCTGACCTGCAAGCTCCATGCAGGCTGCAACTAGGGATTTCTTTTCCCCTTCAAGTGAAATGTAGGGCAGGAAAAGAGAAAGCGCTGAAAGGATGGCTGCAATAACTCCATACAGGTGCTTATCAAGGTTTAAGCCTATAACTATCTTATTTTGTCTGTTCATTACTGGAAGCCCTCCTCATTCTTCATTGCGCCTGACCTTGAGAAAGAAATAAGAGTAAACACAGCTGAGATCACAAAGATAATGATGCCTATTGTTGCTGCAAGATTGTAATCATTACTATCCTTGGTCAGCTTGTAAAGCCAGGTAACAAGAAGATCTGTCTTGCCTGCGCCCTTGAAGTAATCAAGAGTAAGCGGCTCTCCTCCTGTCAGGAAGTATATTGGGTTAAAGTTGTTAAAGTTACTGATAAGGTTAGCGATAATGTAAGGAGTTGTCACAAACCACATGTACGGAAATGTGATCTTTCTAAACATAGTCACCGGCCCTGCTCCGTCAATCTTGGCACTTTCATAGAGTTCTCCCGGGATATTCATAAGGATTCCGGAAACCATCAGCATAGTTACAGGAACGCCGATCCAGAAGTTAACTACGATAACTGATACTCTGGCCCAGGTCACACTTGTAAGGAATGGAAGTGCAGCTTCTGTAAAGCCCCACTGCTGCAAGAGGACATTTATGATTCCCCTTTCTCCCAGCATTGTTGAAACCACTCTAAGTGAGATGAATCCAGGTATAGCCATGGTTATAACAAAAACGGTGCGCCAGAATTTTTTATATTTAATTCCTTTGGAATTTATTATCATTGCTAAGATCATTCCGCCAAAATAGCAGGAAAAGGTGGCTGCAAAGCCCCAGATAAGGGTCCATCCCAGCACAGGCCAGAAAGTGTTTGAAAGCCTGTCGCCAGTTGATAGCAGCGTAAAAAAGTTCTTTATACCAACCCAGGTAAAGAGATTTCCCGGTGGCTGGTGATCCTGGTCATAGTTCGTAAACGCCATCAGGATCATGTATATAATTGGCATTACTGTAAAAATAGATAGTCCCAGTACTGGAACTGACAAAAGCAAAAAGTGTACATTTTCGTTGGCAAGGCTCTTTATATCTTCAATGAAGGAGTTAGCTCTTTTGCCAAGTGCTCTTGCAGATCTTGCCTTCTCACCTGAATATATGGAAAAGAGCCAGATTGCAAGGAAAGCCCCTGTTAATACAAGGGTCATTACGCCCTCAAGGAGTATAAGCATGGAGTTATCGCCCTTAGTCACTTCATAAATTCCAAGGCTCTCGTTGTAAACCATGCCCTGAGTGCTCTCACCCAAAGTCCTCATCATATGAAGGTTGTGATTGCCTGTCATGACCATAAAAGCTATGTAAAGAGCTTCTATAGTTGCAAATATAAGTCCCTTTATAACCTGTCCGTTTCTGATATTGGAAAGACCCATTATCAAATAAGACAGCTTTGAAAAAATATCCCCTTTGGTAAAAGTGGTTATGATATTTCTGTTGTTTACTAGCTTCATTTTAAAATCCTCTTTGTGTTTGAAGAGTCGTACTACATATTATTTTGGAAAGAACAAAGCATGTTGAATGCAACATGCTTTGCCCGTAATTATTCTTACTGAACCAGATCCCTACTAAATAAGGATTGTGTTCTTAGTTACTCAGTAAGTGTACTTGTGATGCTGTCTACAAGCGCATCGAGCTGTGCCTGAAGATTAGCCTCTGTGATCTCCTGGTTGTAAATACCTACACCAAAGGCCTTCATAGGATCCCAGTAATCGCCCATCTTGGCGATACTTGGCTGGTTAGTTGCAAGAGCAGCCTGATCGTTAAGGGCGCTGGCTACGATATCATTCTTGATCTCATCGCTCTCTGAAAGTGACTTAAGTACAGGAACATCACCCTGCTTGTTGTATCTTGAAAGGCAGCTCTCCTGACTTGCCATGTATACTGCAAGCTGCTGAGCGCAGAGAGGATACTGTGTATTTGACTTAACTGTGATAGTCTTGAAATCTACGAAGTTAGAGAGCTGGACATCCTTACCGCCGATGTTTGCTACAGGAAGGGCAACTGCTCCAACCTTATCACCAAGAGCCTCTCTAAATTCAGGTGCACTCCATGCTCCGCTTGTTACTGCGCCAAGCTTACCTTCCTTGAAGGCACTTCCGCCTACGCCATCTGCATCCTCAAGGTATTTAGGGTTCTTAGCAAGGTCAATCATGTACTGGCCTGCCGCAAATCCATTAGCATCGTTAAATGAGCAGTTTGTCTCATCAGTTCCATCTTCTCCGAAAAGTGTGCAGCCATTTCCAAGGAAGAACATCTCTGCATACCAGGAGTTTGTAAACTGTGTACTAAAGTTCCACATTCCATCACCAAGGTCTTTTGCCATCATTGTGTCAAGGCTCTTAACCTCTTCCTCTGTAAAGAAATCCTTGTTGTAGTACATAAAGAATGTATTAGGTGAAAATGGAACTGCGTATGTAAGTCCATCAACTGTTACAGCGTTTATAGCGCTTTCTGGAAGATCTGCAGCAAGAACATCAAAATCCTTGGTTATAGGAAGTAAAAGTCCCTTTGCAGCAAGATCACCAACACCGCCGCTTGGTGTATAGAAAATATCAGCAGCTGTATCTGCATCTGTTCCAAGAGCCTGAGGCGCTTCGTCTATACCTACAACTGCAATTTCATAGGTTATGTTGAACTCATCGTGAGCTTCGTCGAACTTTTTAACCATCTCATCAGTAATATCTACTTCCTCTTCAGGAACCCAGATCTTAAGTGTTACGTCCTGAGTTTCTGCAGCTGGAGCTGCATCACCAGCAGTAGCTGTTGCTGTCTCAGAAGTCTTTGAATCTGCGTTTGCAGAATTTGCCTGCTCTGCTCCACATCCTGCTACAGTGCTAAGAGCAATAGCACTTGTCAGCATGAGGGCCCCAATTTTTTTAGCTTTCATTTGTGAAATCCTCCTTTTAAAACAAAAAATAAAATAAAAAAGTAATTGGTTAATCGGTTTACCAAGACTATAAACAAATACAATTTTCCGGTCAACACGTTAACGGGATTTTCCATTTTATAGCTAAAAAAATAGCCGTCTCCCAGAAGAAACGACTAATTTTTTATTAGTTTTACATATGTGTTTAGGTTATCTGTTTACCACTTCAATATCATTCATTTAAAGATCTCACAGACTGCCTCTCATAGACTCTTATATGCTGCCGTTCATCAGCAGTTATCTGCACTCCGCTCTCTATCATTTTAAAGAGGTAATCGCTGGCTTTTCTGGCTTTCCACTCAAAATCCTGGGCAACAGAAGTAAGCTTAGGTGTCATTAGTTCGCAGTCAGGAAGATTATCAAAACCTATCACAGACATATCATATGGCACCCTGATCCCGCACTGCTTGAGTCCTTCAATAACGCCAAAGGCCACAATATCTGACATGCAGGCTATAGCTGTAAAGTCACCGCTGTTGATTCCAATATCCTGACCCACCACAACTGCGCTGTTATAGGTAGACTCTGAATAGTAGATATTTCCTTTTTTAAGAGGAACTCCTGCCTCCTTGCAGGCATCAGAAAAGCCTCTATAGCGTTCCTTTATAACTCCCTCTGATTCTATGTCGGGAGTAACAAGGGCAAGCTTCTTGTGGCCTTTCCCAATAAGATATCTGGCTGACAGATAGCCTCCGCGATAGTCCTCAATACCGATGTTCACTATCTTCTCTCCTGGTGCATAGGTATCAAGATATACAATTGGAATATCTATCTGCTTCCTGATTTCTGGAACTTCATCCTTGTAAACACCTAAAAAGAAGGCACCATCTACATTCCAGGAGGACAAAAGAGGCAATATTTCTCTTGGATCCCCCACGCACCTTAGCATAAGGTAGTAGTCCTTCCTCCTTATGTATTTCTCTAAAGAGGCGATGATGTGGGCATTATAGGGATTTGTAAAAAAGTCTTCATCCTTGCCAAGATAAGGAACAACAACTCCAATGAGTCTGCTCTCCTTTTTGACCAGAGATCTTGCCATTACACTTGGCTTGTAGCCTGTCTCCTTTATGATCTCGTCTATCTTGGCCTTGGTTTCCTGGGAAACCTTGGATAGCTTGCCATTTATTACATTTGATACAGTAGCTGTACTAACTCCTGCTCTCTTTGCGATTTCTCTTATATTCACTACTTCTCTCCATTGATTCTGCAGCCAGGTATAAGGCACTTGGCATTTACGCCTGGTTATATACAGTAAGGTTTTAGTTAACCGTTTAACCTAAGCTTACTATACATAGCATTATGCTGTTGTGTCAAGAAGAAGTGCATTTGCCTATTTCCACCACTTTCGTGTAAGCCAGACATGAACTGGTTTCTGTGACTTGTTTAACTTGTTTATATGATTTTGCCTATAGTTCACTTTTCGTGTAATAGCTTGATTTCGCTGGATTATATGAATTTGATGAATTTTGCGATTTCGTGTAAAGCGGCCTTAAAGCTTGTTTATATGCATTTGCCTATTTCCACCATTTTCGTGTAAGCCAGACATGTACTGGTTTCTGTGACTTGTTTAACTTGTTTATATGATTTTGCCTATAGTTCACTTTTCGTGTAATAGCTTGATTTCACTGGATTATATGAATTTGATGAATTTTACGTTTTCGTGTAAAGCGGTCTTGGAGCTTGTTTATATGCATTTGCCTATTTCCACCACTTTCGTATAAGCAAGTTAATCGAATTGGTGGAACCAGTAATTGTTCTATTATACGAAAATGCAGACATAGCTAAAAGCATGCAGTCCTCCTCTAGTTTGAATATAGTCAACATATATGGTAATATCTTGTAGTTGCGGTTTAATTTGTAACTCAAAAATACAAATATGAAAGGAAAATATTTATGCGTATTGCAGTAACTTATGATAACGGCGAAGTGTTCCAGCACTTTGGACATACAGAGAGCTTCAAAATCTACAATGTAGAGAATGACAAGATTGTTTCTTCAGAAGTAATCTCATCAAATGGTCAGGGACATGGTGCTCTTGCAAATGTTCTTGCAGGTGAGGAAGTTGATGTGCTTATCTGCGGTGGTATTGGTGGCGGTGCTCATCAGGCACTTTCAGACAACGGAATCAAGATTTGTGCTGGTGCATCAGGAGATGCAGACAAGGCAGTAGAGAGCTTCCTTAAGGGAGAACTTGAGGATACAGGTATCAACTGTGATCACCACGGAGAAGGACATACTTGTGGAGACCACGAGGATGGACATTCCTGTGGTAGCCATGATGAAGAAGGCGGATGTGGTGGATGCCACAGCGATGAGGAAGAAAGTGGCTGCGGCGGTTGCCATGGTGATGACGAGGAAGGCGGCTGCGGTGGCGGTTGCGGAGGATGTAGCGGATGCCACTCAGAGCCTTTGTTTGAAGGTAAGAACGTTGGTAAGACTTGCAGAGTTCACTACACTGGAACCTTCAACGATGGCGAGAAGTTTGATTCTTCCTATGACAGAGGAGAGCCTCTTGAATTCGTATGTGGTATGGGCATGATGATTCATGGTTTTGACAAGGCTGTTGCTGAGATGAATGTCGGAGATATCGTAGATATCCACCTTACACCAAATGAAGCTTACGGCGAATTTGATCCTGATGCAGTATTCACCCTCAAGATTTCTGAACTTCCTGGTTCTGAAGGCCTTTCTGTTGGCCAGAGAGTATATCTTCAGGATATGTATGGAAGACCAATTCCAGTTTTGGTAAAAGATAAAACTGATGAAGAGGTAACATTTGACGCCAACCACGAGATGGCAGGCAAGGACCTCAACTTCAAGATTGAACTTGTAGAGATCAAGGAAGCCTAAGAAAACAAAGAGTCGCCCGGGCGGTATTACGAAGCAATAGATTATCGCTATTCAAATAAAAACCTCACCATTGACAGTATTTACATGTGGCCGATATAATTGTATAAAAGTGATGCAAAATAACTATCAATGGAGGGTATGAAATGAAGAATCTTTTGGATCTCACGGGAAAAGTAGCACTTGTTACAGGCGCATCTTCTGGCCTTGGAGTTCAGTTTGCAAAAGCGCTGGCTGAACAGGGTGCAGACATTGCTATTTGCGCGCGCCGTCTTGAAAGGCTTGAAGCTGTCAAGAAAGATATCGAAGCTCTTGGGGTTAAGTGCTTCGCATATAAGTGCGACGTTTTAAAGGTAGACGAAATTCGTGCTATGGTAAATGCAGTTGAAGAGCATTATGGCAAGATTGATATTCTCGTTAACAATGCCGGTGTTGGAGATGCTACTCCAGCAGCAGATCTTCCTGATGAAACCTGGAGAAACGTTCTTGGAACAAATCTCGATGCTGTATTTTATGTAGCAAGAGAAGTGGGAAAAGTAATGCTAAAGAACGGTTATGGCAAGATCATAAATGTAGGATCTCTTCATTCCGAGGTTGTTATGTCTAATACTACCTGGCCAGTTCCTGCATACGCAGCTGCTAAGGGTGGAGTTAAGATGCTGACCAAGGCTCTTGCTGTAGAATGGGCTAAGAGCGGTATTACAGTTAATGCCATTGGACCGGCTTACTTTGGCAGTGAGATGACCAATGATATTCTTTCTACAGGCGGTTTTGACCCTGTTGCTGCAGCTTATTGCCCTATGGGAAGAGCTGGTAGAGAGGGCGAGCTTAACGGAGCAGTTCTTTACTTTGCGTCTGACGCTTCCTCCTATACTACAGGACAAATACTCTACATTGACGGTGGTTGGACTGCTATATAAATGATATAGGTGTCAAAAGTCAAACAAGCTTAACATGTATTCATGTTAAGCTTGTTTTTTTATGATATTAGGAAATTTCTCCGAAATTCCTATATCATAAAAAGCGCTCCGCTTGAGCAGAGCACTTGCTGAGGTATTATCGAAGCTAGTGCGAGCCACACAGAGTAATGGATGCGCACCTCGCGGAGATGAATTTTATTGCTTCGCAATACCGCTCGGGCGCGAAAGAGTCGCTAGCGACTCTTTGTTCTTAAAGGATATCGATATGTTCTCCAGCAAGGGCCTTGTTCATACTGCGGACTGCACAGAACTTGCCGCACATAGAACAGGTATCATCAAACTCTGGAGCTCTGTCTGCTCTGATAGCCTTTGCTGTCTCTGGATCAATTGCACACTCCCACTGGCCTTCCCAGTCAAAGTCCTTTCTGGCCTCAGCCATCTTGTTATCAATATCCATGGCATGAGGTATTTTTTTTGCTATATCAGCTGCGTGGGCTGCAATCTTGGAAGCAATTATTCCCTGCTTAACATCGTCAACATTAGGAAGAGCCAGGTGCTCAGCTGGTGTAACATAACACAGAAAAGCTGCTCCTGCTGCTCCTGCAATGGCGCCTCCAATTGCAGATGTAATGTGGTCATAGCCCGGAGCAATGTCTGTCACAAGAGGTCCCAATACATAGAATGGCGCTCCCATGCAGATTGTCTGCTGCAATTTCATATTTGCTTCAATCTGATCCATTGGCATGTGGCCTGGGCCCTCAACCATAACCTGAACATCCTTCTCCCAGGCTCTCTTTGTAAGCTCGCCTAGTCTTACAAGCTCTTCTATCTGGCATACATCACTGGCATCAGCAAGGCAACCAGGTCTGCAGGCATCTCCAAGAGATATTGTCACATCGTACTCTCTGCAAATATCAAGTATTTCATCATAGTACTCATAAAATGGATTTTCCTGCCCTGTCATGCTCATCCAGGCAAAAACAAGGGATCCTCCGCGAGATACGATGTTCATTTTTCTCTTGTGCTTTTTGATCTGGTCAATTGTCTTTCTGGTAATTCCGCAGTGAAGAGTTACAAAATCAACTCCGTCCTGAGCATGAAGTCTAATAACATCTATAAAATCCTTGGCTGTAAGCTCAGATAAATCCCTCTGGTAATGAATAACACTGTCATAAACCGGAACTGTACCCAACATTACAGGGCACTCCTCAACAAGTTTTTTTCTAAAGGGCTGTGTATTTCCATGAGATGAAAGATCCATGATTGCGTCAGCTCCCATATTTACAGCTGCCATTACCTTTTCCATCTCGATATTGTAATCCTTGCAATCCCTTGATACACCAAGGTTTACATTTATCTTGGTCCTGAGCATTGAACCTACGCCCTTTGCTTCCAAACACTTGTGATTTTTGTTGGCACAGATTGCAACCTGCCCCTTAGCCACAAGATCTCTGATTTCCTCTGGAGTGCGGTACTCATCCCTGGCAACCTTCTCCATCTCTTTGGTGATGATTCCTTTCCTTGCAGCTTCCATCTGTGTTGAATAATTTCCCATAATTTTCCTTCCTTTTTCATAGGTTTTAAAATGTATTAGTGATAAAGTGGTCCTCTTCCATGTCCCAAATCAAGCCCCATGGATATGCATTCTGTTATATAGTCTTTCGCAAGACTCATAGCTTTTTCTAATGTCATTCCCTTGGCAAGGCCACAGGCAATGGCACTTGATAAGGTGCAGCCTGTTCCATGGGTATTGCTGTTATCTATCCTTTTTCCAGACAGCCAAATGCGCCGGCTACCCGGCATTATATAGAGAAGATCATCTGAACTATCATCTCCGGCAAAAGAGCTATGTCCGCCCTTAATAAGAACGCTGTAGCCGCAGAAATCTGATATAATGCGGGCGGCTAACTCCATATCTTCCCCAGATGAAATATACATATTCTTAAAGCTCTGGTCCTGACAAATAGCGGATATGCTCTTTATTATTTTCTCTACCTCAGGAATATTGGGCGTTATAAGAGTGCATCTTTTAAATAACTCTTTTATCATGTATTCCAGATCGCTATTTCTGGATAGCTCTGTCCCTGAGGTGGAACTAAGTACTGGATCCAGCACTACATTTTTTATCTTGTATTTATCAACTGTTTTGCAGACAACTTCCATAATTTTTCTATTAGGAAGCATGCCGATTTTTACTGCATCTGGTTGTATGTCTGATAAAACTGCTTCAAGCTGTTTTTCAACAAATGCAGTTTCAACATTCATCACCGCCGACACCCCCAGCGTGTTCTGAGCTGTGAGTGCCGTGATAACACTCATACCATATACATCAAAGGCTTCCATGGTCTTAAGGTCAGCCTGAATTCCGGCTCCTCCCGAAGGATCGCTCCCTGCAATGGTTAGCACTGTTTTTTGTTTCATGATCTTTTCCTTACCTTCCAGCAATATCTAGTGCTGTACTAGCTGCAAGAAGTTCCCTTGCTGCTTTCCCAGAATTCTCTGCCTTCATGATTGCTGACACGACGCAAATTCCAGCTATTGGAGCGCCTTTAAGTATCTCAAGGTTATCCTTATTAAGGCCACCTATGGCATTTGCAGGGATTGGAACTGCTGCGCAGATATCTTTTAACGTATCTACTGATGTAAGCACTGTCTTAACCTTGGTGGTTGTGGGGTAAATAGCGCCAACTCCAAGATAATCTGCCCCGTTTTTATATGCCTCAAGAGCCTGGGGAACAGTCTTTGTGGTAGCACCAATTATCATGTCATCTCCCACAATTTTCCTTGCTATGTCAATTGGCATATCGCTCTGGCCAAGGTGCACACCTTCTGCTCCAATGGCCATGGCAACATCAATTCGATCATCAATTATAAGAGGCACGCCGAATTCTTTTGTAATATCATGAACCCTTGTGGCAAGCTCCATGTACTCTCTTGTGGTCTTATTCTTTTCTCTTAGCTGTATGAGTGTCACTCCACCCTCAAGGGCATCCCTTACTTTCTCTAAAAAAACTTCTTCTGAGAGCCCTGTACTGTCTGTCACAAGGTAGAGTTTCATCATCTTTCTATCAAAATTCTTCATTGTAATCACCTTAATCTATATCTTCTACGGCTATCAGATTATGCTAGCTGAATTGTCTCATCGTCTGCACACCTGCAAGTTTTCAGCTTTTTGCGAATCCTCATATAGAAAGAAAAGCTCGTCCAAAAAAGCTGCCTGAAAGCTACCAGTGCCGACTCTTTTTTCTTTTTCCAAAACCTTTTCATAGGCCTTTTCGCCGGCAATTCCAAAGAGGCTGCATGATTTGGCAACCGCATGAAGGCTCTGCTCTTTTGCAAGGAAACGGGCGCAGGAAGCGCCAAGTGCGCAGCCTGTGCCTGTAACAAGGCTCATCATAGGATGGCCACTATCATTTATGAGAACTTTTCCGGCAAAAGACATAACATCTCTCTTGCCAGTAGCTAGGATAGCCGCATTTAACTGTTCCGAGAGTTTCATGCTTATTTCTGTGACAGAAGAAAAATCTATATTCTCCTGAGCATCAACGCCCTTGCCCCTGTATGTTTCATCAAAGAGAGACTTTATCTCTGAATAGTTTCCTTTGATCAGGAGTTTTAGATCTTCTCCTTCTGTGTCTTGTTCTAAACTCATTTTTCTACAAGCATCAATGAAGGAATTAAGTTCAAAGAAAAACCTCCTTCTAAGCCCAGAGCAGGAAACTCCCACTGCATCGATGACAACCGGGATATCTTTTTTCAAAGCTGCAGACAAGGAGATTTTCATAGCCTCCATTCTGGTGGTGCTTATGTTACCTAGGTTTAAAAGAAGTGCTGAAGCAGTTTCCGTGATTTCTTTTACCTCGTCTGGGTGTTCTGCCATGATTGGCTTGGCGCCAAGAGCCAAGACAACGTTGGCACTAAGGTTCATGGCTATTGGGTTTGTGATGCAGTGGATAAGATCAGACATTTAGGCAGCCTTTTCCTTTCTATCTTCGTCTCTTAAGCTGTTCTGGATTTTGGTAAGAACGCCTGTTGCCTTAAGGTGCAGGAGAAGCACAAGCGCAATACTGCCACCGATAAGGGTTCCCATGATAAATGATGGCACGTAGAAAAACAGTGTCAGTTCTTCTCTTCCCCAGAGATAGGTCATAACAGGGTAGGATACGATGGCGCCAATAATGCCGGTTCCGATGATTTCCCCAAGAACAGCAGCAATGATCTTGCCTTTTGATAATTTGTAGAAAATGCCAGATAAAGCGGCACCAAAGACTGCGCCAGTAAGGGCAAGAGGCGGGATTCCCATAAAGGCCATTCTGATAATGCCGATCAGAAGTGCACACAAGAAGGCGTAACCAGGCCCCATAAATACTGCGCAGGTGATGTTGATAAGATGTGCCATCGGGCACATACCTTCAACCCTCAGGATTGGAGAAATCACAACCCCCATCGCAACAAACATTGCTAAAGTTACCATTTTCAATAAGTTACTACGTTTTTTCATACTGTCCCCTTTTCTCAGACGAGGAGCTTAGGATTAGAATTGCAGGGCTTTTTTATAATGAAAGAAAAAAAGCGGATGCAACCTAAAATGGCTACATCCGCATAAGCTCTCCTATTATCAGGCGTCCCTACGTTGGCATTATCCAAATCAGGTTCTCGGTCGAAGGTCACACCTTCCTCTCAGCCTGTAATACAAGCTCCCGTCTGTTCAATTTTTCCTTATTCTTTATACAACAATAAATGCCGGTCTGCAAGAGGGTTTCGAGATTTTCGATGAATTTTCTTGTTTGTAAATCTTTTCTCGAAATATGTAGAACAGTACGCATTTCTGTCTAAGCAGTAACAATCACTCAACAATATGTCCTTGATTTATAACATATTTCAGGTTCAGATTATCGTCAACAAGCAGAATATTGGCAACTTTTCCTTCCTCAATAGAGCCCACATCTCCATCAATTCCAATAGACTTTGCAGGGTTAAGTGTCGCAGAGAGTATGACTCTTTCAAGCTCCACACCCATGTCGAAGACCGCAGTCTTCATGCAGTCAAAGAGGTTTGTAACAGAACCCGCAACGGTGTCTCCCTTATCCTTTAGGGTTGCAAGCTTGCCATTCTTGATGACAGGCTGTCCACCTAGCTGGTACTCTCCATCTGGCAGCCCCGTTGCCTCCATGCTGTCGGATATTAGTATGACTTTGTCCTTGCCAAAAGAGCTAAAGGTAAAGCGCACCATTGCTGAATCCACGTGAATTCCATCGGCAATAAGTTCAACCTCTGCCCTGTTTTCCAAAGCTGCTATAATGGGGCCTGGCTTTCTGTGGTGGATTGGGTTCATGGCATTATACAGGTGAGTAACGTGCCTTGCCCCTGCCTTAAAAGCCATATCTGCTGTCTCAAAATCACAGTCGGTATGAGCTATTGAAATATTGACTTTGTCTTTACATTTTTCAATAAACTCCATAGCGCCTTCCGTTTCTGGAGCAATATCCACAAGCTTTATGAGTCTTCCTGAAGCCTCATAAAGTCTCTCGAACATACCTACATCCGGCTTTTGCACATATTGGGGATTCTGGGCGCCAATCTTTTTCTCGCTGATAAAAGGGCCCTCCATATTGACGCCTACCAATGTGGACATAGATTTTGATGTATATCCATTTTCCCCATTGAGGGATTTTTCGTCTATATCATCAGTTTCATCAGATCTGTCATGTTTATACGCATTCCCTTCGATGACAAAATCTCTTACAGTGCTCATGATCTCTTTAAGCATATCCTCAGGAAATGTCATGGTAGCAGGACATATACTGGTAATGCCATGCAAAAGCTCGTATCTCGCTATCTCTTTTAGCCCCTCTAAATCGGCGTTGCAGAAGTCATGCCCCATGGCTCCGTGGAAATGAATATCAACAAAACCTGGAATAGCCATAAGGCCCTGGCCGTCTATTATTTCGTCGTTCTCTTGTGTAGCGTTTTCAAAAAGAGAGCCTTCGCCATCCTCATCAGTAATGACCTTAGTTATCCTATCATTCTCGATGACTATGTCTCCTATTTCAAACTTACTATCCTTATTAAAAATCCTGACATTTTTTATTATCATGATTATCACATCCTGAATTATTTTGCGTTCAACAACCTTTAACATTTTCTTGATTCTGTAACTATAATTATAACCCAGCCCAAGAACTATGTGGTAACCCTTTTGCTATGATTCAGATATAAATGTAACTGATATCTTTTATCAATTTCAAATATTGACTGAAATGGAACCTGCTGTATAATGTTAGCATATGCTAACACATTCAACAAAGGAGGAAAGTATGAGTAAAATAGCAATTGTTTATTGGAGCGGCACAGGCAACACACAGTCTATGGCTGAAGCTGTAAAAAAGGGCGCAGAGGCAAGCGGTGCTGCAGTAGATATGTTCACACCATCAGAATTTAACTCATCCATGGTTGCAGGTTATGATGCAATCGCATTTGGATGTCCTGCCATGGGGGCAGAAGTCCTAGAGGAATCAGAGTTTGATCCGATGTTTACAGCTGTTGAAGGTTCTCTTTCAGGCAAGAAGGTAGTTCTTTTTGGATCTTATGGCTGGGGCGATGGCCAGTGGATGAGAGACTGGGAAGACAGATGCAAGTCTGACAACGCAACTCTCGTTACAGAGAGCGTTATTGCCAACAACGCGCCATCATCTGATGACCTTGAGAACTGCTCGGCACTTGGAAGGGCAATCGCTTAATATCAAAACTACTATCATTGGGGAGGCATCGCATCCAAAATGCCAGATAGCATCATCGTTGAGAACTGCTCACCTACTCTAGCAGGAATAAAGACAGGTAATATTTTCACAGTGGACAGGAGTCTTATTACTGATATACAAAAAGAGCTGTGTGAATTAAATAAGTGCTTTACACAAAAGGGTCTCAGGGTAGTCCCCCTTAGAGTTTCGGAAAAGAATGTCCTGCTCTACGTTTACAGGCCTGACAGATTAAGGGAAGATCTATCCTGTAAGGAAGCCAGATGCATTCTGCTTGAAAACGGCTATAGCTGTAATTCCATAGAAAAAGATATTGTTCATCTGATACATCAGATTCACAACAACAAGTCTTTTCCTCATGAGATAGGTCTTTTTCTTGGGTATCCGCCTGTTGATGTAAAGGGCTTTATGGAGGATTCAAGAAAGGGCGTAAAGTGCGTTGGCTACTGGAAGGTTTATGGGGACAAGGAGAAGGCTGAAAAGATATTTTCCAGATATAGGAAGTGTACTGATGCCTACAAAAGATGTCTTTCAAAAGGAAGGCTCTTATCTTCAATGATAGTAAAGACAGGCTAAAAATGGCACCGCGTAATCTATACGCGGTGCCATTTTTTTCAGACTCTTCTCAAATATACAAATCCAAATACTCTTGCTGATTCAACTACAAAGGAGCCGCCGAAGGTTACTGGAATAGTAAGGACCTTACTTCCAGCTACAGTTCTATGTTCAAGTGCCTTTGCTACTATCTCTTTTGACACAGGATATTCAACAAAATACTCCTCAGAAGTACCTGTATAATAAACCTTGCCGTTGTAGATAAACTCATCTCCAACCTTGATTGTGATTGGCTTACCATTATCTTCTCTAAGGAAGTGGACTTCAAGCAGAAGGTCCTTGCCCTCTTCCGCCTTCATGTGGTAAGTAAAGCCTCCATTTGGCGTAGCCTTTCTGGTTGTACCCTGCGCAGTGCTGCCAACTGAGCCATGATCTTCCATGGCATGGAGCTCGTCGTTTTCATACTGGCCATAACCTGGCTGAACAGTGTCTATAATGCTCTCTCTGCGGGCTTCTTCTGCTTTTCTCTTCTCAACCTCATCATTTGAAGCTGTATTTTTATCAAAGAAATACCAGTAGATTCCATAGCGCTCCCTAGTCTTTTTGTAGTGAGGCGCAAATACAAGATTTCTATCTGTTCCCTTAAGAGTAAAGTTAAGACTTCCCTCTTCTCTTACCATAAAACTGTCTATGTTATCTATGTAGTCCTTGATAGTGCCTTCCTGCACGGTCAGGTACTCATTGCCAGCGATTTTATTTGTAGGAATCGTAACGTCAACGCCAGTTGTGCCATCTATCATGTCTTCTGTGCCAAGGTTTGCAGATAATAAAACCGGGCCATACTTAAAGGCAAATACAGTGTCGCAGTCTGGAAGGCCCTTTGCAACTGTCTTCATGGCAAAAGAGATTTCTATCTGATCACCATTTTCAAAGATTCTGCTAACCTTAATGTAGCCATCTTCTCCTGCCTTAAAACTCTCGCCGCTACTAGCAAGTTTGCAGGTATAGTCTGCAGCCCAGTCAGGAACTCTAAACTTAAGGCTTACATCGCGCTTTCCATCGCATTTAATAGTGAAAAGAGCTGTGTTTTCCATAGGAATCTTAGTCTCCTGGATAAGAGTCAGCTCTTTTGCCTTATCAGTAAGAGTTGAGGAAACGTAGAGATTAACTGTGATTTCCTTGTCATCTGTAAAGTAAATGCTGTCTGAGAGCTTTGTAAAGTTCTCCATTCCAGTACCTGTACAGCACCAGAACTTATCAAAAGGCTTACCATAAACCTTGTAATAGCCTGTGGACATAGGCTGGAAGTACATAGTCATGCCATCTTCCGGATTCTGAGAAGACAAAATTGCATTGATCCAGGTATTCTCATAGTAGTCTGCATACTTCTTGTCCCCTGTTATGCGGAACAGGTCCCTGCTCATCTTGAGCATGTTGTAGGTATTGCAGGTCTCGTTATTACAGTTGGTGCGCTCTGCGTCAAGAACAAAGTCCTCTCCAAAGTGCTCCCACTCACTGTTTCCGCCAGTTACATAGGTGTGCCTTGTTACTACCATATCCCAGAAAGCCTTAACATATTCAAGGTATTCACTAGCCTCTTCACCAACAGTCATATATCTGTTAAGGGCCCCCAGGAATTTAGGGATAGTTGTGTTGGCATGGCGATTATTTAATACATTTTTATCTCCGCTGGCTATCTTCTTAAACAGCTCATCCTCATCAAAAGCGTGAGCAGCCTTTAGGTGCTCCTCTTTACCAGTCAGCTTATAGAGTTTATAAAGGGCATCATTCATACCGCCATATTCTATTCCAAGGACTGTCCTGTGTGTCTCCTCAGACCAGGAAGAAGCTCTGTTGTAGCTCCAGTCACCGATTCCCTCTGCTACCTTAAGGGCAGTTTCATAGCCAGTAAAAATATAAGTATTAACTAGCCCGTCCAGGATCTTGTGCATTGTGTACCACGGAACCCAAGCCTCTGTTATGATGTTTGTTTTACCCTCTTCTACGTTATCAAACTGTTTCTCTACATTACTTATATCAAGAATAGCAGCACCAAATACAAAGCCAGGCCTGCCAAGTGAGTGCTGCTGGCATTCATAAAGGCCATCAACCATTTTCTTTATAAGGTCCAAAAGAGCTTCTTTATCCTCAGGTTTAGTCCCGGAATTAGCATAGCCCTGAGAAGCCGCTGTAAGGTAGTGGCCCATTGTATGGCCCCCGATCAGCATATTCTCCCAGCCAGCATAGCGCATTTTTTTAGGACTTAGCCCTGCGTTTTCATAAAATCCAGCAAGCATCCTGTCTGGATCAATGCTCTTTAAATATGCAACGTCCTTGTAAAGGGCATTCTGGCAATAATCATCTGCAAGAAGTACTTGTGAAAGATCATACTCTTTTAACATTTTTATTCTCCCCGATTTTGGTCTGATATAGGAACTGCTCTAAGACTATAGATTTTCGCAGTTCTATAAATAGTATGATAACATAGACATTTTTCACTTACACTTCATATATTGCTTGCTTATTATTAAAAATGGCGCCGCAACATGCGACGCCATTTTTTTATCATATTTTACATGATCATCAAGGTTTGAAGTAGCTCATAGTCTCAGTCATATTCTCAGCCAGCTCCTGGAGCTTACCTGCTGACTCAGTGATTATTGAGAAGGTAGCATTAAGTTCCTGCATAGAGGCATTTGTTTCCTCTGTAGATGCTGCATTTTCCTCTGATATAGCTGAAAGATCTGAAATGATCTCAACCAGTTTATCCTTGGCCACATTGAGTTTTTCAACATGATCAGCGATGCTGTCGGCACTGCCTGATACATTCTGTACGTTATCAGCCATGCTCTGCATGTTGGTCTTGGTATCATCAAGCTGCTGTGACTGTTGTTCAAAACTCTCATTGAGTCTCTGCATGACTTCTACAGAAGCCTCTGAATCTGCAAGAAGCTGTTCTACAATCTTCTTGATTTCCTCTGCACTATTGCTACTCTGAACTGCAAGCTGTCCAATCTCTGTAGCAACTACAGCAAAGCCCTTTCCAGCATCTCCTGCTCTTGCAGCCTCAATACTTGCATTAAGTGACAAAAGATTAGTCTGAGATGCGATTTCTGTGATAGCCTGCGAGAACTTAGAGATCTCTTTTGCTGAATCGTTAGTAGAGTTGATGGTGCGCCCAATATCGCTTACTGAGGACTGAACCAGTGTGCTCTGGTCTATGAGCTTACTAAGAGCTGTCATGGCAGCCTCACAGGAATTCTTCATCTCTGTAGCATAGCCATTTAGCTGCTGTACATTATCTGAAACTTCCTCTATATCTCTACCGATATCCTGTGTATTTCCAGCTGCAGTCTCAATGCTATCTGCCTGAGTAACAGCTCCTCTTGAAATTTCATCCACAGCCTGACTTACCTGGTTAGATGCTGTAGACGCCTGGTTGGCAGAATCTGCAAGCTCTGAACCTGAAGTCTTAAGCTCATTGGACATATCCATGGTATTTCTAATGACATCACCAAGCTTGTCACTAAGGGTCTTGGCTCCATCAGCAAGAAGTCCGATCTCATCGTTTCTGTCAATAAGCTTGGGATCTATATCGAGTTTAAGTTCGCCCTTTGAAAGAAGGCCAAGTTCGTCAGCAATACGTCTCATCTTGTCTGAGGATTTGTTGGCAACAATTATGCCTAATGCAGAAACACCAATTGTAATTACAACTGATATTATGATCATCTCGATGATGATAGATCTTATGGTTGTAGAAACAGTCTTGCACTCTCTTCCGGCAAAAACCATTCCCACTACGCTTCCGTCGTCATTGGCAAGAGGAACGTAGTAGATATAATATTCCTGAGAAACACCAGCTGGTGCAGCCTGGGCAAAATAAGACTGTTTCTTATTAACTACTGTGTCATACAAGCTATCAGAAATGTTATGACCAATGGCTTTCTTGCCAGAGGAGTCCTTCATAGTAGTAATAACTCGCTCTTTTCCATATATGATAGAGTACTCAAGTCCTGTCTCAGCCTTTAGGGCATCCATAATCTCTTCGTACTCTTCCATTACATTTTCTTCACCTTT
The DNA here is from genome assembly GCF_000424505.1 of Butyrivibrio sp. XBB1001. NCBI lineage: Bacteria > Bacillati > Bacillota > Clostridia > Lachnospirales > Lachnospiraceae > Butyrivibrio > Butyrivibrio sp. XBB1001. The sequence goes on along the minus strand of NZ_AUKA01000002.1, from coordinate 271,110 downwards.
GTAAAGTATCCCATCACGGTAGTCCCAGGACCCGTCCCAGACGTTGTTCATCTCACTGTCAAGCTGTGCGGCAGCTACAGACAGCTCTTCCTGAACCATCTTCATGTAGGTATCAGAAATCTTGATGCCACCCATAACAGTCAGAACAGTTGCAACGCCAACAATCGCCGCTACAGCAGCAAAAATCAGCTTTTGTACCAGCTTACCATTACGAACTCTGGTTTCCATTTATGTGCCTCCTTATCCTTAAGGTTGTCAAAGCGAAACAATTATCAGATTAATTATAAACGTATTCTAGATAATACATAATTAAATCTTTATAAAGACTTCATTTTACAATTCAAAAATAGTGAGGCAAATTGCTATAAATGGGCACTACGAAATCTTTCAGGAAATTTTCTCACTAATAGCTTTCCAATTAGTGCAGCGGGTATAATTATCTCCTGGAAGCTCGTGTTCATGATTCCAAGGTCTGTCAAATACCAGAACCTTGAGCTCAGGCAGATGGTCAAAGAACTTAAAGGCCATTGGTGAATCCTCTATGGCATAATCAAACTTGATCTTGTAATAATCCTCAAGTTCCATGTTGAACTCGCTATTTTTTATAAAAGCATCTCTTCCATATTTGTTCAGGCAAAAGAGCTTTACACGCTCAAGGCCATGTTCATCGAGCCACTGTCTTGATGGCTCATAGGCACTTGCGGGTCTTCCTGTAATGATCATGACTTCATGCCCCTTATCTAAAAGCTCATTGATGACTGTAGATGCGCCGGGAGTCTCCTCATATCCTAAAAGGATCTCTGGGCGATGGCCCTCCAACATCAGCTGCTCGTATTCTTCATCAGTAAGTTCAAAAGACTGCTGAAGGTTAAAGAACTTAACCTGCTCATAGGGAACATTTTTCCCAAAGAGCCTTGCAGCAATGTCTACAAAACCTCTTGCTGTCTCGCATAAACAATCATCAAAATCAACGTAAATCTTCATTGTGTTACCTCTTACTTCTTACTACTTGCTTCTTACTACTTATTTCTTACTTCTAAATCTACTAGATCTTTAATTTTTCTTTCTGCTTACAGATTCTGTCAGGAACATCCCTGACAAACCATAATATCATATTTGTCAAGCCAAATGCACAGTTTCTCGTTTCCTGCTCAATTCTTGTCAAAACCAGTGTATTTGCAAAGCCGCATAGTCCTTTTACAAAAAAAGCGGACAGCGTTGCAATAATCCAAAATAGCATGTTATCTTCTACACTTTCAAATAATTTTTTTAGTTACAAAAAGCCACGGTTACTGGGCTAATCTATAAAGGGTCAGTGTATTATCTTCCAATGAGCTAAACTCTGGTTCAGATGAAACCACTTCATATTCAGTGTTAAGAATCCCCTGAATATATGTGTCTTTATTACTATATACGATAATCCACAAAGGCTTCTTGGTTTTAAATTCCTCATTTAACAGCTCTACATATGACTCACTAAATTTAGCCTGCCAGTCCTGATAGGCAAAGAACCTGCACGCAGGAGAAATGTCCATATCCAGATAAATTGTCGGATTGGCGTTATATGCCACAACGCTGCCACGCTCATCCTCTGGAATCTGAGAAGAAAAATCAATTAGCTGCCTGTACTTGGCCACAGCCTCTTCAGAAGGATTTGCAGAATAGGTCTCATACTTACCAGCCATCTTGATGATCTCCTTGCCTGTTCTATAGGAAGCAATAAGAAGCGTACCAGTTAGCGCAAAAACACCCATTTTTCTTGCTATGTCGCGGTTTTCAGCTATAGTGTATGTCAGCTCATAGACAGAAACTATTAGAAGGCCAAAAGTGATCATAGAATAATGGTCATATCTAAAGATACTCTTAAGCAGAATTTGAGTTCCGATTCCCATAGCAATATACATTATTCCGTCATAATATCTTTTCCTGAAAAGGATTACAAAACCTGTTCCCATCAGAGCATAGCTTCCAATCTGCCTTGTAGCTGACTTAATAAATGTAATTAAGCTGCTATTTGCCCCGGCTGTATAAGAAAGATTAAACAATATCGTTCCGTACCAGAAATCATAGGTACAATCATTAATAGCAAAATAAATCATAAATGGAACAATCGCCAGTGCTGTTCCGCCAATAAACGCTATTGCATTCCGAAGGAGATTGCCCCAGGCCTTGTTTGCACATAGATAAATTACTATAAAAAGTACAGCAATGCACACAGCTACAGAGTTTGTTATCCTGGACATTACGCACAGACCAAAGGTTATTCCGTAAAAGAGTGCGCAAAGTGGGTTGTGGTCCGGCTTTTCTTTTGACTTCTTATGAATCCAATCTGTAATAAAGTACATGCAAATTATGAGAAATGGATTTATATATTCTTCTAAAAGATTTCCACCCTCATAATTGCAGGAAAACACTATGATGCCAAGACATGCGCCAAAAACAGACCATAGCTCATTAAGAGTCCTTCTGAGCAGCTTGTATATAAAGCTTTCCGAAACAATGGCAAATAGTATCTGGATGATCAACACACCATATTTATTTCCAGTGAGCATGAATCCCAACAGATTTACCAGGAAAATTGCAGGGCCCTTCTGATCCCACAAATCTTTATAGGGTGTAAGACCTCCAAGCCATTCCCTGCCCATTACCAGGAAGAAGCTAGAATCCCAAGCTTTAAAATTGGGATATAGTGGGCTTGTTGAAGCTGAAAAATACAGCACCATTGCCACAGCAAAAATGATAAAGAGCAAATACTTTAGTGATCTATTTAAGAGGCTTCTGTATTTCATTTTAGTCTAATATGTACCCTTTCAGCTGATATATGTAGTCGAGACACACATTAAACAATTTAACATCTATCAGGGGGAAAAACAACGAAAAAAGTGACAGGTCCTGTGAAGAAGTGTTCACGTTACCTGTCACCCTCTCTCATATTATCACTTATTCACGAATCTTGCGCTTACTCCCTATCCACCTGCATAGTGCAACCAATCCAATTCCTACAAGAAATCCGATAGCATCAATTATTATATCTCCCACTTCAAACTCCCTGGTCGGAAGAAAGATTTTCAGCGTTTCATCTGCAAGTGCAATAATGCTACATACTCCAACAGATACCCATACTTTGGAAAAAGGAAAAGCGGCTATAAATCCCAGCATGAAATACAATGGTAAATGAAGAAGTGACCTGAACCAGTGCATATCTGTTGCCCATCTCCCCGAGACATTTGGAATTAATTCCTTGCACAAATCCTGCAATCCATTCGAAACACTAATTGTCTCACTTGGTGGCTGCGTAGTCCCTACAGTAATAACAATAAGCATCATAACAATTGGTAAAATCTGTCTAATTCTCTTATCCAGCATATCCATTCATATAATCTCCCCCACAATCACTTTTTTTCTATGTACTATTAGACAACCTGCTGATCAAAAAATCAACATTAAGGAAATCTTAAGAAATTTCGATGGTAAATCTTAAGAATTTTGTGTTAGCATAGATTTCGGCTCAAGTTTTCCGTCAACCTCTCTGTTGACTCATGAGCCATCATATCTGGCATTTCGCCAGTACTTTCCTACACCAGCTTGCAAGCATCGTAGAAAAAATAGAAAGGAATCAAACAATTTGATAATCAGCAAAAACAAATACTTTTTTAGGGCCCTTTGGCGGCCATTGGTTAATAGGATGTACAAGGACACAATCTTCAGACTGCTTTTCAAGGATGATAAAGAAGCTCTGCTTGAATTGTATAATGCTATTAACCACTCTAATTATGATAATCCAGATGACCTTATTATCAACACTTTGGAAAATGCGATATTCATGGGAATAAAGAACGACTTGTCCTTCATCATAGATACACATCTAAACATTTATGAGCACCAGTCTTCTAAATGCCCCAATATGCCTCTAAGGTGCCTATTCTATGTGAGTACTTTATACTCACAACTCATTGATCAAAGCTTACTATACAGAAGGACGAAAATGAACATCTACGAGCCGCATTTCATCATGTTTTACAATGGCAAAGAGGAAATGCCAGAGAGAATGACTTACAAACTGTCAGATTTGTACATGAATAAATCTGAAAATCCCGACCTAGAACTCATCGTAAAGGTGTATAATATCAACAGAGGTATGAATACTGATCTGATGAAAAGCTGCAAGAAGCTTGAAGAATACTCTCTTTTTGTTGCAAAAGTCCGCGAATACGCAAACAGTATGCCTATGTACAAGGCTATTCCAAAGGCTATTGATTATTGCATTGAGCACGACATTCTGCGTGACTTCTTGATAAAGGAAAGGAAGACCATTATCATGTATAGTTTATTTGAATATGATCAAGCTGAACATATGAAAGATATTGCAGAAGTAAGCAGACTTGAAGGAATAAAGGAAGGTTTAAATACCGGCCACGATAACGGAGTCAAAGATACAACCGAGTTATTCTCTTGGCTAAAAGCCAATGGTAGAGCGTCAGATGTATTAATTGCAATCGATGATTCTGACTTCCTCTCACAGCTTTTTGCTGAATACGAAGCTTGGAAAAAAGATAACGCACAGTAATATAAAAGCATTAAATCCCTGCTCTTGCGAGCAGGGATTCCTTTTCATCTCAAATCATATTATCAATCTCTCTTAAAGATATCTCTTGTATAAACCTTATCCTGTACATCATCAAGCACAGAATCATATCTGTTAGCAATGATGCTATCTGACCCGCTCTTGAACTTCTCAATATCATTAACAACAAGTGATCCAAAGAAGGTTGTTCCATCAGGAAGTGTTGGCTCATAGATAATTACAGTTGCGCCCTTGGCCTTAAGCCTCTTCATAACGCCCTGAATACTACTCTGTCTGAAGTTATCAGAATTGGACTTCATAGTAAGCCTGTAAACACCTACTGTGATTGGTCTCTCCTTCTCTGCATTCCACATTGAAGACTCTGTGTAATAACCAGCCTTTTCAAGAACCATATTTGCAATGTGATCCTTACGAGTGCGGTTACTCTCAACAATAGCCCTGATCAGGTCCTCAGGCACATCCTGGAAGTTTGCAAGAAGCTGCTTGGTATCCTTAGGAAGACAATATCCACCATAGCCAAATGAAGGATTGTTGTAGTGAGTTCCAATTCTAGGATCAAGGCAAACACCCTCAATGATCTTCTGTGTATCAAGACCTTTAAGCTCTGCATATGTATCAAGCTCGTTGAAATAACTAACTCTAAGGGCAAGATATGTATTGGCAAAAAGCTTAACAGCCTCAGCCTCTGTAAATCCCATGAATAATGTATCGATGTTCTCTTTCTCAGCGCCCTCTACCAGGAGATTAGCAAAAACTTTTGCCTTCTCGCGGCTTGCGTCATCGCATCCAACGATAATTCTGCTAGGATAAAGATTGTCATAAAGAGCCTTGGACTCACGCAGAAACTCTGGTGAAAAGAGAATTCTATCTGTCTTAAACTGCTCTCTCACCTTCTTGGTATAACCTACAGGAATTGTAGACTTGATGATCATTGTTGCAGTCTTGCTGGACTTAAGAACTAAATCTATTACCGCCTCAACCGCTGAACAGTCAAAAAAGTTCTTGGCAGGATCATAGTTTGTAGGCGCTGCGATAATAACATAATCAGCATCTGCATAAGCTGACGCGCCATCTGTTGTAGCCTTAAGATTCAGCTTCCTCTCCTCGTGCTCCTTCAAAAACTTCTCAATATACTCATCCTGAATAGGTGATATCCAGTTATTTAACTTCTCAACCTTCTCCTCAAGGATATCAACCGCTGTCACCTCATTGTGCTGTGACAAAAGAACTGCCAGTGACAATCCCACATATCCAGTTCCCGCTACTGCTATTTTCATAATATTATCCTCCATAACGCATACCTTCCGCGGACAAAGTAGGAATATGTCCGCAAGAATCCGGCATTGCCAAATACGCATATTATTATTCCACACAAAATCTTAAGAAATTTCGATGGTATTTCTTAAGAATTATATGATAACATATTTCTCGGTTCAAGTTTTCAGCCAATAAATCTTTTGGCACTTTAAGCGCTTTCAAGCAGGGATAATTTTAATTTATGTCGACAAAGAGACTACGATATAAAAAGATACTGATATTTCCTACGCATTTGCATTATTATATCTATGACTCTTTTCCTTATTCCTTCATCATATTGCTCAGCTCCCATTACTATTTCTGAAACTTGTGAGTAATTGAAATCAAATCTTATTTGCTGTCCGTATTTACTCTCAGCAATATTAAGCTGCTCTGCAAAATCATCACAAAACGTCTTGGGCTTAACCCTGTCTATTAGTTCAATAACATCCTGATTCAAAGGATATTCCATCATAGTATCAGACAACAATCCTGCTCCATTATCAAAAATTGGAGCCAGCTTATAATTTCCTTTCCCATCCATCAACACAGCAAGATTATGCGTATGACGATCTTCATTTAAAAAAAGAGCATCAACAGCCAATACCTTGCACATATAAATTCCAAAGTCAGCTATCCCGGTTGTCCTCTCTACTTCCGAAACAATTGCATCCAACCTTTGTTCATGATCATCTATAGAGTAAATAATATTATTAAGCCCTCTGCCAAACTGCTGCTTAAAAAGCCTTTCCAAAGTAATAAGCTGCCACCCATCAGTAAAATCGGCGCTTTTACAAGCATTGAATTTCTGACCATTATATACTATCTCATCTAGTTCATAATCAACGTACTCATTCCTGGCAAGGTCAGATAATCCAAGCAATTTGGAAACAGTATACTCAACAAGCCCTTCATATCCAAGATAATCTGCCTTATACCATATATTATCTCTGCTGAACTTGAGCTGATTCCCTTTTGATGATTGTCTGTCAGGCATATTCAATTCATTTTCAAATAGCTCTACCAATTTCTCACCTCTCAATTTCTATCCAGAAATTATCCTCAGCCATACGCCCCTTAGTCTTTTCGATAATCAATATAGGATCATAAAAGGGTATTCCAAGACGCTTTAACTCAAGTTTCATCTTATCCCTCTGCCTTGGAAAGCAGCGTGATTCTATAAACTCCTCGTAGTCTTCAAATGTAGGCTCTGTATTAACGCCAAAAGCCCTAAACATGGGCTTGTCTACATAGTTGTGTATTTCCACTTCTCTTTGGCTTTCATCAACGTCAATGACAGTGCAGATTGTATTCTCATATCTATATACTAAACGAAGCTTTAACTTGTTATCTGGTATTTCCAGTTTTCTGGCAAGTTCTGGCTTTCGCATAAGAATGTCTACAAGAGTAACTATCGGCCCAGTTATTGCCCCATCTTTTGTCTCCCAATTCTCCACAGTTCGAACCGCGCAATTTGCAAATGCAGCAAACTCGCGCTGCGTCATCCCAAGAAGATTTCTTACTCTCTTGATATCAGCCCCTGTTATTTCACTTGCTATAGCATATCTATTACCCATACAAATCACCTCACCATAATTTAACCACATATTTTGCGGTATTTCAATGACATTTTACCACAAAATATGTGGCTAGCTCAGTGTACAACAAATCCCTGCTCTTTTGAGCAGGGATTCTTTTTTCATCTCAAAGCCTAGTTATCCTTCCAGCATAGCCAGTTCATCATCAATAGCTCTAGACACAAACTGATTAATTGTTATGCCCTCATTTGCAGCATAGAGGGCTACTTTTTTATGCTGTTCAGGTTTAATCCTGACATTAAATGAACCTTTGAACTCTCTTTCTGGTTCTTTCCCAATCTGAACACAATAGTCAATATAATTTTTCACAGAATTATGGAACTCCACTGTCAGTTCCTGTACAGATTGACCATGAAAGTTTATTGAATCATTTAATCCAAGAACATGGCCAACAAATATCTGATCTTCCTGATCAAATTCGATCTTTGCGTGGTAACCTTCATATTCCATTAAAGAACTGATCATTATATCTCACCTACCTCTCCTAAAAACTTGATGATCATCTTGATCTGATAACGATATAACTCATTACCAGGATGTGGACCATCAAACTGCACTATACGCTTGGTTTCTTCATGATAGTAGCCAATGCCTAAGCCTCTTCCCCCTTCAAATTTCTTGCATCCACACTTTTTCATTAGCACATCAAGCTCGCGTGTTGTAAAATTCGTAGGAGATGGCTTACTAAGCAGTTTCCTGAGTAGTTCTTCCTTTTTAGGCATAATCAAATCCTTTGCAACTATTTTCTAGTTGCATTTTAGCATTATGTATCTCGCATGTCAATTTCTGAAAATGGCCTCGGCACCCCCTGCTTTTGTGCTTACTTCCTAGCCATCTACACAATGCAACCAATCCAATTCCTACAAGAAATCCAATAGCATCAAATATGATGTCTCTCACTTCAAACTCTCTGGTCGGAAGGAAGATTTTCAGCGTTTCATCCGCAAAAGATGATAATCCTTCTGTGGAGCTAGTAGTTACTGCGCTTAATGTTAACAACGGTCACAACGCCGGGCTCATGAAGGCTTGTAAAACTCTTAAGGGCTATTCCATTTTCGTCTCAAAAGTGCGAAAATATAAGCAGTTAGTGGAAGATGAGTACGACTTGTCACACTCTACTCCACTCAAACTTTTAGCAGACAAAAGAGATGTGATGAATAATCTCATTAAGCAAGCTGTTACGCTTGCCATTGATGAATGTATTCAGGAAAACGTCCTTAAATCTTTCTTTGAAGAGTCCAGAGAGGAGATCATAACTGTGGGTGTATTGGAATACTCTTATGAACGTCATATGCAGATAGTTCAGGATGAAAGCTATAATAATGGCTTTAATAATGGCTTTAATAACGGCGTGAATACTGGTCATAATAATGGAGTCAAGGATACAACCGAATTATTCTCCTGGCTAAAATCTAATGGCCGAGCATCAGATGTATTAACCGCAATCGATGATTCTGACTTTCTCTCACAGCTTTTTGCTGAATATGAAACCTGGAAGAAAGAGCATAATAAACAATGACTACTTGCAGGCAAAAGCGTAAATCGCACCTTCAAATCCAAAACCTGGGAGGAACTTTAAATGGTTGCACAGAATAATGAATGCATGTCTTCTGCTGTTGAATCACTATATCTCTCTAACACTGATGAGAACATCCGCAAAATTGCCAGAGAACGTGATGATTTTCTCCGCTATCAGGCTAAAAGAGAAGCCACGATAAAAGAGCTCACTGATGAAAATGCAACTCTTGCTGATGAAAATGCAGCCCTTGCAGATGAAAATGCAACCCTTACTGATGAAAACGCCCGCCTCCGTAAACTTCTAGAGGATAATGGTATTAAGCCATAAGGCCCTATATAGCAATCCCTGCTCTTTCGAGCAGGGATTTTTTTACATACCCTCTATTCACTAGCCCAAATCAACATTAAGAAAATCTTAAGAAATTTCGATGGTATATCTTAAGAATTTTGTGTTAGCATAGATTCCGGCTCAAGATTTCAGTCAGCATATCTGTTGACACTTAGGCCATCATATCTGGCGATTCGCCAGTACTTTCCTACAGCAGCTTGCAAGCATTGTAGAAAAAGACAGAAAGGAACTTAAATTATTGCAAATCGAAAATCAAAAGTATAAAGACACTGTCTTTAGAATGCTCTTCAACAATAAGCTCAACTTATTAGAACTATACAATGCCATAAACGGCACCAACTACACTAATCCAGATGATCTGACAATCACTACACTCAGCGGTGAGACCTTCCTAAAAGTCAAAAATGATCTGTCATTTATCATCAATCTTGAACTAAATATCTTTGAGCACCAGTCTACTCCATGTCCAAACATTCCTCTTAGAAATCTGTATTATCTGGCAGCTACGCTAAAAGAAAAGTTTCCAACGGAAAAAATCTACAGTCCTGCTATGATAAAAATTCCGGTGCCAAAATTTATAGTATTCTACAATGGCACATCACCAATGAACGACAAAGTAATCTATCGTCTGTCAGACATGTTTATCAAGAAAGATGATAATCCTTCTGTAGAACTAGTAGTTACAGTACTTAATGTTAACAACGGTCACAATACCGGGCTCATGGAGGCTTGTAAAACCTTAAAGGGCTATTCCATTTTTGTTTCAAAAGTGCGAAAATATAAGCAGTTAGTGGAAGATGAGTACGACTTGTCACACTCTACTCCACTTAAACTTTTAGCAGACAAAAGAGACGTAATGAACAATCTCATTAAGAAGGCAATTGCTCTAGCCATTGATGAGTGCATTCGGGAAAACGTCCTTAAATCTTTCTTTGAAGAGTACAGAGAGGAGATTATAACTGTGGGTGTATTAGAATACTCTTATGAACGTCATATGCAGGTGATTCAGGATGAAAGCTATAATAACGGCTTTAATAATGGCTTTAATAATGGCTTTGATAGTGGATTTAATAACGGCTTTGATAGCGGCGTGAATACTGGTCACAATAATGGCATCAAGGATACGACCGAGTTGTTCTCCTGGCTAAAAGCCAATGGCCGAGCCTCAGATGTATTAACCGCAATCGATGATTCCGACTACCTTGCACAACTTTTTGCTGAATATGAAACCTGGAAGAAAGAACATAACAAACAATGACTACTTGCAGACAAAAGCGTAAACCGCCTCTTCAAATCCAATACCTGGGAGGAACTAAAAATGGTTGCACAGAATAATGAATGTATGTCTTCTGCCGTTGAATCCCTATATCTCTCAAACTCTGACGAGAACATCCGTAAAGTTGCCAGAGAACGTGATGATTTTCTCCGCTATCAGGCCAAAAGAGAAGCAACGATAAAAGAGCTCACTGATGAAAATGCTCGTCTCCGCAAATTATTAGAGGATAACGGCATTAAGCCATAACTTGCTATATAACTAATCCCTGCTCATAAGAGCAGGGATTTCAATATTAATCTCTCTTAAAGATATCTCTTGTGTAGACCTTATCGGCTACATCATCAAGTACTGTATCGTATCTGTTTGCAATAATACTATCTGACCCGCTCTTAAACTTCTCAATGTCATTGACAACAAGTGATCCAAAGAAAGTTGTTCCATCAGGAAGTGTTGGCTCATAGATAATTACAGTAGCACCCTTAGCCTTAAGTCTCTTCATAACACCCTGAATACTACTCTGTCTGAAGTTATCAGAATTGGACTTCATAGTAAGTCTGTATACGCCTACTGTGATAGGTCTCTCCTTCTCTGCATTCCACATGGAAGATTCTGTGTAATAGCCTGCCTTTTCCAAAACTCTGTTAGCGATATGATCCTTACGAGTACGGTTACTCTCAACAATAGCCCTGATCAGGTCCTCAGGCACATCCTGGAAGTTTGCAAGAAGCTGCTTGGTATCCTTAGGAAGACAATATCCACCATAGCCAAATGAAGGATTGTTGTAATGAGTTCCAATTCTAGGATCAAGACAAACACCCTCAATGATCTTCTGTGTATCAAGACCCTTAAGCTCTGCATAGGTATCAAGTTCGTTGAAATAGCTGACTCTAAGGGCAAGATATGTATTGGCAAAAAGCTTAACAGCCTCAGCCTCTGTAAATCCCATGAATAGTGTATCGATGTTCTCTTTCTCAGCGCCCTCTACCAGTAGATTAGCAAAAACTTCTGCCTTCTCGCGGCTTGCATCATCACATCCAACAATAATCCTGCTAGGATAAAGATTGTCATAAAGAGCCTTGGACTCACGAAGGAACTCTGGTGAAAAGAGAATTCTATCTGTCTTAAACTGCTCTCTCACTTTTTTGGTATAGCCTACAGGAATTGTAGACTTGATGATCATTGTAGCAGTCTTGCTGGACTTAAGAACCAGGTCAATTACCGCCTCAACCGCTGAACAGTCAAAAAAGTTCTTGGCAGGATCATAGTTTGTAGGCGCTGCGATAATAACATAATCAGCATCTGCATAAGCTGACGCGCCATCTGTTGTAGCCTTTAGATTCAGCTTCCTCTCCTCGTGCTCCTTCAAAAACTTCTCAATATACTCATCCTGAATAGGTGATATCCAGTTATTTAACTTCTCAACCTTCTCCTCAAGGATATCAACCGCTGTCACCTCATTGTGCTGTGACAAAAGAACTGCCAGTGACAATCCCACATATCCAGTTCCCGCTACTGCTATTTTCATAATATTATCCTCCTTAGCGCATAGCTATTATGCGTATATTTTTAATCTATTTGATAACATTTTTATCGGTTCAATCTATCAGATTTGTACTTGAATAAATCTGAAAATCCAGACCTAGAACTCATCGTAAAGGTGTATAATATCAACAAAGGAATGAACACCGATCTGATGAAAAGCTGCAAGAAGCTTGAAGAATACTCACTTTTTGTTGCAAAAGTCCGCGAATTTGCTAACAGCATGCCTATGTACAAGGCTATTCCAAAAGCTATTGATTATTGCATTGAGCACGACATTCTGCGGGACTTCTTGATAAAGGAAAGGAAGACCATTATCATGTATAGTTTATTTGAATATGATCAAGCCGAACATATGAAAGATGTTGCAGAAGTAAGCAAACTTGAAGGCAAAAAGGAAGGCATAAAGGATACGACCGAGTTATTCTCTTGGCTAAAATCCAATGGCCGAACTTCAGATGTATTAACCGCAATCGATGATTCTGACTTTCTATCCCAGCTTTTTGCTGAATACGAAGCATGGAAACGTGCCAACAATACTTCTAGTACAAATGCCTAATACACTATATTCACAATTATTATCCCTGCTCTCTCGAGCAGGGACTTTTCATTTACTCTTACAAAATCATCTTTCAAAAATTCCTTTCACAGCTTCATAGCTCTTTATATCACCTATGTCGTACCTCTTTCCTGGCATAACATATGCATACATACTACATTTCTTACTAAGCCATGCAGCAAAGCTTCCAGGCGCATCATATCCACATCCAGCCTCTAACGCCTCATTTATTCTGGAAATATCCTCACTTCTATAAATATAAAATGGCGGAACAGCCAGGTTTCCTTTTGGCACTTGAGGCTTTTCCTCATACGAAGTAATCATTCCCTCATCAACCGAGATAACAGCCGTTTTTTGAAGTGCTTCCAGTCTATCCTCGCGGTGACACATCACACATGAAGTCTTCTTTTCCTTGGCAAATTCAATAAATCCCTTCAATGAAAAATCAAGCAAATTATCTCCAGCCATAACTAAATAATCGTCATGCAAAAGAGCTTTCTCCACCACCAACTGAATATCCTTAACAGCTCCTAGCCTCGTCTCATTAGTTGAAGTACCATCATCAATCACCTTGACTTTACCATCAAACTTCTCTGCCCAATCATTAAAAATATCAATGAACTTATGATTTGTTACCACGATAAATTCATCTATATAATCATCAACATCTTCAATTAAATGATCCAAAATTGGCTTTCCCCCAATTTCCAAAAGGGGCTTTGGAAAGTTTTCAGTTAATGGATATAATCTTGTAGCATACCCAGCTGCTAATATAATGCACTTCATAATTTCACTCCATCTGCAGTATCACAAATAAATGAACAATACTTGCCCTCAAGCCCTGAATATTCCTTCAAATATTGCTTAGCTACATTAAATTCTATTTCTTCGGCCTTCTGTGGATCAATCAGCGCCATACAACAGCCTTTAAAGCCTGCTCCGCTAAACCTTCCACCATATATACCATCAGTATTTCTCATAATGTTATAAAGAGAAATCAATTCCGCACAGCCGCACTCGTAATTAGTAATTGAGCTCTCACCACTGGCAAAAACAAGTCTGCCATACTCCTCCAAGTCACCATTTTGCCAGGCGCGTACGCCCGCCTCAGTTCTTTCAATCTCGGAAAAATAGTGTTCTGCCCTCTTTCTAAACGCTTCAGGCAATCTCTCTTTATATGTGTCAAAAACATCCCTTGGCACATCTCGTAGTCTTGCATCTGCAAACTTCCCATAAGGCATTCCTGCATACGCCAAAAGACTGTAAGCAGCAGCTTTACACTCATCCTGCCTTAAATTATATGCACTATTGGCTAAAGACCTCTCAAGGCCACTAAAAAAGATTGCAATCTTAAAAGGCTTGATCTCACTATTCTTAGGAATAAGCTCTGTGCTATCATCCAGGCAATCAAGATAAAGCAGTTCATTTTTGCGGCACAAAACCTCACAGGCCTGGTCAAGCTTACCACAATTAACACCAACATACTTATTCTCTGCAGCCTTAGCCATCAAAATCATTTCCCAAGGCTGCAAAGTAATACCATTAACTTTAGCCAGCGCTGACAAAAAAGAAATAATTACAGCAGCAGAAGAACTAAGCCCTCCAATAGGAAGCTCACCTTCAATAACTGCAGAAATCCCATATCTAAGAGGATATTTCTCTCCAAGTTCTCTTGTTGCTCCACGCAAATGATCCGCCCAGTCACCCTCTTTTTCCTCAGGAACTGACAAAACATGGAACTGCGCTCTCTTAGGAAAATTAACAGACTGAACCTCTACCACTCCATTCATCTTGGCAGAGTATGCAATATATACTCCCTTATCTATAGCAAATCCATTGATCTTACCATTCTGATGATCTATATGCGCTCCCAATGGAGATACCCTATATGGGCAAAACGAAATTCCCTCAGGTTCTTTGTGATATGAATTTGTGTATAATTCTACACATTTCATAGAAATATAATCCTCCCGTTTTTATAACTAAATTATGATATACATAAAATCTTAAGAAATTTCGATGGTATATCTTAATAATTTTGTGTTAGCATAGATTTTGGCTCAAGATTTCAGTCAACATATCTGTTGACACTCGGGCCATCATATCTGGCAATTCGCCAGTACTTTCCTACAGCAGCTTGCAAACATTGTAGAAAAAAATATAGAAAGGATCAAGCAATTTGATAATCAGTAAAAACAAAAACTTTTTTAGGGCACTTTGGCGGCCATGGATTAACAGGATGTACAAGGACACTATCTTCAGACTGCTCTTCAAAAATGACAAAAAAGCACTACTAGACTTGTACAATGCAATTAACCACTCTAATTATGATAATCCTGATGACCTTATCATCAACACTTTGGAAAATGCGATATTTATGGGTATAAAGAACGACCTGTCCTTCATCATAGATACACATCTGAATATCTACGAGCACCAGTCCACTAAGTGCCCCAATATGCCTCTACGGTGCCTATTTTATGTGAGTACTTTATACTCACAGCTCATTGAGCAAAGCTCACTATACAGAAGCACGAAAATGGACATCTACGAGCCGCATTTCATCATGTTTTACAATGGCAAAGAAGAAATGCCAGAGAAAATGACTTACAAGTTATCAGATTTGTACATGAATAAATCTGAAAATCCAGACCTAGAACTCATCGTAAAGGTGTATAATATCAACAAAGGAATGAACCCCGATCTGATGAATAGCTGCAAGAAGCTTGAAGAATACTCACTTTTTGTTGCAAAAGTCCGCGAATACGCAAACAGTATGCCTATGTACAAGGCTATTCCAAAGGCTATTGATTATTGCATTGAGCACAACATTCTGCGTGACTTCTTGATAAAGGAAAGGAAGACCATTATCATGTATAGTTTATTTGAATATGATCAAGCCGAACATATGAAGGATATTGCAGAAGTAAACAGACTTGAAGGCATAAAGGAAGGTAAAAAAGAAGGAATCAAGGATACAACTGAGTTATTCTCATGGCTAAAAGCCAATGGCCGAGCCTCAGATGTATTAACTGCAATCGATGATTCCAACTTCCTCTCACAGCTTTTTGCTGAATATGAAGCCTGGAAGCGTTCCAACGATACTTCTGGTACAAATTCCTAAAGTTGTTATACTTACAAATATTATCCCTGCTCTTTCGAGCAGGGACTTTTTCATTTATTCAACTGTTACACTCTTAGCTAGATTTCTTGGCTTATCAACATCAAGTCCTCTTGCTACAGAAACGTAATATCCAAGTAATTGAAGCGGAACAACAGCCAGCGCTCCAATAAAGTGTGCATCCATCTTAGGAACATAAGTTACAAAATCAGCAATATCCTCTACATCATATCTTCCATAAGGAGCTAGCGCCATCAGATACGCCCCACGAGACTTACACTCAACCATGTTAGAAATGGTTTTCTCATATAATTTATCCTGGCAAAGAACGCCTATAACAAGTGTTCCATTCTCAATAAGACTAATAGTGCCGTGCTTAAGTTCACCAGCAGCATAAGCCTCAGAATGAATGTATGAGATTTCCTTAAGTTTAAGACTGCCCTCAAGACCTATTGCATAATCAATTCCACGTCCAATAAAGAAAACATCTTTTGAATTAGCTATCTTTGCTGCAAACCACTGAATTCTCTCTTTGTCATCTAGTACTTTCTGGATACAATCAGGAATTCTTCCTATTTCTGATAAATAGTTGTCATAAGTATCTTTATCAATCTGTCCTCTTACAATAGCAAATTCTATAGCAAGAAGGAAAGAAACTACTAGCTGACAGCTATATGCCTTGGTTGTAGCCACTGATATCTCTGGCCCAGCCACTGTATAGATAACATAATCTGCTTCTCTGGCAATAGATGAACCAACCACATTTACGATAGCAAGTGTCTTATTTCCTCTGCTCTTTGCTTCTCGAAGAGCAGCAAGTGTATCGGCTGTTTCACCAGACTGAGAAATCACTATTACAAGATTATTCGCATCAAGAAGCGGATTTCTATATCTAAATTCAGAAGCAAGTTCTACTCTTACTGGAATCTTAGCAATATCTTCAATAACATACTGCGCAGCCATTCCCACATGCCATGCACTTCCACATGCCACAATTGTTATTCCGGTAAAAGAGCTGATTACCTCTTCCTCAATACCAATCTTAGTAAAATCAAGTCTTCCATTAGACACAAGTGAACCTATAGTATTACGAATTGCAGATGGCTGTTCATGAATTTCCTTCATCATGAAGTGCTCAAAACCGCCTCTTTCTGCAGATTCAGCAGAAAACTTAATCTCCACTAATTCCTTTTCTATAAGATCACCATTAAGGTCATAGAACTCAGCCTTACCAGGAAGGAGCCTTCCCATCTCATTGTTGCCTATATAATAAACGTTCTTAGTATGATTAAGAATAGCCGGAACATCTGATGCGACATATGTTTCTCCCTCAGTCACTCCAATGATCATTGGGCTATCTTTTCTAGCTACATAGATTTCATCTGGATAATCAGCAAACATAACTTCCAAAGCATATGAGCCGCGAACTCTTACCATAGTCTTAGCAAGAGCATCAATAGGGCCAACCTTATACTTCTTGTAGTAGTAATCAATAAGCTTAATAGCGACCTCAGTATCTGTATCACTGTAGAATTCATACCCATTCTTAATAAGCTTTTCTTTTAATTCCTGATAGTTCTCAATAATACCGTTATGTACACCAACAACCTCAGATAAAACTGTTCCTGAAGCAGATCCTGTACAATTGCCTGATACATGAGGATGCGCATTTATCTGTGAAGGTCCACCATGAGTTGCCCACCTTGTATGGCCTATACCACAGCATCCATGTACACTAGTACCATCATCAGTCTTCTCCTCGAGATTCTTGAGCCTTCCGACAGCCTTAACAACTTCTGCCTTATTGCTTCCATCTCGTACTGCTATACCAGCTGAATCATATCCTCTATATTCAAGTTTCTTAAGTCCATCGATCAATATTGGAGCAGCCTGTCTTTTTCCTATAAAACCTACTATTCCACACATAGTAATTGTTTCCTTTCCTATCTCGTATAAATCAAATTTTATTTAGTATATGTAAAAAAGTAATTGTCAAAAATGCACAATAACTTCCCTATATCATATTATTTTTTCGCTAGTGCTTAAGAAAACCTTAAGAAATTTAGACGGTAAATCTTAAGAAATCCCTGATAACATATTCCCTGGTTCAGATAACAAGCTACATTTCTGTAGTAATCCTATTTTATGAACCATCATACATGGCAGTTCGCCAATCATTCCTACAACAGCTTTGCAACTTTTGTAGAAAATAATATTAGTGAAATGATACTAAACTAAAAATGCAAATTGAAAACAAAAAGTACAAGGACACCGTTTTCAGGATGTTGTTCAACAACAAACTCTATCTACTGGATTTGTATAATGCCATAAACAAAACTAATTACACCAATCCTGATGATCTAATGATTACTACCTTAAGTGGTGAGACATTCCTCAAAATGAAAAATGATCTGTCATTTGTCATTGATTTTGAACTTAATATCTTTGAGCATCAGTCAACACCAAGTCCTAACATTCCGCTTAGAGACCTATATTATCTTGCAGCCAACCTCAAAGATCTAGTCAAACAAGAAACTCTCTATGGGCCTACTCTGGTACAAATCCCAACTCCGAAATTCTATGTGTTCTACAACGGAACCATAGCGATGAAAGATGAAGTAACTTACCGTCTCTCTGATATGTTCAAAAAGAAAGTTGAGTCACCCTCGGTAGAACTAATAGTTACCGCCCTGAATATAAATATTGGTCATAACAAAGATCTGACGGAAGCCTGCAAAGCCCTTAAAGGCTATTCCATTTTCGTTACTAAAGTGCGAAAATATATAAAGGAGGTGGAAGCAGAATATAATTCAAGCCATGCCATCTCACTAAACCTAATGGCTGACAACAAGGATATCATGAAAACACTTATTGCCACCGCCATAGAAATATCCATTGATGAGTGCATTCAGGAAGATATACTAAAAGATTTCTTCACCGACTACAGAAAGGAGATCATCGAAGTGGGCGTACATGAATACTCTTTTGAACGGCACATGTAAATAATAAAAAATGAAAGCTTTGATAATGGTGTTCAAGAAACTACTGCTCTCTTCTCCTAGCTCAAAGCTGACGGCCGTCAAGATGATATTCTAAAAGCCATCGATGATCCAGATTATCTCTCCAAGCTCTTCAAGGAGTACGAGGACTACAAGAAATCAAATAGTTAAGCCATAAGCATCCACTCAGAATGGCCAACTACAAGCCAAAATGAGTGGATGCTCTTTTATTCTACAATTACGATTTTCACATGTTTTCTCGATTTATCTGCTTCAAAAGTTCTAGTTACCAATATAGTTCCTTACACTAATTATCTGCGGAATATAAACACCACTCTTCCTCATCTGAAAAAGTAAATCCACAGCCAACCAAAAATCACTCTTGAACACTTTGATTCCTGTTATGGTGCTTGCCCCTATAGCGAATAATTTTTACTTAATTGGCTAGTTTGTACAGAGTTAACTGATTGTTATCTGGTGAATTAAGCTCGGGTTCAGTTGAATATACTTCATAATATGAGTCAAGAATGCTTTGGATATATGTATCCTTGTTACTACTTACTACAATCCACATGGGCTTTTTTGTTAAAAATTCTTCATTCAATTGCCGCACATATGAATCACTGAACTCAGCCTGCCAGTCTTGAAAAGCAAAAAATCTACATACCGGAGAAATATCCATATCAAGATAAAACGTCGGGTTTAGGTTATATCCTACAACATTGTTGCGCTCAGCTTCAGGAATTTGAGAAGAAAATTTTAATAATTCACTATACCTAGCCATAAATTCCTCAGATGGATTTGCAGAATAATCCTGATGGGAGAAAGCCATCTTTATAATCTCTTTTCCTGTTTTATGTGAAGCTATCAAAACTATACCTAATAGAAAAAGAATACTAATTTTTCTTATTAAGTTATTTTTATCGGTATTGTTTATAACGTTTACCAGTTCATAAACAGCAATAATTAGAAGGCCAAAAGTAATCATAGAATAATGCGCATAGCTAAAAATATTCATTAGAAGGAGCTGCGTCCCAATTCCTATAGCCATATACATTATTCCATTAAAGTATTTTTTTCTCAGTATACATATTATCCCAGTTCCAATCAGCGCATAACTTCCGATTTGTTTAGCATATCCTTTAATAAATGAAATATAACTACTTTCGGATTTTGCTGCGTATGATAGATTAAATAGTATCGTACCATACCAGAAATCGTAGGAACAATCCTTAATAGAAAAATAGATCATAAATGGCAAGATAGATAATGCCGTTCCGATTATAAATGCTATGGCATTTTTCAATAGATTAGTCCAAGCTTTATTTGCACAAAGATATATAATTATAAAGAATATGGCTATGCATACGCTTATAGAGTTTGTAGCTCTGGACATTACACATAACCCAAATGTTACACCATAGAATAAAGCATGAAATGGATTATGATCTGGTCGATTTTTAGTCTTTTGAGACATCCACCCCGAAATAAAATATAAACAAATGATTAGAAATGGGTTTATATATTCTTCTACAAGGTTTCCACACTCATAATTGCAAGAAAATACTATGATGCCAAGGCTAGCACCTAAAACTGACAATTTTTCATTAAGAGAACGCCTAAGGGTTATATATATGAATACTGTGGAAACAGTTGCGAATACTATTTGAATAAAAAGTACTCCATATTTATTGCCTGTAAGCAGGAAACCAATCATATTGACTAAAAATATTCCTGGCCCTTTTTGATCAAACAGGTCTTTATAGGGGATAAGACCAGCGCGCCACCCCTTGCCAATAACCATAAAAAGACTGGCATCCCATCCTTTATTATTAGGATACAAGGGACTTGTTGAAGCTGAAAAATACAGCACCATAAGAGCTGAAGACAATATGAAAAAGAAATACTTTAGTATATTATTAGTAATATGTTTTTTCACTTTATTAACTCCTGTTTTTTAATACATATGGGGAACAGCCCCTTGTTCAGATTCCATTTTGTTTTTTATCAAATTCTTTATTTTTTGATATGAAAAACTTCTCTTAAAATAGAAATCAACTGTTTCTAACAGCCGTTGAATTTCTTCTACATACTGATATCCATCTTCTACATCATATGCAATGTAGTGGCCGTTATAATTAATAACGGCCACCGCCATATTTCCAGTATATCTAGATATATTATCAGAATCATAGACAATTTCTCTATTCTTACTTAACATAAGTAAACCAGCTGAAATCATACTACAATGCGATTGTTTTTTTATACACGACATTGAAATAAATCTTTTATTGTTCATAACATTATTTTTGATATTTCCTTACCATCCTTTCAAAAATAATTAAATATATGTATGCTTTTTCAGAACTAAGCATAGATGAATGCAGAATTACCACAATACATAAACAAAACTATTAGCTATGAAAAAACTACATAAAGTAACTATATAGGATTGGAAAATATTGAAAAGCAATCCTACGTTTCGATATATTTTTACAAGGAGTTCTTTTCAATTCTTTTTGCAATTGTCTTATCTGCATTAATAACTCTTCTGTCTTGTTTCCTTTTTTATAGCTGCTGAGTAATCTATACATACTTACCTGAAGAAGGTCATTATAACTCTGTTGAACGTAATCTTCATGAACGATTTCGCTTATTTTATCATATGCATTCTTATACACAAATTGATTGTCACGAATCAATCTCTTTGTAGCAGTAGCAGACGAACTATTACTCACATAATGATATAGAGGTTTAGCAACACACGCAAACTTACGATCAGCCATCGAAAAAAACTCAGATTGAAAAAGCAAATCTTCACAATATCCTATTGTATTATCAAATGATAACGCTTTAATATGTTCTGTCTTAAACAACCGATTAAATAGATATCCTCTAACATCGTCATTCGTAAACATTTCTCTAAGCATATCTGAAGAATAGATTTCTTCTTGTTTGTTATATATATGCGCACTAACAGCTTCCCCATCGTTAGTAAAATAACCACAAAGGCAACCGTCAAAGCTTTCATCTGCAATAGCTTTCATAATTAGTTCATACATATCGGGCTCAATGTAATCATCTGCATCCAAAAAACTTACCCACGGCTTTGTAGCCATTCTAATGCCAAAATTTCTAGCAGCTGAAACCCCACCGTGCTTCTGCTTATAATATTTAACACAAGAATAATTATCAGAATACTGTTTTGCTATATTAGTTGATTCATCTGTAGATTCATCATCGATAAGAAGTATTTCTGATGGCACACAAGATCCAGACAAAACACTATCAAGCAGTTTGGCCAGTAACTTGCCACTGTTAAAAAACGGGATGATAGTTGTAACATCAATACTATGTCTGATTTTTTTATTTTCAAGAATATTTTGCATGGTATGTAATCTCCAAATGTATATTTACCTCCGTCTATATAACATAATATAGATTTAAATAATTACTATAGCACTAGCCAAGTCATTATCGATTTTTCCTTTTAACAATTCTTTGAAGTATTATGCTTATTCTTTTTAAATGCTCATTTCTCCAAAACAGAAGGCAAAACAAAGCTGATGAACAAATAACACATACAAAAAGTTTAATTGGAAAGGTGATAATACCTTTGTCTGGTACTATTTGAGACGCATAAAAAGTTACTGTTACTGTAACCATAGCAGCTATAGCATATTTAACCAGTAATAATACATATGATATAGGCTTCTCACTATCGAAGAGTAAAGTAAACACGTTGTGAATCAACCACGGAATTCCTAGCACTACTAAACTAATCACTGTAGATAGCAATACACCATATAATCCAATATATCTAACTAATATTATATTTAGTCCCAAATTCAACAATGCCGTTAACAAAGGGCGAAACCTATCTTCATACCAGATACCTGCCGCATCTTTATATGCACCGATCATCTGATCAATTTCAAAAATATAAAAATAAACCACCAAGCAAATAATAACTGAATAGCTGAGTAATCTATCCTCTCCCATCCATACCTTCATGAATGGTTGAAATAGCCCCATAAAGCAACTACAACACACAGCACTTATGAATGAAATACCAAAGGTCATAGTCTGAAAATCATAATAGTTTTTCTTTTGGTTTTCAACAATCAAACTATTCCCTATACCGGCTATAACAGATTGATATAAAATGGATAAGATACTAATTACTGAAGACAATATAAAATAATAATTTTGATAAACCGCTAAAATTGATAATCCTAAAAAGGCAGAGACTACTATTGAATCTGCGGATCTTAAAATAGTACCACCTATTTTATTTGTGACTAGTCCTTGCACTTTTTTCTTTATATCGTTAACTGTACGACTATCAAGTTTTCCCCTTGGATGATACTCCGGATAAATTTTATCAACTCTTATAGCAGTAATTATATTGGTCATGACCTGAGCCAAAATAGAACTGCCTAAATAAAGATAATAATTTCTCAGAAATATCAATACAAATATTTGGAGTATATACTGTACAGTATTCGTTAATATCATCACCTTACTACTTACATCCGTTCGCTGATGAGCAGAAAGAAGACTATTCTTATAAGCAAAAAGCCAGTAAGATAATACAGTATTCCCTAAGTACATAAGGTACAAATAGTAAATATTTAAATCATTTGGTGTATCACTAGCAATCAGTTTTGGAAGAAAAGGAACTAAGATAAGTCCCAATGCCAAAACCACTAACCCTATAATTCGAAAAATCTTTTTATAGAGATTCATCAACGCGCATATCTTATCTGTATCATCTTCTGCAATTGGTGCATACATACTACAAACCAATGCCGCTCCAATTCCAAGCTCTGCAAGGTTCAATACTTGAAGAATAGAGGAAAACAAATTATTCAGTCCTGCATATTCAATTCCCATGTAATAGATCATCAGTGTTCTCATAATAAAAGGCATGATAATCTGGTACACCTTTTGGATTGACCCAAACAAAACGTTTCTACTTGCATTTTTAGTTCTTTGTATCTTCATAAATATCCTTATTTTTTATATACTAGAAGTCTATTTTTTATCGTCTGCTTTTTTCGATGATTTCATCAATAACATCACACCATCGTGAGGTTATACTATCAAGACTGTATTCTTTTATGCTCTGTAATGCGCTATTTGACATTTGATCTGCCATACTCTTATTTAATGAAAAAGTAACCATTTTCGCAGCTAATTCATCAACATTTCCAGCCTCAACCAAATATCCATTTTCCCCCTCTATTATCAAATCACTGGGTCCCGTCTTGCAATTAAAAGCTATTGCAGGAAGGCCGAAAGAAAAGGCTTCCAAAATAACCATTGGAAAGCCTTCATATTCTGATGAAAGCACCAGGCAAGATGCCTCGCGATAATATTTGTCCATCTCATTGCTATGACCGGCAAAAATTACGTTTGACAATTTATTTTTATCAGTCTGAGCTTTTAATTCATCCTCTAATTCTCCAGTTCCAACAATAATAAGTTTCCATCCAAGACACTTTTCCTGCGCAATTTTCCATGCATCCAGTAGTAAGTCAAATCTTTTTTCCCATGCCAATCTTCCAACTGCCAAGAAGGTTTTGTTCGTATAATCATAATCTGATTTTACATTTGCCAAACTTGGATTAGGCATAGCAATAACAAACTCAGGATCTAAATTGTATTCCTTTATGTGCTTTAGCCTATCCTGTTCAGTAAGTACTACTAGTTTTGAAGCATATTTTTTTATTAACTTCTTTGCTTGAAACCAACGTCTATCCCCCTGTTTTTCCATCGTCCAATAATTAAAATGTTCCCATGCAATTTGCCTACAATTTGTACCACAAATTGCATAAGATGTATATTGGGATAATTTTGTATCAATATCAATAACAATATCTATTTGGTTCTTTTTGATGTATCTATGCAGTTTGATGATTGGATATATATATGTTCTGTACAGTTTTCCTTCTGTTTTTGGTTCCAAAAGATAATTCACTTTTACATTTTTATCCACAGAATAAAAAGGCTCTCCATGATTCCAAAAACTTAAGATTTCTACATCATAACCACGAGAAGCTAAAGCATTAGCAATAATACATCCAACTCTTTCTGTTCCACCAGCCCTAGCAATTACCCCACTAATAAAACAAATTTTTGTAGCCATTCCAAATTTCACTTTCATTTTCGCAATAGATTTTTTTTCAGCTTCACCAATTTATTAAAATTATCTACGCCTATAATTCTTTTAAGTTTTTGCACTCTTTTCTTTTTATTGGTTTGCCAGGAAGCATTGTAATGATGAATGCTTATTGTCTTCTCAGTAGTGTTAACAATACCCGATTCATAGTCTTTTGCAGCAAAATACTCTGTTGGATAAATTTTTAATTCACCAACACTCTGAAATGAATCATTTCGGACTAACCCGATATTAGTCAAATATTCCGTAATATAATAAGGGCTTGGTTTCAAATTTAAAGAGCCATCAGCATTATAAAAGGAAATGGATTTATACATATCTCTAAGCTCTTTTATTGTATTATTGCCAGCTTCAGCACCAAAACCTATGCCACCATTTATCCATATCTTACCTTCAAACCCCATATAGCCATGATTCGTTCTAAGTTCGTCTAGAGAATTAACAAGTTCTACATCAGTATCTAAATAAAACCCACCTTCACGATAGATTATGTCAAAGCGTGCATAATCTGGAACAAATCCCCATTTTTTTTCTCTATACGCTGCATGCATATATTCATTTCTATTTAAGTCATAGTTGTCCTCATTCCATTCAATAACTTCATAATCTGGACAAAACTTTTTCCAACTCTCTATACATCTTTTATCCTTATCAGGCAAAGGCCCTTTACCAAACCAGCAATAATGTATTTTTTTAGGAATCATATTTTTTCCTTCCTTTCTTTAACGTAGATATAAGGTATTGATAATATCAAGTATAGCAAATATCCAGACGGTTCCACTCGCAACGAAATATTATAAACAAACAGAAATAACATGATCAAAATCATAATTCTTGTTGTTGATATATTCATATCTATTTTTTTTATTTTAGATGCTTTTATAAACGTACATATGAAAAAGGATAAATAAAATATAATACCTAATAATCCCGCCTCTATAAATGTCCAAATCATGTGAAACCATTGATAATTCAAGTACGAATACATTGTATAAAAATCCGAAACAAAGAAATTTGTATATTCTGCATTACCAATCCCTATCCCTAACATTATTTTTTCTAAATCATTATCGAATATACTATTAGATATAGCTGTAATACCTGTAAGTCTGTTAACATCCCCTGTTCCGTTATAACCAGTATCTCTCGTAGCATATTCAAGAAATCCATTAATAGAAAAAACAGCATAATAATCCATACTTGGTTTATCATTTAGTAATACAAATAGCGAAACAATATATGAAAAAGCAAAAGCGCCAAGTACTAAAACTATAACCTTATTCCATCTGATTTTTTCGAAGATCGCCGCAACTATAATAATAACAGCAAATTCAAGTATAAATGCCTTAAGTTCTGCTGTTGCAGCCATATATAATGCAGAAATACACACGACTAAAAATTTAAAAATCGAAACTTTGTTTTTATAATATCCAATCGTAGCTTGCGTCAAACAGATGCATAATATCACATTTAGAGGGAGATTACACCCAGAGTAATTCCAAAATACCCCACCAACCATATCACCTACTATTGTTCCAGCTGGATAATCCACGAAGAAGCGCTCGATTGTGCATAGTGGTACCGATACCGCAAACACAATCCACAATAGTTTAAATATTCTTTCCAAATCTTCTCTACGAATTAAAACATAGCATGCATATAAAAATAAGATATACCTTAAGTTGTTTCGCATTCCCCAAAGCAATAATAGCGGGGATTCAGAATTTAAGAGTCCTGAAAATAGTCCGATAAAAAGGTAAAGAAAAAAGCAGATAAACGTTTTAGGAACCGTTGCTCTCTGCTTTATTCTTACTGCATAAAAAAACGTCCATATAGTTAATAAATCACCAATATAAAGCAAAGGTCTCGGTAAGCCAAATGTATATATCAATACATAAGAGAACATATTGTAATAAAGAGTAATTAATACCCACCGAGCACCATTAGATGAAGCTTTAATGCCACCATGTATCTTCACAGTAATCTCCAATCCTTTTTGTTATAGGTTAATCTAAGAAAATCTTGTCCTCACCTACATACCCAATAATTTTCGCAGGAATACCTGCCAAAATAGCATTTTTTTCATAACATGACTTTGTTACAACCGCTCCTGCAGCTACAACAATTCCTTCTGCCAGTTCAATATCTCCAATAATTTTTGCTCCGACGCACACTTTAATATTATCACCTAATATAGGGCATTTATTGGTAATCCCATTGTTTCCAATACAGTTATTTCCATATAGCCTACAATTTTTTCCAACACGAGCATTTCCATTTACTACAATTCCCTGAGTATGAAATATTTTAAGCCCTTTTTCAAAAACATTTTCTCCGGATTCTATTCCAAGTTTTCGTCCCAAATTATTAAATTTGCGACAATTCATGATATAAAGAAAACTATTGAAAGGACCGTTTTTTCGCTTGCCATAATAGTAAGATGTTTTTCTCATTTGGTGTATATATTTCCAAGTCATATAGTCAGGATGTTTCTTAAGTATTTTCAATAATGTCTGATATTTACCAATCCGAGAAAAAAATAAATTGTATTCAGTTCTATATATATTTTTTAACTCCGCTTTTGTTAAGATTTCCACAGTTAATCCCCTTCTTGCTTATGTCGTATTATTTTAGCAGGATTACCTGCAATAACACAATTGTCGGGAATATCTTTCAAAACAACCGATCCTGCCCCAATGTCAACATTATTTCCAATCGTAATACCTCCCGTCACAATAGAACCAGTGTAAATGTTAACATTGTCACCAATAGACGGCTTATCACTCCCATTACTATCTTTAGTAGATGGATTCCTTCCAACTTTCACATTTTGCCAAACTGAAAGATTTTTCCCAGCTGAATTACAATGAATAATACATCCTTGTCCATGAAAAATCGCCAAGCCCGGCATAATATCACCGCTAATTTCGATTTCACGTTTATTGCAAATGAAAAAGTTACATAGATACTTTATAGCCTTATGGTCTTTTAACCTATACTGATAAACTGCCCTATAAGGCATATTGTAAAGCAAAGCATAACAGAGGCCCAATAAGGTATCATGTTGAGGTACCGCATATTCAATGCGTTCCAAATCAATTTTGCATACCTCTCGGAGTTTTTTATCCTTTAGGTATGGAATAATCGGAATCAATAATCTCCAAAAGTTTAAAAATAGTATAGCCTTCTTCATTCTTCTCAAAACCTAGTTTCTTTCTTCATTTTACGAATTGCCATTAAAATAAGCGCACCATCATATAATTTGTATCTTATACAAGTATTAAACATTCTGATCTTTATTGGATTTTTCGAATATGGATAGTCTCGAATAATCTGACAAACTAATTCATCATTAATAATCTTTTTTATGTATTGTCTTAAATCAAAATCAGTATTCCTTTTACTATACGAAAACGCCTTTTCTATGCAGGATCTAACTCTTCCTAAAAAACATCTCTTTGTACGCAAATCATATTTTGATAATGGAAGAAACGCAGATAAATCATTATTTATCTTTTGATACAGAATCTTTTGTCTTTCAAATTCGCCTTCGTTGAATTTATATGTCAAAGAGGAAGGATTTGCTAGTCTATAGTTATATAAAGCACTTCCTATAAAAGAAACTCTATTGGCGTATTTTAAATAGGAAATATGAAATATAATATCCTCAGAAATGTACTGTCTCTCTGATGGAAAGCTAAGATTATATTTCTTGATAATATCTAAAGAATAAAGTGCATGCCATACGGACATTGGAATAATTGCATCGACTTGTGCATTTGGTAATCCTGCAATCATTTCAAGAAGTACTTTATCAATTATCTCTCCTTTTTCGAATATCTCATCATTGTAATATGATATTTTTTTTATCAACTGACTTTCATTGTGAAACATGGAATATCCACAAAAACTTGTATCCGCATCATATTGTTCAATGCGTTCATATAATTTCTGGACCATTTCTAGTTCTATGTAGTCATCAGAATCGACAAACAAAACATATTTTCCCTTTGCCAATTCCAGTCCACTATTTCTTGCATACCCCAAGCCTTCATTTTTTTTATGCAGGACTTGCACTCTTCGATCCTTGCTTGCAATTTCATCACAAAGTTTCCCTGAAGAATCAGTTGATCCATCATCCACCAGAATAATGTCAAGCTTTGCATATGTTTGATGTGCTATGCTTGCATAACAATTCAATATATATTTTTCTACATTATAAACTGGCACAATAACTGATATTAAAGCGTCCACCTAAAGCATCTCCTATTATAAAAAATCTCTGGTTCATTGTTTTGTAATATCTTATATAGATACTTTGAATAATATATGCCAGCATCCCAATGATCTGTATAATTCCCAGCATCTTCATTCAAATTATAATTCTCATTCTTCAAATCAATAATCATATCTTTAATATTTGTCTTCATATGTATGTTCGTTTTTCAAATAATGCAAATGGATTGGCTGTTTATAACCTATTAAACTGCTTTTGATTAGACTTTTCATACGATCATTATGCATATTTATAACATTCTCATTATATACATCAATTCCCAGCATACTCACTAAAATTGTTATATTAGCCGAAGCAGACAAATATTTCCCGAAATAGTATTGTGGAGCACCAATAATTTTTCTCGACAATTGTGTATATATTTAACTGAAGGAAAAAATTCAAGGCTACATAGGATTCCCTTTATACTACCTACAAAATAACACTTTTCAACATGGATATTCGCAATGACTTGCGTAACAAAAACAGTGCTTCCAATTCATATTCATAATATGGATACCCAAAAAATAATATCATCCACGATGTTCCTCTCCAAAATCATCAAGAATAAAGAGCTTATTGACCTCTACATCATTTAAAGTTCTCATATAGTTGTACTTTGCTGGTATCCCAGCTCTTATACAAGCGCCAAACATAACAATCAAGGTTTTGGATTTTGGTGATTATTTAAAAATATTTTACCGCTGTCTCCTTATCGTTTATCTTTCTTTCATAATATTTTTTTGTAAACCAATGTTAGTATGTACTCAATATTTTTATTAGTTTTGTGATTTCATTTTCCTGCTAAATCAAAATACATATTTGCAATATTCATGAAATAGTCTTTATCAGAAAATTTTTCCTGTGCCATTTTTCTTGACGCTCTGGATAACATGTCAAATAATGAGTTGTCGCTACCTATTTTGTAAATTGCATCTGCCATTTCATTAACATTTCCGGGATCAAATAAATATCCATTTTCCCCGTTTTTAACAGCCGAAGATATATCTCCTACATTTGTTGATACCACAGGCATGCCATAACTCATCGCTTCTAATATTGACATTGGAAGGCCTTCATTATATGACGGTAATACTAGCATCTGACAGTTTTTGTAAAGGGCCTCTTTTTGCTGCCCGGAAATCCACCCTTTAAATTCAACATAGTTTTCAAGATTATATTCCTTACATTTTCTTTTTAATTCGACTTCTTCTTCCCCTGTTCCTGCAATAATAATTTTAATTTTTTCCAACCTATTTGTGTTTTTTAAATAATTTAACCCTTCAATTAAGTCAGACACACCTTTTCGTTTAATCAAAACACCCATGTATAGCACATTGAATGGAGTATTATACATTGTTATTTCTGAAGGAATAGACACTGTATTGGATATTACAAATGTTTTTGCCTTCGGTTCAATATCGAGAATTGTTTCATTCCATTTTTCCCCTAAAACAATTACCCTACTACATTCGCGTAGCAAAGTTTTTATTTGCTTCTTATTTGAGGAACTATCAAACCATTTTTTAAATTCTGATCCATGCAGATGAATAACATCTGGTATATCATGCTTCTTACAGAGCTTATGAATTTGGTATTTACGAAAAAAACTGCCTTTATAAGACATATGAATATGTACAACATCTGGATGACTTTTAAGAATATAATCACGAATTTTGAAATAAGCCACAAGATAATATGCTATTTTGAATATAAAATTAGTTTCTATATAGGTAGGAATAAACCGCATTTCTATATTATCTTTAGCCCAAGCATGCGACAACAACTGAGTTACCACACTGGATATTCCTCCCTTAACTGAAGGATGGTTTCCAACCATTAATACCTTAATTTTATTCACATTATTACTCATATCAATCATATTTTTCATTCAATACATTTGCCTAATACTATTAAATTTTTAAGTGGAAATTTTATATTAGAAAATAAATTGAAAAACTAATATCCAAAAGACTATCACAATTCTTAATTTGAATCACTTATCATAATCTCTTAAATACTAGATGTGTGAGATTACTAACAGTTTTTCTATTTCTATTTTCTTTCACAATTACATCACTAGAAATATATTTATCAATTACTTCTATAACCGCTCTAGTATTAGAAATATAATGTCTATATTCCGTTACAAAAAGCCTCTTATATGCATTTGCAAGATCAGCTATATCATAACATGGCTCTATCAGATGCATTTCATCAAACTGATGCAAAAGTTGTAGCTGATGATCATCAACATGTTCCCCAAACTTTGCCAGCCTAGGAACAGCTATCACTTTTTTTCCTTTCTTTAGTGCACCAATAATTGCTCCAGTACCACCATGAGTTATTACAACATCACACTCCAATTGTTTCTGCGCAAATTCTTCTCGATTCAAAAATCTTTTATAAGAATAGTTCTTTGGTTCATAGTCACTATTCCCTATCTGTGCAAAAACAGAATCTGATATAACTCCATTTTCTATTAGTCTATCTACTTCCT
The DNA here is from genome assembly GCF_000424505.1 of Butyrivibrio sp. XBB1001. Taxonomy (NCBI): domain Bacteria; kingdom Bacillati; phylum Bacillota; class Clostridia; order Lachnospirales; family Lachnospiraceae; genus Butyrivibrio; species Butyrivibrio sp. XBB1001. The sequence continues at coordinate 239,310 of NZ_AUKA01000002.1, read as the reverse complement.
TTAACAACCTATTAAACTGAAATTTCTGCGACCCAAGAGTAATAAAGATCATTGCCATCCCTCTTAACCAAACAATTAATATATACCGCCAACATATTTTGCATTAGGAAAAATATCCTTCATAGACTCCCACTGAACAAAAAACTGGTCTGCCACCTTGTACATTAACCTTCCAGTTTCTGTAGCAGATGTAACTTTTGCAAAAGATTCAATATATATTATTTTTTTCCCAAACAACTTCATAATCATGCACATTGGAATCATTGCCAAAACTCCAGTGCATACAATAATATCCGGTTTTTCCTTATAATAAATTTTTAGAGAAGAAATAGCATTAAGTAGCAAAATAAGTGGAAATAACTTTTCTTTTCTATTAACCTGCCTTAAATAGTATGTTTTCTCATCTTTACAACTAGAATCATAAGAAGTCTTTTCTGTTATTACGAAACTATCATACATATCCATCAGTGGTTTCAACATCATAAGTTGTTCATAATGCCCACCAGATGATGCTGCAAAACAAACCTTAATTTTTTTCACCATTCTCCCACACTTTCTCTCATACGTACTTTTCAAAATCTCAAGAAAACTTATTTTCCACTATCGCTTGCACCATAACCATAACCATATCCGTAGCCATAACCGTAACCACGCTTATAATATCCATAACTCTTATTAGACTTATCAACTTTGTTGAGTACTACTCCCAGAATTCTTGCCCCTGATACAGCAAGCTTATCTCTTACTTTCTGAACCAGCCTGTAATCTACATTACCAGCTTCAATTACAAGAATTGAGCCATCAACGATAGCTCCCATAATTGCAGCATCTCCAACAGAAGCAAGAGGAGGTGTATCAATTATTACAATGTCGTATTCATTACGAAGTTCCTGCAAAGTATTATTGAATTTATCAGAAGCTATGAGTTCTGTAGGGCTGTTACTAATAGGACCAGCAGGTATAAGATCAAAGCAAATATCATCTTCCTTATCTTCGTTTCTATAGATGATATCTTCTAAATCACACTGACCTGTAAGGAAGTGTGTGAGACCGTATTTTGGTCTTCCCTCCACAACTCTGCTATTAAAGATTGATTTTCTAAGATCGCAATCAATATAAAGAGCTTTCTTGCCAAGTTCTGCAAAGGATCTGACTGTTTCAAGAGCAATTGTGCTCTTTCCCTCATTTGGAGTACAGCTTGTAAACAGCAGTGTCTTTAAATTCTCACCACTAAAACTGATTCCTGTTCTAAGATTCTTTATTTCCTCTGCCATAGCAAAGGGAAGTTCTTTTTTTTCAAGCTTAATTTTTAACATTTACAAATAACTCCTTACAATTGCCTACTTCATCACCATATATTAGTGATACTGCTCTCTCTCTCATAAGCTCATCAGCTACGCTGATACCGTATTTCTTTTTTAAGAATAAGTAACTTTTTCTTACTTCAGGCTGACGTTCTTTCAGATTATGACAATCTGATGAAACAATATCTGCCAATTTATGTTTGACAAGCCCATGTGCTGTCTGGAACTCCTTGGTTCCTGTCTTGGATAAAAGTGACTCGCAATTTACCTGAATTAAAGCTCCCTGCTCTTTCATCCTGTAAACAATCGTAGGTCTATCCTGCACAGCAGGACAACGTTCAGCATGTGCTACTATAGGCGTTAGTCCTGCCTGCGAAGCTTTCTTGATAAATATTTCAAATTCACTATCCTGCATTCTGCTAGAAGAAAACTCCAGCAGAATGCATTTTTGTTTCCCAAAAGGTCTTATCTCATCTCTTGGAACAAGTTTTTCCCCATCAAAAAACACTTCTTCACTGTTATTTGCATATCCCTCTAGTAAAGTTTCGAATCTCTCATCACAGTAATACTCGCGGCTAAGAAATATTTCCATGTCACTCATATCTGTTTCTGCAAGCCATCTCTTTAATTCATCAAAGTGTTTCACCGCTTTACTAGTTGGTGTATCAAACATTCCCTTTCTCAAGTGAACTGTCATTACTAGAGTTCGAACTCCTTGAGAATATTCTCGTCTAATAAGTTCCTGAGCTTCCTCGTAGTCCTCAGCTCCATCATCTACAAACGGAACTATGTGACAGTGAATATCTGTAAGCCCTATAACAGGCTTTCCAAAATCAATCATGGAAATATTTTTTCTGAAGTCCTATTGCAGAAACCGCAATAATACCGGCGCCTGCGATAATCAGAAGCCAGAAGTTATCGCCTGTTCTAGGAGACTTCTTCCTATTTGCACCAAGTACTGCACCTTTTAATGTGTTCTTCTTAGCCACAATAACTACAGGAGAAAGTGAAGTGAAGGCACCAACAACTCTTCCCTCAACAACTGTTGTAGACACAACTTTCCAACCATCTTTACCATAGTGGAGAATGTAAACCTGTGAATCCGCTGTAATTGCTGGGAAACTAAATGAAATATAGAGTGGATTCTTCTCAGAAACCTCTACCCCAGCAGGAGCCTTTACATCCATAGAATTAAGTACAGAAAGGTCACTTGCCTTGACTTCTGTATGTGTATACTCACTTATAAGAGTTCCAAATAAAGTAAGATCAGCAAGTGATGCAAGAGCGTTAGGATCTGTAATATCGCCTAAATTAACACCCTGAGTCTCTGAATCCCTTCTAGCACCGAGAACCTGAGGATCAACGTTAATTGCCTCTTCTGCACTACGTCCAATTCCTCCAAGTTCTGTTGTTGTTGTCCTACTAACTGCCTGTGCGTCTACTGTAAAGAACACATTGGCCATCATTACTACTGCAAGTGCAGCGCTTACTAAAACATTTTTCCTCATAACTTCTTCCTCTCCCTGTAAGTTAAATCTTGTTGTCTTTTGTATTTGATTAAAAGTTAAGCTGTGCTTAGGATCTGGTATAGAAAAGATCAAGTATAAGCTGAGTTAACTTATCATCATCAAGGTAAAATTCATCGTGGATGCCTGTCTCCACGTTTTCTCCAGGAAGGTTTAAAACCTCTCCTGAATAATCATAGTGAGTCAGATGATCAACGCTATCTGCGTCAATATCCTCATAGAGGAAATCCCCTGCGGCATCTTCCATAGTTTCTACTATGGAGCCGCCCTGACTCTGTATTGTCTGAAACATTGCCAGCATGAACTGGGTCTGTCTGGACATTCTGGAAATGTTACTGCCTCTGACTGTAACGTCTCTGTTGTGAACAAAAGCCTTGGCTGCTGTACCATCAAGATGAATTGTGGTGCCTTCTACATAAGAAGGATCAAGGTCTGTCTCATCGCTTGCCAGCTTTAACGTTACACCTCCGATAGAGTCAACGATTGGTTCTATTCCATCCATGGTCAGTGAGATAACACTTCCTATACGTTTTCTGCCTAGTATGTCGGAAACCTTCTCCCTTGTGAGGTTGCTAGCCTTCTGGGGTGTATTGCCATAGGCATACTGCATAGTGAGCTGCTCTGTTCCCTTGGCAAGATAATTACCATCGTTGTCGTAAATATCTACATCCACCATGGTGTCTCTGTTTATCTCAAGGGGTGTAATTAGCTTTTTGTCATTATCTATTACAAACAAAATGATGGTATCACTTCTACCACCTTCTGTAATGCCTACGCCTTCTCTCTCCTGATCACTACTGTCAATTCCCAGAAAAAGAGCTGTATCAATATGTGAGTTTGGTTCATACCTCACACCATCATAGGTAATACTGCCATCAAAGCTGTCCTTGGTATAGGGCCTGCTAGCGCCGGCCACAGTAGCATCTTCTGAAGAATCGCTACTTGCTCTCTTAACGCTGTCCGCTTTTAAATTATTAGAATAGGTCTGTGCAGCCATTACTCCAAAGAGTGCTAAGACTACAAGTGATGAAGCAATTATTATCTTGGGTTTCTTGTTGTTCATGTGCTCTTAAACATCCACTCCATCGATTTTCTTTAAAACAGCAACCACTATAAATCTGTTATCACGTAGTTTCCTATCGCAGGTACTAAGCGTGATTATATGATCATCAGCACCAACCTTCTCATCATCAAGGATTATGCTCCTTGATGAAACGCAATCGGTACTGAGTGAATCCAAAAATGCCAATCTATCTGCCTCTACTGAATCATCATAGTAGTATGGTATATAAGTATCACTGTACATGACCGCAGCAAAAATCCTATAAGACATCTCGTGATCAGCTGTACTGATGGTGATTTCTCTATGGCTCTCTAAAAAATCTTTATCTTCAAACTTATGAAGTCCTGCAAACATGGAGCCATCATTCATATTGTGGCCATAAACCACAGTGTTGAAGTCTTGTAAAGAAATGGAATCACAGCTTTCGATGAATGGACATCCATGTGAAGAGTTCATTCCCTCTGGTCCGTGACTAAGATAATAGGTATCATCCGTAGGATGCTGCACTATCGGATAATCTATAAGGGTTCCTGGAATATTGATCCAGGCGAAAATATCAGGATTAACATTCTGTAGACTGACTATGTCGATATTAGATGTATTGCTTGTTTGTTCTGATGTTTCCTCTATAGTAGCTTCTGATGTAGCTTCTGAAGCTAAAGTATTACTATCATTAAGGTCTATGTCTGAGGACGAAGCTGCGGAGGAATCCTCCATAGCATCATCGCTCTGTTCTAAGCTAGAGTAGGCCATGGATGCAAGTTCATCCATCTCCTGCCTGCTATTTCTGCTATCAATAAACAGATAAGTGCCAATTCCAGCAATAACAATGAATGAAATAAATGCTAAACATAAATAGTATTTTTTCTTCCTGTTCATCATCTTCTCTTCTTGGCCTTTTTCTTTTTAGATGATCTGGACTCATGTCCTTCTGAAATGCTCTTCTCATATGGAACAGCAGCAAGTGTACCAAGTCCAAGGTATTTTCTGACATCGTCCTCACTTCTGATAGACATATCACTGTAGTACATAACAAGAATTACAGCTATAGCAAGAAGTAGTCCTACCATTCCGCCCATCATAGTATTCTTTTTCTTACTAGGGCTAACCGGGTTAACTGCAGGCACAGCACTTTCAACTGAAGATGGCTTAGTTGTATCTGTAACCTCTGCAACTCTTGCTGCAAGGTTCTCAGCAAGACTGTTTGCTATATCGCAGGCAAGCTGAGGGTCCTGATTCTTAACTGTGATCTTGATGATTCTGGAATCTGTAGGATTCTCAACGTTAACTGTCTTAAGAAGTGATTCATAACTTGTATCAAGCTGAAGATCAGATATAACCTTCTCCAGAACTGGTCTACTCTTACCAAGAATCTCAAAATCTACTGTGAGCTGCTTACCAATCTGAAGGTCTATAGCTGAAGTAACAGTAGTTGTCTTAGAAAAGATATAAATCATGGATGAAGACTGGTACAATGGCTTGATCAGGAACATTGTGTATAATAATGCAATTATTGCACCAATCAACCCACATGAAATAATAATCCAGATTTTCTGTCTGAGGACGAAGAAAAGCTCCGCAAGGTCGATCTCGTCATCCTCTTCAATAGTGCTAATTGCATTTGTTTCAATCATAAAAAACTATCTCCAATACAAAATTTCATCAAACTAATGATAATATGAAATAATAATTTTTCAAGTAATATTTTATAGAATTTTTATACTTTGTTTATAGTTTTCTTCTTTTAATCGTATTATCATTCGCGTTTTAGTATAATACATTACAATTATTCGTTTGCTTTTCTTATATTTTTCTGCGCTTTTTGTGTAATTTAGTTATGCATTTTTATGCAGATTCGATTAATCTTTTACCTTAACCATGCATGTTTGCTGTATTCATCTCATTTTATGCAATCAAAAAAGCCATCAATCAGAATAGAATTAACTGATTGATGGCAATTATATAAACTGCTTTCTGAATATTCTAACAAATTTGTAATATTTTCGACGGTTTATCTTCTATATTTATGATATAGGTGTCAAAAGTCAAAAATGCATACATGCTTGCATTCTCAACTGAGTTCTGTACCTCTTTTGCCTGCTCTGATGCACTTGAAGCGATGTCCTGAGGGCCTTTTTTTACTTTTTTGTCATGATCAGGTATTTCTCATACTCTTTGAGTGCAGTAAGTTCACGCCTGTATAGGCCATAAATTGCTATATCTGTTTCGTGGTAGTCTTCATATTTACCGAATATCTCCAGTGCCTGCTCAAACGAAACCCATGCATTTGTATATCCAGCAAGTTTTTCTGCTTCTGTAAGGTGCTGAACTCCGGTATCTTCTATGAGTTCACAAATGTAGTAATGATTGATGTGTCTCCAAACATCAAAAAATTCTTCAATATCAAGATATGCTGCAGCGGCCTTTGTCTTGTACCCTGTCTCCTCCAGCATCTCACGTTCGCAGCAATCAGCGTAGTTTTCATGGCCTTCGACACCGCCACCAGGGATGATGTAAAGTCCGCTCTTTGGCTCATGGCACAAAAGAACTTTTCCATCCCTTACAAGTATTCCTCTGCATGCATGGCGAAGCTTCTCTATACGGCCAAGATAGTCATCATTTATAAGCTGCATCTGCACCGGAGAGGCACTTTCAAACGCTTTTATCTGATTGATGATTCTATCAGGGACTTCGCTTACAAACTGTCGCATCATATCAGCTTTATAGTATTTGTGGCCAGATACATCGATAGGATCTGGGAGATTGTATTGCACGTCTATGAGATGTCTTTTCATCTTCTTAATGCATTCAGCTTTCAGATAGTCTTCAAAATCAGTTTCCTTTGAGTCTTCCAGAAGTCGCATGATATCATCGGCGTCATCTATGTTCTGATAGAGCCACCTGTCTATCCTGGTTGATTCGGGGTAATAGGCCTCCTTGAATTCGTCTATGGTCATGGGCGGGATCATCTTTTTTTGCAGAGCGCGCCAGATTGATAGGTCATTCCAATAGTCTGTGAGGCAATGCACAACTATTCCGACGTAGAAAGATCTTTTGATGTTGTCTTTTTCTTTTACCACAAATTTGTTCCAAAATGCTTTTATATTCAAAATCCAGTTATCGTAGTTCTGCGTATCTCCCCATGGTCCGCAGTTTTCGAATAAATGGGAATGGATTTTCTTACTCAGGTAATCCTCGTCAAAGTGCACCGAATCTGGCGCCACTGAGCCAAGGATGAACTCCTCTATATTCTCTGAAATTGCCAACCTGTCTATTAGTTTGAAGGCAATTTCCATATGTGTGATCTGTCCTGCCATACTAAGTTTTTCTCTCCTTTATTCCGGTATTCTTTTCCGCACACGGTTATTTTTCTTCTCTAAGACGAATCTTGGTCCTTCCTCTCCTACTTCACCGTTTGGAATAAATCCAACATTAGCCAGTATTCTCTTTGATGGCAGATTGTCCGGATCAGTTTCTGCCTCGACTCGTGATACTTTGTTTTGAGACAAGGCCCATTCAGTTAAAGCCCTTACTGCCTCAGTCATATATCCATTCCCACAGTAGCCTTCCTTAAGGCCATAGCCTATTTCTACCATTCCGTCATCTGTGATTCCTTTGAAGCAGAGGTCTCCCACGATAGTATTAGGTTGTTCCTTAAGTTCCATGTTCCAGGCAGCAAACCATACTCTGTCTTCCGGGTTATCAAGGCATCCTTGAAGCATCTCTGAATATGCCTTCTGCATTTCCGGATTTTTCTCGTCATCTATAATCTTCTGCATTTCCTCATCTGATATCGGATGCAGGAGCAGCCTTTCCGTCTCTATTTTTATCATGTATCTCCTTACTTGCCATCCTTTTTCCAGAAAAATGAATAATGATGTTTCTTCCTGAAGCCAAGCCTCTCATAGAATTCCATATCGGAAATCACGTAAGCCCTAGTTGCTCCAAGGTTTTTGGCTCTGCGAAGCGCCTCAAATATCAAGGCTTTTGCAATGCCCTTCCCTCTGTATGCCGGTATAGTACAGACAGGCTCAACATAAACATAATCAGTCCCTGCCATATACCAGAGCAGACAACAGGCCACCATTTCTCCCTTTTCATTTACTGCTGCAACACCTAACTCCTTATTAAAATGCTTTCTGACTCTTGGAACAATCTCCTCTTCTCTCTCAAATTCTGCTTTATCATCACTATGATCAAATCCCTGCCAAAAAAGCCATTGCAGATCATACGCATTTTCAACAGGATCCGGGCAAAATAACTTAAGGCCATCCGGGAGTTTTGCATCAAGTGAGCGAACATCAAGACTCCTTTCCATGATGGTCTCATCCAGGTCCGAAGGTGTAAATCCAAGACTCTTTGTCATCTCTAATTCGTCCGTATTCTCATCACAGATTGCTAGTCCGAAGCCGGAATCATCCCTAAGCTCTTTGCAGGCATATTCCAGAACGGCCTTATATAAATCTTTATACTCCGGAAGTACTCCACAAAAGCCCTCGCCAAAATACATATCGTAGATAGCAGCGCCAACGATTTTGTCGTCCACAGTCCAAAGGCCAATGGAATTCTTTAAGCTCTTATCAAATTCAGGATGTTCAATCATCCATTCCAGCCTTGCCCAGTTCCAGTTAATATGCCTGTCATCGTTCTCATTTAATGCAATCAGAAAAGAGCACAAGGCCTCATAATCACTGTCAGTATAATTCTTAAAATCTATATTAGCTCTCATAATCAATATCTTCCTTTGTTATGTTGACACTCTTCTTGAATCCAGTCACTTTTTGTAGCAATGCCAGAACTGGCTTCTTGCCTCAAGCACAAACTCACCGTCTTTTTCAATTTTATCTTCAAAATATGCAAGGAGCTTGTTCTCATATCCGGCAATAGCTTTCTCATGATTCCTGTAGTAATCCTTTATCTTCTCCACGATTTCTTTTGCCTCAGTGTAATGCCAAAGATTAGGCAAAAGAACTGACTCCACCCTTGCAAAATATTTCTCCATCATGGATATATACTGATTTCTCTTCTCTGTCTGACCAGCTATTGTTTCATCTATGAATGATGAGTCTTCTCCTATAGCTTCAATAGCTTCTTTAAAGAGATTGTTCCAGTTTGCTACGTTAGCACCGTTGAAAGAAAACAGACCATCCTCTGCGACTACCTTGCTGGCATGTGCCACGATAGCTTCGATATCTTTTATCTCAGAATCAAGGTAATGAGCTATAACTACGTCATATTCGCCATTTTCATCAATCTTATTCCAGGTCTTCTCATCCTCAAGATCTGCAAATTCAAGCTTAATGTCTGCACCTTCAGGCAGTTTATCTTTGTTCTCAGGAATGAACCTTGCAAAATCATCTGCCCAGCTGCCGTGAATGTCATACCCTGTAATCTTTGTTCCCTTGGGAATGTCAGTCCAATTGTTTCTCCAGAGCTTAGCGTATCCGCATCCCAGATCAAGAACTCTTTTTCCGTCTTTAAGATCAAGAGAATTGAAGATTCTCACATACCAGTCAAGTTCTCCGCTTGTATGCTTCAGTGCATCCCAGTGGCGCTCATCAGCAGACTGGTCAGCACTTACATACTGTACGATTTCGGCAACATCATCCCAGTCAAGCTCTTCCTTTCGTGCCAAAGTTCTTTTAATTGCGTCAGTGATCTTCTCCAGTTGATATTTCTTTTCCTCCATCTTCTGAAGCTGTATTTCCAGCGCGCCCTTAATGTCACTGGCTTCACCACTCTTTAGATTATCTCTGATTTCTTCGAGGGAAAAACCTATCTGCTTGAGAGCCACAATTTTTTCCAGTATCTGCAGTGCTGCGTCATCGTAAAGACGATAGTTACCTTCAGAGTATTCGGTGGGTTTAAGTAGCCCTTTTTCATCATAAAGACGTATTGCCTTCTGTGATACTCCCGCTTTCCTAGCCATTTCTCCTGATGTCATTTTCTTTTTCATTTTCGGAACCTCCTTATTTGTTTATAAAACCACCTTAAGGGATTCCCTAAGGGAAGAGTCAACAGACTTTTCATAAAATTTATTTATGGACCTCTTTATATGAAATCATTGTTTTCTAAAGCATACCGTATCAACATTCGTAACTACTTCTGGAAAGAATTCCTCTAAAATAGGTATGTGAGTCTCCACAACATTTATTGTTTTTAGTTCATCAGGCGTGAAGAACTTTAGTTTCTTTGACTCTTCACTACATTGTAGTAGAGGAGCTTCTTTTAATTCAGTCTGGTACACAGCCATCATGCTTCTGATGATATTTCCGTCCGGGTATTCTATGATAATTGAAGGATCATCGAAAAGTTTTTTGAACACAATATCTTGTTCTTGCAGTTCTATCCCTGTTTCTTCCTTTGTTTCTCTGATAGCACATTCAATCAATGTTTCTGTAAGAAATAATCCTCCGCCTATGAAAGCCCATCGATTGCTATCTGTACGCGATTCCATCAAAACCTTTTCTCCGTGAAAGATCAGAATGGTTGAGCCGATATGATTAGGTCTGTTTGGTTTAGGTGCGTTATTGTTCTTGTAATAGAATTTTGCAGTTCCCAATGCACTCTCTTCCAAAATATCACTCAGCTTATATGCATGTTCAAAATCATCAAGCTTGTAGCATGGAATATGTGGCTCAAAAGCCAGATCAGCAAAGTACCGGGCCTGAAGGCATCTCATCCCAAGGTCTCTGGCAGCAAAAAGCTCATTTGAACCGCCATCTCCGACATACAGGCATTCCTCAGCTGTAATTCCCAGCTCCTCCATTGCTTTCTTATATATTTCATGATCCGGCTTACATATTCCCTGCTCATATGAAAGTAATGCGGCATCTAAGTATGGGAAAATAGAGCTTTTTCTAATAGCATCAGCTTCATCAGAATAACAGTTACTTATAAGTCCAATCTTTATGCCGCGTCTCTTAAGTTCCTGCAAAAGAGCTATAGTATCCACGGGAGTTCGTTCAAATATCCCTTCCAGGTTCTTCTTTCGCTTATCTGAAAGAAGCTTTACGGATTCCTCGCTGTAACATCCCAACATTTCAAGAGCCTTCTTTATCCCTTCCTCTATCGTACAGTTTCCGCAGCTTCTGTCGTGCTCTGTGGAATGCCATGCTTTTTTGAAAGCATCAACCGGGATATTTAAATCTGTAGCCATGTCTTCGCTAAAATATGTACCCCCGGAAAACATTGAAACGAGCGTTTCAAACATATCAAATATAACAGCCTTGATCATACACAATGTCTCCTATTCCGTCTTGTCCAACTAGTCAGCTAATATATTTTGAAATCATGCTTTTAATAATCCTATCATTTAGCACATTTCCTGAAGATTAAAAAGATACTATTAAATTATCCCCTGGAAAATAGCCATTTGCAATATATGAGTTGATCTTTCTTACAGCTTTTTCTGCATATTTGGGATCATCCATTCTGCCATCATGCTCCCAGTATATTTCTTTTCCATCTCACTAGAACACATAGATTTAGACAGTAAACTAAGCTTTTTCATTCTGATAAAGTCGAAAAATATTCCTTGAAAAATATTCGATCGCAGCAAACTGATTTGCTACGTGAATTAGAAACGCGGCTGGCGCTAGATGGCCAGCCGTGGTAACTAGAATAATCTCAGATAAGTAAATCGATTTGGTTATGCGCTTGTCTTCGTTAACAGAACGACCGTCTCAACATGCGTAATCATCTATGTTTGCATGTACATATACGGACTAGTACTGTATACCCCATTGAGGAACATAGAAATTATGGGTGTTAAAAATACTAGGTAAATACATTTTTCTGATATTTACCGTATTTGCTACATTACCCTTAGTACATACGGATGTATTCGCACCCCAAGTATGTGCTAAAGCCAGAAACTGTCTGCGTTTGCATGAAAGATTTATGCAGTGCGTAGGGATTTATGTTCCCCTATAATGCAATAAGAAGCGGCTGTTGCATTTTTGGCAACAACCACTACCTTTGAACCATTTCCATTTTGGAAATAGTTGCTCGTATTACTTATGTTCTTTGCTTTTACTATATTCATCACCTTTAATTGCCTCGAATTCGAGGCAATTGTGCAAGTAGACTTGCATAATTCCACTCACGTCTATACTTGTTCTTAATTCCAATACTTCTTTAATTCTTTGTAAAAATTCTCGTGTGTTCCTGCCAAAATCACTACTACAGTTTCATCATTTACATATTCCACTGTATAAGCCACTCTGTAATCAGTCTTGTTATACCTGAAATCGTAGGTAGACACTCCTTCCAGATCACCTACTTTTGCATCTCCTATGGATGGATCTTCAACAATCTCATCAATTGCATCTTTAAACAACCCCTTAAGATTTTTATCCTTAATCTTTTTAAGATATTTACCTGCTGCAGGAGAAATAATAAGTTTTGCCACTAATCATTCCTCCTCACCGAAGACATCATCATATGACATTGACTCAAGCTCTCCGGTTGCCATCTTATGAGCGTCATCAAGCATTTTCTTAACTGCTGGTCTTACTTTTGCCTGTCTATTCTTGAATTCCTTAAGTAGAGCTTGTCCAGAATATCCTTCCTTTATAAGATCAGAAAGAATCTCTTCTGCAAATTCACCATTAGAATCAATTCTAGCCGGGCGTATAACCAACTCATTATCCCTTATGATACATTCTGCTTTATCTTCAAACCCAAGTTTTGCATAAAAAGCTCCTGGGATAGTTAGCTGTCTTTTTGACGAAATGCTTATAATCTTTTTATTCATTTCAGCTATCATTACGAACCTCCTAACCGAAACAGTCCAAAAACAAATTTCTTTGTTTCTTGGTTTCATTGTATCTCACTTTCTTTGTTATTTCAATTAACCTTATATTTATTTCATAAAAAAATCAGCAATAGTTGTCACTTTTTACATACCTCTTTTATAACTCCATATATCCACGGTGTAGTAGTCATTGCCTCACGAAGTATTTTTTTCTTTTCCTCTTCCGGTAGCAAATCTGATAATATACTTATGTCTTTAGGCTGAATTCTATCTTTTCCAATACTCTTAATTGCTTGAATAACTATAATCGTAATGTAACTTTTGCCGGATATTTCCTTATTGGCGCAATGCTTAAACTCAACCAGATAATTTCCAATCTTGTACTTTCGATATGGGCCATCGCTGACATAGCTATAATTAACAGGTACCTGTGTTGATAAATGCAGGAAGTTAAGAGCTGTTTCTCCTGAAGGAGCAATTGTCCAGTTATACTTCCTAGCAAGCGCCTGAGCTACCTTTTCAATATTTGGTGAACTATACTCTCCTAACAGCTTGCTGTACAATGGCTTATCATATATTCCTTTTATGACTCTTCTGATCGTCCCTGCTTCACCAAGTCTGGATAATGCCTTATTAGTAGGATCAGTCCCTGCAATATCAGCAAAATCTATCGCCGAAAAAGCATAACCTGAATCAGCATCTTCTATTCTTTTTTCTATTTCAATCTGATATTTTTCTCTCATCTTGAGCGCCTTTCGTCAGATAAATTATATAATTTGTCAGACGTATTGTCACGATTACTACATGATTATCGTGGCATTTCAAAGAACTCAATAATCTGTTTCACCGACACAGGATAAAAGTTATTTGCATCCACTCCGACATCATACCTGAGCACACCTTCGTTCCTGTTCTGCTCGTTATAATCCATTCTCGCGTGTATGTGCCCATGTAGCTGAATACTTCCGCTGTTTTTCTTGGGCCATGACAGCATAGGATAATGCATAAGTGCGAAATATCTTCCATTAAGTGAAACCGTCATGAAATCTTTTATGTCTTCAAATAATACTGGATCATATTTTTTATCATGATTCCCATTTATCAGATACTTCTTGCCCTTCATTCTAGCTATAACACTGTTGGCTTCATCGACACTCATATGGTGGCAAATATCTCCTAGAATATAGACAGTATCATCCTTACCGACAACTGCATTGTAGTTTGTAAGTAGTATCCGGTTCATATCTTCTACAGATTCAAAAGGTCTGTTCTGCATGGTTATGATGCCTCTATGCCCCAGATGTAAATCACTTGTAAAATATATCATTGGCAATCCTCTAACTCCCTCTGACGTAAAGCATCATAATAAGCCTTGTAACGATATGCAGTTCTCCTGCTTATCTTGCCTTCTGCTACAATCTCCATGATCGTCATGCCACTTTCAAATTTGACAGCAAAGTCATTATATGACTGCGTCCAAGCTGCATCATGTTTCTGTCTGCCAGCAAACTTACGACCTCTGTATTCCTCAAGCTCAGCTTTCAGATTAGCATTTTCCACTTCCAGTTCACTGATCCTTTTCAGAGCATCTTCCAAAGTGGTTATCATATTTACCTCCTGTGCCAAAATTTTTATGACACAATTATAGCCATTCAAAAAGAGAGTGTCAATTTAATATTGACACCCTCCATGAATCTATTCTTATTAACAGGCAGTATTATTTAAAGCGCAATCTTTATTGTCTTCCTATCAGGATTCTTGGCTACTACTCTGTCCTTATCACCATCCGACCAGAACCGATCCATGATATAGCAGTCGTGGCAGCAATACTTCCGGCCCTTCTTCCCATATGATGAAAAGAAACGGCCACAATAGGCGCAGACTTGATTGTAATAAGCGCCAGCAGATTTATTACCCGCCTCAGGATGCTCTTTCCACCATCTTCTCCTGCACTCATCTGAGCAAAAAAGCTTTTTCCCGGAATGAGGCTTTCTTACAAGATGCTTTCCACAATACTTGCAGTTATCAGGAGTATTGCGATGCTCCCTATATTGCATCTTTACCTGCTCTGCATATCCATCAAGGCCATAGTCAAGAAGCATTAATCCCACTGCATTAAGTTCGCCACTTCATTTTCTGTGCCACATTTAGGGCACGGTAGCATACTTGGGATAATGTCAGAATTTTTCTTCATAACATTCCCACACTTACTGCAAATATGACTATATTCCCTTATCAAATGATAATTTTCTTCCAAATCAAAACGCATTACACAAGGCTCGTGTCCAAGTTCTTCAACAGTTTTTTCGCCATACGACCGCCTCTTTAAAAGCTCAATATCATTCGGTGCGTACAATGATAGATTTGCATCCACCTTCCAGTTACCACAATCATCACATATAAACAGTTCACGTTCTGCATCCACTGCAGCATAAGGTGTTTCTCTGAAAAGCTTCTGCATTTCTTCACCATACTTACCATTATCTATACTTTCCAGCGTTTCTCTATACACCTTAGGAAAAAGAAATCCTATCCCCAGCTGAACCGAGTATCTTTTCTTGCAGTTCTTACATTTAAATAAATATCCTGTTCCCATAACAAAACCTCATTGTCCCCTGTGAACCTCAACAAACCTGTATATCTTTCCCAGCAAATATTCGTCCCCACAACTGGTATTCCCCAATGTACATCGTCCGCCAAAAGTACATAATGTTTGCTTCGATTTTTGTCGATTTGTTTCCTTATAAAATCACCTCAAACCCGCATGGTTATGCGGTTGTCTTAGTAAGCAACACGACGGTCTCAGCGGTTCGCTGTTTCCACTCTGTCTTCGCACTTTGTGCTCGACAATCGTGGACAGCTATCGCATGGACAGCGTTAGACTTCTGACGTCGTCCCTTCGGTCCTAGTCAAAAGGACTACTGTCTCAACATGCGGTACTACAGCATATAATTTAAACATACTGCGAAGGATAAGGCACCAGATATGTTCACCCCTTTTTACATAGTTTGCGGTGAAGGGGTTAAGAAATAGCGGACAACTACGCTGGTTTTCAGCTATACAAGCTGACACACGTTGTAAAAAGGTATTGTGGTTATGTTTGCTATTATAATTTGTACTATCTGTATAGCCTTCTGCATCATACTTCTGAGAATGGTAATATGAAATCTGAGATTTTAAGTATATCTCTATTTCATCTATAGTTCCCATTATCAACTTTCTTAATTCAGAGTCAAAATAGTATATATTCTCTAATTGCTCAAAGCTTGTACCATCATGAAATTTTTTGTCTGTTTTTGAAATAAACGGAAGAAAATATCCCGAAAACCTATAATTGTTAACATGATTGAGAAAAGAAATAACATTGCCACTGTTCTGAATTTTAAGTCCCTTATTTCTTAATATTTCAACCTGCTCCTTATAAGTCTTAGACTTTTTAAGTTACATAATAGCCCCTAAAATAAAAATGTGCTCCCATTGGACACTTCAAAGAGAGGTGTGGGAGCTCCTGTTAGTTTCAGTATAACAAAAGCTACTATTTTTTCAATAGCATTTTTATCCATCCATTTTCGTCAGATAGATTGTTTGTTTATCTGACGAACAGCCACGTCTATTATCATGAGTGGTTGTTTCTAAAATGGTATTAACCACCTTAAGCTCTTTTCTATACTTATCAAGTCTTTGGATCTTCTTCACCCACTGTAACCGTACAAACTTTATATCCCAGTTTCCCCATAACTGGAACCTTTTCGTATTTCCTGGTTTCAGTATCAATAATGATCATGGCAGATTCTCCAATCTGCCTTCCATCACTATATGTAGACAATACATCTGTAGAAATGAAACCATTCTTCTCGTAGATTTCCTTAACCGGAGTATGGCCAATCACCTGCGTATAGGTTTCCTTTCTAAAAGCCTCCACATCTTTATACTGTGGTCTGTACCAAAGCGGTGATTCATCATTCCACAGATATTTATCCGATGCACTATTCACTGCTTCCACAACCTCATCTATATCTGCATCCAGTAATTCAGGATTTAATCTGCTGACATACTCCGCAGTCAGCCCACCATGCATAAATAGCACATTATCAATCCTGTGTATAAATGCAATCTGAGATTTGTTCTGTAATGAATCCTTTAGCTCATCAAGCTTTGAAATCACAGTTCTTTCAGCGTATGGTGAATAGCCTGTTTCGAGTTTGCCCCAGAGATAACTGACATCATGATTGCCATAGCACCATAATGTCTCAGGATTATCCTTGGCAAAAGAAATAGCCCTGTCGAAGGTGTCTCGGTATTGAATCACATTGAATTCCATATTCCAGTCATCAGGTATATCCATAAGGCAAACAGCTCTTTCGGCCTTGCCTTCCTTAAGGATTTCTGATGCTCTATCAAATATCCATGGTTTTAAATGTATATCAGGGATTACAAGTACTTTCATTTATCAAGTCCTTTCAAAAAATGTATTTAGAAATCATCTTTTTTATAATTCTGTCGTTAAGCACATTTCCTGAAGATTCAAAAGATACTATTAGATTATCCCCCGGAAAATAGCCATTTGCAATATACGAGTTGATCTTCCGTACTGCTTTTTCCGCATATGACGGGTCATCCATTCTACCATCATGTTCCCAGTAAACTTCTTTACCATCTCTTTTCCTAAGAATAGTGAAATCAGGGTAGACAGTTCCTACTCCCTTAAGATTCAATGGGCATTCGTATTTGTACTCAATGCCTAAATCATAGAATGTATCTGCAATTATCTTTTCGGATTTAGATCGGACACGTTCCCCTTTCTTAGTGTAGATTACTGGAATGTTCTCAGAAAACTCTTTTCCTGTGTAGGAGATATCTTTCCATTCTGCAAGACGATGTCTCCAAGGCTTCTCTACTGGAATGACAAGCTTCTGTCTTACTGGATGTAACTGATCATATATATCCTCGATTTCATTGTCGTTATATTCAACACTGAGCTTCTGGATTTGCTTAATTCGTCTTTCTACTAACCTTTGTACCTTTTGGTCGTACGACTTTTGAGCTAGTTTAAATGCCAGTTCTTGGTTTTCCTTCTTTATGAATTGTCCATTTTTATCCTGCTCAGTGCAATGCATGTATTGTATTTGACTCTTTCTGGTTGATGTTATTCTTAATGCACCATCTGGAATATTCTTAAGCCTATTATCTACAACAAGTTTTATCGCCTGCAGTTTCTCCTCTTCATGTTTTAGTAATTCTTTTAAACCATTCATTTACTTGTTACTTCTCCTTCTATTTGTTATTTCTATTACAAGTTTTTCTTTTGTATGTTGCTTTTACTTGTGTGTCTTTATTTGTCTGCCTTTATTTGTATATCTTTATTTGTCTGCCTTTATTTGTATATCTTTATTTGTCTGCCTATCGTTATATATTTGCGGCTTTGGCAGGCCGTTTATCAGCGTACTGTCTGCCTTTTCGCTAGAAATATTGCACTTCGGCAGACTATCTCTCGCCCTAGTATCTGCTTTATTTCTGTATATATTGCACTTCGGCAGACTTTCCCTCGCCCCAATGTCTGCTTTATTTCTGTAAATATTGCCCTTAGGCAGACTATCCTGCGCCCTAATGTCTGCTGACAAATGCATAAATGCATATTTAGGCAGGCTATTTGAAGACATTTGGTCTGCTTAAATACAGCACCCTCAAATTCAAGCAGACAAATTCAATTGTTCTAGCCTGCTGATATTCCCAAATATAGGCATCAAGCAGACAAACACCAATAAATATGTCTGTTCTATATAAAAAAAATTGGATTTGCAGCAGACAAGCTTTGAATAAAACGTCTGCTAAGAATCAAAAGTTCAAGATTGCGGCAGACTAAAAGCTTAGTCAGCCGCAATTATTAGAATATCTTGTTAGAATTTGTGATCAGAAAACTGTTTAGTCGACATGTTTCCTTCTAAAACCGTTTCAAACCCGCATGGTTATGCGGTTGTCTTAGTTAACAGAACGACCGTCTCAGCGGTTCGCTGTTTCTGCTCTGTCTTCGTCCTTTCGGACTTGCCAATCGCAGACAGCTATCGCATGGACAGCGTTAGCCTTCTGACGTCGTCCCTTTGGTCCTAGTCAAAAGGACTACCGTCTCAACATGGTTTGTCCAGGGGAATTGATCCACGGCAACGGCTCTGCTCATGACGTAGCCGTTTTCCTGGAGGATTTCAAGGTCTCTGGCAAGGCTTGTTGGCTTGCAGGAGACGTAGATCATGTACTGAACGCCGTAGTCAATGATCTTGGAGAGGGCCTTAGGATTGATGCCATCGCGAGGAGGGTCAAGGATGATCATATCAGGCTTGTCCTGGATGTCATCAAGGACCTTGAGTACGTCGCCTGCGATAAATTCACAGTTATCAAGGTGATTGAGCTTGGCATTTTCCTTGGCTGCCTCGACAGCTTCTTCTACAATCTCAACGCCGATAACCTTGTTGGCAACAGGCGCAAGGAGCTGGGAAATCGTACCAGTTCCGGAGTAGAGGTCGTAGATTACACCGTCTTTACTGATTTTCTTCTGGTCGTAGAGGCTCTTGATGTAGTCTCTAACAGTCTGATAGAGGACTTCCGCACTTAAGCTGTTTGTCTGGAAAAATGAAAAAGGAGTAATCCTGAACTTAAGGCCCAAAAGGTGCTCGTAAAAGAAATCCTGGCCATATAGAATCTCTGTGCCTTCGTCTATGACTGCATCAGCAAGAGAGTCATTTTGGGTGTGGAGAATACCTGTAATCCTGCCATCAAGAGTCAGGGATAAAAGAGCGTCCTTAAAGCCAGTAAGGTCATGCTGTTCCTGAGTTGTAGTTATAAGGTCAACTAAGATATCTCCTGTCCTTACAGCCTTTCTGACTAGGAGGTGACGAAGATATCCCGTCTGTTTCATCCTATGGTAAAAAGAGATTTCTCCATTTGCATGCATAGGTGAAAAATAATCCAGTGTTGCTGAAAGAATAGCTCTGTAATCATCATCTACTATTCTACAGCCGCTAACTGTAACTATATCGTAAAAGCTGCCTTTTTTGTGCATTCCAAGGCACAATGGGCCGCCCATAACTTCATCACCAAAGGTAAATTCCATTTTATTTCTGTACGCAAACTTAACCGGGCTAGTCTTGATTCCTTCCCAGTTAACGCGCTCAGACTGTCTGTCCATGGCAGGTTTAAGAAGTGCTCTGACCTGCTGCTCTTTAAGGCCCAATTCCTTGACATAAGGCATAGTAAGGTAACTACAGCCGCCACACTTGCCAAAGTGGATACAAGGGCTCTCTATAGCATCTGTAGGCTCTTCTAAAACCTCAACAAGCCTTCCCTCTGCTCTATCCTTGCGAACCTTCTGAATTTGCACAGAAACCTTCTGATCTGGAAGAACGCCCTTTACAACGACCTTTCCCTCAGCAGTTTCCACGATTCCTTTGTTGGGGAAATCAACCCTTTTTACAATTCCTTCAATAATCTCTTTCTTTTTCACGGTAAAAAATCTTTCTATCTTTCAAAATAAAGAATTTCGCATATTTCATCTACACATCTGCACTCAGCAAAAAATGTAGTGTTTCCAGTTTCACAGAAATAGCTATTCTGGAACAGTATAAGAGCCAAGCTGCGCCAAAGCATCCGGCACACTTGGCCCCCAATTTTTCTATTTCTGTTCTGTTGCTACGAATTGTCACTACTCCTTCTCAAAAGGGCCAGGCAAATCGTATCACTCCTTGATGAAGTCCTCATCATCGAAGTCGTCATCAAAATCATCAAAATCGTCATCATAATAATCATCTTCAAATGCTGGTGTCATATAGCGATAAACCAAAAATGAGATGATAGCTACAGCAGAAGCTGCACCAAGTACAGCCAATACCCAAAGGATCACATTGGAAGGCTTCTTGGCATTAGCTGCTTCTCTCTTGTCCAGTAATTCGTTGATTCTTGTCAGTTCAATAATTTCATCGATCTTAGATTTTACTTCCATGGTAACCCCTTTCTCATAAAAAAAATAATTCTGTAATAAGTATAACATAGATTATTGAATTTCATCAGAAATTCGATAATCGTATTGGATTTCCGGTTCAGATTTTCTTGAGCTTGGCGAAGGCTGCGTACATGATCTTCTGGCCGCAGTCGTCAAATTCTACGGTAACCTTATAGTCTCTTGGGCCTTCTTCAAGGCCAGTGACTACTCCTACGCCGTATTTGATGTGTGATACCTTGTCGCCGACGCTGTATTCAGGCTTGCCTGTAGTTGTGGGCATTCCCTTGGACAGGCCTGCAAGGCTTCCCTTGGTGTGGGTTTTGGCAACGCTTGAGATGTATGGTTTATCCTTGGGTTGGGCGCGCTTAATTGGTGGTTTGTTGACTGGTGACGCCTTGAGCTTATATGTGTTAGCCAGTCCTGATCTTGCGCCAGCACCAGAGCTTCCATTTCCTGTTCTATAACCTGTACCATCCACACTAGTACCGTATCCTGCTCCAGTTCTACTAGCACCGTATCCACCACTCTTAGCAGCGGTTTCGTTGGCCTTTCCGATGCCCTTGGCGTAGGCTGGCTTTATTCCCGAATAGCCCAGGTCGCTGTCTGGTACCTCATCTGAGTAGGTGTTGTATCTCTTGTTGTAGCCACGGCTATAAGCGGAATCATCTGAATATGTTGACTCGACTCCCTCGTACTCGTCAATTGAGTCACCGTCATCAAAAAGAAATGCCGGCTTATTGCTTTCTCTTAGGCCTGACTTGTCAAGAAGTTCGTCCGGAATCTCGTAGACAAATCTGCTGGTCTGGTGGTACTCATTTCTACCCCAAACCTTCCTCATTCTGGCAGCTGACAAAGTGAGGTGGCGTTTTGCACGGGTTATACCTACGTATGCAAGTCTTCGCTCCTCCTCAATGTCCTCAGGGTCCTCTTCTCCGTCAAAGACATGGCTTGGGAACACTCCCTCTTCCATTCCTGCAAGGTAAACATGTTCAAACTCAAGTCCCTTGGCGCTGTGAAGGGTCATAAGAAGAACTTTCTCATTGTCTTCGCCAATCTTATCTATATCAGCGATAAGGGCAACTTCTTCCAAAAAGCTTGAAAGAGAAGCCTCTTCCCCTGTTTCTTCTGCCTTTTCCTCGTAGGATGCGATCTTTGAAATAAGTTCATCCACGTTCTGGGCTCTGTCATTATCTCCGCTATCATCCTCATCATCAATGGTCTTAAGATAGTCCATATATCCCACAACTTCAATGACATCCTTGAGGAGGTCTTCCAGAGAATAGGTCTTCATCTTGGTCCTGAAAGCACGGATCATTGTAACAAAATCAAGAAGCTTACTAGCACTTCTTGAAACAGCCATGATCTGATCTGCTTCGCAGAGGGCTTCAAAGAAGCTTATTCTTCTCTCATCCGCATAGTTCTGGACATAATCAAGGGTTGTGGCACCTATGCCACGCTTTGGCACGTTGATGATTCTTTTAACAGCCACATCATCTGAGCCGTTGTCAATTGTCTTAAGGTAAGCCAAAAGATCTTTTATCTCGCGTCTTGCATAGAAGTTCGTACCACCTACGATATCGTAAGGGATACCCTCATGAACAAAGCGCTCTTCTATAAGTCGTGACTGGGCGTTGGTCCTGTAGAGTACTGCGCACTCATCATAGGATAGCTTGCCATTTCTCTTTAACTTACCGATATCAGAAGCAATAAACTCTGCCTCATCATAGGCTGTATCAAACTGGCGCAAACGAACCTTGTCGCCATCTTTTTCATCAGTCCAAAGAGCTTTATCCTTACGGCCGAAATTATTCTGGATAACTGCATTGGCCGCATCCAGGATCTGCTGCGTTGATCTGTAGTTCTGCTCAAGCTTTATGACAGTGGCATTCTTGTAAACCTTCTCAAAGTCCAGGATGTTCCTGATATTGGCACCCCTGAATCTATAGATACTCTGGTCATCATCACCTACAACGCAAAGATTCTGGTACTTGTCCGCAAGAAGCCTTATAAGCTCAAACTGGGCATTGTTAGTGTCCTGATACTCATCAACCATGATGTACTTGAATCGCTCCTGATAGGAGTCAAGAACATCAGGATTTTTCTTAAAAAGCTCAACAGTCTTGACAATAAGGTCGTCAAAGTCCATGGCATTGTTCTTTTTAAGAGCTGCCTGATACTCAGTGTAGGCCTTGGAAATCTTGACCTTTATATGATCATTCTGCGTAGCCAGGGCATATTCCTCTGGAGATACCAGATTGTCCTTGCACTTGGAAATACTGCTCATGATCTGACGAAGTTTAAGTGTTGTGGTCTCAAGCTGATATTTCTTGCAGATGTCCTTCATTACTGTCTTGGAGTCATCTGTATCATAAATTGTAAAATTATTGCCGTAGCCAAGCTTGTCCGCGTATCTTCTAAGAATGCGAACGCAGCTGGAGTGGAAGGTTGAAACCCAGATACTCTCGGCTCCAAAACCAACTATTTTATCTACCCTTTCACGCATCTCCCCGGCTGCCTTGTTGGTAAAGGTGATAGCCATGATGTTCCAGGGGTTAACATTGCATTCGTCTATAAGATAAGCCACTCTGTGGGTCAAAACCCTGGTCTTACCCGAACCGGCGCCAGCCAGAATAAGGACTGGTCCGTCTGTCTGAAGCACAGCCTTTTTCTGCTGCATATTAAGTGTATCGTAAATTCCCATCTATATCTTAATTCCTTTGTTTCTGTAATTCTCACTTCTTGTCTTTGCCCTTATCCTTAGACTTCTCCTTGGCTGCTGCCTTGGTCTCAGTCACATTATCAAGGATTTTCTCAATAAGAAGCTTTTTAACGTAAACATCATAGGACAACTCAATGATAAAAGAGATCATCTGCATCTTCTTTTTCTCTTCATCGCTGATATTCTCGTCCTTGAAGGTCTCAAGAGCTCTTGCATATTTCTTTTTAAGGTCCTCTATAACGGGCTCTAGAGCCTCACTCTGAAGTTCATAGGCGTTCTGATAGATCCTGCTAAGGTTCAGCTCGTCATCACTTCTGTGGAACCTGTCATTTAAAGGCCCTAAAAGAGTCTGAATGTCATTTATGGACAGGATGTTCTTGAGATAGTAAATAAAAATAAGCAAAATGACGTGATCTCTTGAATACTTCTTCCTGACAGGAGGCGGTAGCAGGTCATTCTTGGCATAGTTATTTATCATAGTCTTTGTAAGGATCTTGTCGGTCTCCGGATGACGTGTTGTCTTTTTAAGCCTCTCATCCATAAAGGTCGTGAGCTGATCCATATAAAGATCTATGTTGGGCATCTCATCAAGAGAAATCGTATCGATTCTTCCAAGAGATGCGATTATGCTGTTCATTAGATTGTCATTATCAATTGTCATTTTTACTATCCTCGTAGCACACCCCAAAAACTTAACTTTTCTTACTCTCAAGAGCTTCATTTCTCATTTCCTGAGCATTTTGCACCACTGCATCAGTAATCTTGTCACCTCCAAGGAGTCTTGCAAGTTCTCCTATGGAAGCCTCTTCAGAAAGGGCGTAGATATTAGTCACAGTCCTTCCATCTGACAAGCCCTTCTCGATCATAAAGTGCTCATCTGCCATGGCCGCAATCTGCGGAAGATGCGTGATACAAATGATCTGGTGCTCCCTCGAAAGCTCTCCCAGCTTTTTGGAAACCTTCCAGGCAGTCTTGCCACTAATTCCCGCATCAATCTCATCAAAGATAAGCGTGCTGATGTCATCCTTGTCGGCAACTACAGTCTTGAGCGCCAGCATTATCCTTGAAAGCTCACCACCGCTTGCAATCTTTTCAAGAGGACGAAGATCCTCACCTGGGTTTGTAGATATCATGAACTCTACACTATCATACCCCTTGGAAGTAACGCTATTTTCATCGCTCTTTATAGAAATCTCAAATCGAACATCCAGGAAATTCAGATCAATAAGCGCTTCCGTAAGCTTTTTCTCAAGTCCCTTAGAAGCCTTCTTCCTGATATCTGAGATCTTTTTACACAGCAAAAGAACTTTCTCTTCCTGGGCCTTGAGCTCTGCCTGTAGCTTATTTCTGTGGGCATCAAGATCTGATAAGGTATCGAGCCTTTCCTGTTTCCTTGATAGTTCCAAAAGAACTGCCTCTATACTACCGCCATACTTGTCCTTGAGATGGTTGATCACATTGAGTCTGTCCTCAACCGTGTGAAATTCCTCATCATCAAACTCAAGGTCACTTATATAGCCAGACAGAGAGTGGTTGAAATCTGTCAAAAGATTCTCCACATCCGAAAGCTGGCTTAGAAGATCCTCAAGCTCGCTGTCGTAGGAAGAAACAGATGACAGCTCTCTTACAGCTCTTCCGATCATGTCAGATGCGCTCTCCTCGGACTCTCCAGAACCAGTCATAGAAAGAGCTACCCCTGCAGCTTCAGAAATCTTGCGACTATTTACCATTTTGTGGTATCTAGTTTCAAGCTGCTCATCTTCGCCGGCAACGAGTTCTGCATCAGAAATCTCAGAAACCTCAAATTCAAGAAGTTCCTGCTCTCTCATCCTGGAATTTTCATCCATGGAAGTCTCATCCAGTTTTTCTCTGATGTCCTCTAGAACACGCAGATTTTCTTTAAGCTGGGCCGGAAGATTTTTAAGATCATCCATACAATATTCATCAAGAATCTCCAGATGTTTATTCTTGTGAAGGAGCTCCTGATGATCATTTTGTCCGTGGATATTTATCAGAATATTAGAAATGTCTTTTAACTGTCTTGCAGTGACGTTTTCCCCGCAAACCTTAGATACACTTCTACCCTGCATGAGCTTTCTCTGTATGACTACTGTTCCATCCTCATCAGGCTGGATATCCATAGCCTCCAGTAGCTTTCTCTGAGCTTCATTCTCAAGCCCAAAGACAAGCTCTACAAGAGCATATTCCTCCCCGGTTCTTATAAGGCCTGCATCGGCCTTTCCTCCCAGCGCCAGGTTCACAGAGCCAATGACTACTGATTTACCTGCACCAGTTTCTCCAGTAAGGATATTAAGTCCTTTGGAGAACTCAATCTCCTGCTCCTTAATTAGAGCAAGATTCTTAACATGTAAACTGTATAACATATTTCCTCATCCTTTTTCGAAATGAGAACCCCGTCTTATTTATAGTAAAAAGAACTAACTCACTCCAGCATTTCACGGAATTTATCCATTACTTCCAGGGCTTCCTCGTTAGTCTTTATAGCTATCATAATAGTGTCATCTCCCGCTATGCATCCAACAATCTGCGGCATTTCAATAGCATCAATTGCTGCTGCAAGAGCCATTGCCATTCCTGAAACTGTCTTGATAACGAGAATATTCTGAGCCAGGTCCATCTTAACAAAACCTGCCTTTAGTACGCTAACATACTTATCCTGCATAGCTTCTGGGTCTGCAGTTGAATAAACATATTTCTGTCTGCCGTCCTCAGTTACCTGCTTGCTGAGCTTCATCTGCCTGATATCTCTTGAAACAGTGGCCTGTGTAACATCGTAGCCCTCATCCTTAAGAAGGCTTGCCAGCTGCTCCTGAGTCTCGACTTCATACTTGGCTATAAGCTCAATTATCTTGTCATGTCTGTTTTTTTTCATACAAAAATACCCCACTCATAAATCACAAAAATCATTATATATCGAATTGCTCAGGACTTAATTGTCCTCGCAATTTCATAATTATTTAGCATCAAATTTCTTACCAAGAGCCTGCAAAAAGCTTACCTTGTTAAGCTTGACTATCTTGGTTGTCTTATTAGCTCTTTCTATCTCAATCCTGCTGCCTGTCTGAAGTTCCAGCCTTCCGCTCCCGTCAAAATAAGCAATTGACTTCTGCACAGCTCCACCTCTGCCCTCTCTCATGACCACTGTTATCTTGGTCTTATCTGAAAGGACCATACTCCTTGAATTAATAGTATGTGGACAGATAGGAGTAATCAGGATCATGTTGGCTGAAGGCTCAACGATAGGCCCTCCCGCTGACAGGCTATAGCCTGTTGAACCTGTAGGAGTTGAAATCGCAATTCCATCTGCGTGATAATTGCAAAGGAACATATCATTTACATATATGTCAAAGTTGATTATTGAAAACTCACCAGCTCTGGTAATAATAATATCGTTTAGAGCGTAGTCGTGCTTGTCATCAACAACTCCATAGAGCATCATTCTGTCTTCTATATCATAGTCACCTGCAAGGAGCTGACGCAGCGCATCATCAACATTTCCAACCTCTACATCAGCCAGATATCCAAGTGTACCCAGGTTTACACCAATAAGCGGAACATCAAGGTAAGCTGCGCTTCTTGCTGCCTGCAGCATTGTTCCGTCTCCGCCCAGGACTATGCAGCATTCTGCCTCTTCCGGTATCACACTTAAATAGTCTCTTGATACTTTGTTCTCAGATTCCTCTTTATCAATGTTCTCTGCTATTACACATTTCTTGCCATGACTCTCAAGGTAATCCTTGATGTGCATAGTCATTTCAAGATTCTTGTCCTTGTCCTTGTTAGTAACTAAGCAAAAGCAATCCATAATTATTTATCTAAGCTCCCATGCGCTCTTGCAACAGTTTCTGCAATGAGCTTTTCCATTTCAGGGCTATGCGAAAAGCCATCGCCCTGCTCCTCCACAACTTTAAGTGTCTTCTCTCCATCTGCCTCAGTAAGCTCTTTTACCCTGTCATTAGCCTCAGGGTTCTTGCTGATGTGGACCAGATACTCAATATTACCCTCTGGCCCCTTGATAGGCGAATAATCAAGATGAAGTACGTCAAAACCGGCTATATTCACGAAATCAATGATCCTGTGGACAACTTCCTCATGAACCTTGGGATCACGAACAACTCCCTTTTTACCGACTTTTTCTTTGCCCGCCTCAAACTGAGGTTTTATAAGGCATACCATCTCGCCCCTGTCTCTAAGGAGCCTTCTTGCAGGCAACAGTATCTTCGTAAGGGAGATAAAAGAAACATCGCAGGAAGCAAAGTCCAGATCGTCCTGAATGTCATCTCTTACCATATATCTGAAATTGGTCTTCTCCATGCATACTACGCGGTCATCGCTTCTAAGCTTCCAGTCCAGCTGGCCATGGCCCACATCCACCGAATACACCTTGGATGCGCCATTCTGAAGCATGCAGTCAGTAAATCCACCTGTAGAAGCTCCAATATCCATACAAATCTTATTTTCCAGAGAAAAGCCAAAGTTATTGACTGCCTTCTCAAGCTTGAGCCCGCCTCGGCTCACGTAGGGAAGTGTATCTCCCCTGACTTCAAGGCTTGTTATCTTGGCTTCCTCAAAGGTTGTTCCAGGCTTGTCCTCTCTTTGTCCGTTGACAAAAACCTCTCCGGCCATTATAAGTGTCTTGGCCTTTTCTCTTGAAGGCGCAAGTCCTCTGTTTACAAGAAGAACATCCAGCCTCTCTTTTTCTTTTGCCATAATCTTTCCTTATTTCCTAATTTCTTCAAGTACACGGTTTGCAACAGACTCAGGGTCCATTGAAAGCTCCTTGTAGAGCTGGTCTACGCTTCCGTGTGTCACAAACTTATCTGGTATCGCAATTGATAAGACGGATGCATCAATCCTGTTCTCATCGATATACTTTCTGACCTTCTCTCCATAGCCGCCTGTAGCCACATTTTCTTCCATTGTTACAAACAACTTGTGAGTCTTGCTGGCTGCGTGGATATAGTCAGTATCAATAGGTTTAACAAATCTGGCATTAACAAGTGAACACTTAATGCCATTTTCCTTGAGGATTTCTCTTGTCTTTTCAGCAATCTTGACCATGCTGCCAACAGCCAAAAGACATACATCCTTCTCTTCATAAATAGGCTCGCACTTGCCCATTACTATAGGAGCTCTGAACTCCTGAAGTCCTGAATAAGCGTTACCTCTTGGATATCTGACTGTGATAGGGCCGTCAAAATCCACCGCAAACTTCAGCATATCTGAAAGTTCCCATTTATTCTTGGGGGCCATAATATGCATGTTAGGCATTGTAGACATATAGGAAAGATCGAAGATTCCCTGATGGGTTTCTCCATCACTTCCCACAAGTCCTGCCCTGTCTATAGCAAACACAACTGGAAGATTCTGAAGGCAGACATCTTCTAGAATCTGATCATATGCTCTTTGTAAAAAAGATGAATAAACCGCAAACACAGGCTTGTACCCGCCTGTAGCCATGCCTGCCGCAAAGGTAACAGCGTGTTCCTCTGCTATTCCTGCATCCACAAATCTGTCAGGATACATGTTGCGGAATCTCTTAAGTCCCGTGCCATCAGCCATGGCCGCTGTGATAGCAACCACCTTGTCATCCCTTGCTCCAAGCTTGCACATTACAGTACTGAAAATATCCTGGTAATTGGCTGTAGTTCTGGGATTTCTGGGAAGGCCGTTCTCGACAAGGAAAGGCTCTGTTCCATGGAATCTTGCAGGATGCCTCTCTGCAGGCTCAAATCCCTTGCCCTTCTTGGTCATAACGTGGATAATGACAGCTTTTTTGACCTTCTTGGCTTCCTTGATGGTTCTGACAAGAGCCTGGGTATCATGTCCATCAACAGGCCCCAGATAAGTAATTCCAAGGTTTTCAAATACCATTCCTGGTATAAAAAGCTGCTTAAAGCTGTTCTTGGCACGTCTGATGCTGTCAACCATCTTGGGATTGGAATTACGAAGCTGCTCGTAAACGTCCCACTTAAGGTTAAGGTAGCCTTCTGCAGTACGGACAGAATCAAGGTATCTTCTCATTCCGCCAACGCTCTCAGAAATAGACATTTCATTGTCATTTAGGATTATGATGTAGTTGGTCTCAAGCTTGGCTGCGTTGTTGAGAGCTTCATAAGCAAGGCCTCCAGTAAGAGAGCCATCTCCAATAACAGAAACAACTGTATAATCCTCTCCCTTAAGGTCTCTGGCCTTGACCATTCCAAGACCTGCAGAAATAGAAGTAGAGCTATGTCCCGTATCAAAACAGTCGGTGTCTGACTCGCATCTCTTTGGGAAGCCGCTCATGCCACCATACTGACGAAGGTGGTCAAACTGATCCTTTCTGCCAGTTAAAAGCTTATGAGTGTAGCACTGATGTCCTACGTCCCAGATTATCTTATCCTCAGGAAGATCAAGTGCAACGTGGAGAGCCATTGTAAGCTCAACTGTTCCAAGATTAGATGCCAGATGTCCACCTGTAACTGATAATTTTTCTATTAAAAATTGTCTTATTTCCTGGGCAAGCTCGGGATATTTCGACTTGGGAATATCCTTGATGTCCCCGGTTTTATTTATCTGATCAAGAAGCATATCTCCGCTCCCTTCATTTCGTATTACTTTTGTCTATAGATGAGGTAGTTAAAGAGCTCATCAAGAAAGCTTCCCTTAAATCCAAGCTCCTCTAAAATATTCATAGCCTCATCCGATAGCTCTTTTACCTTGGAAACAGCATTGTCCATTCCATAAAGGCTCACATAGGTGCTCTTGCCATTCTTCTCATCAGAGCCGATTGGCTTTCCAAGAACATCTGCTGTGCTGGTGATATCAAGAATATCATCCTGAATCTGGAAGGCGATTCCAACGTTACTGCCGGCCTTCTCAATCTGAGAAACCTGGGCAGAAGTCGCTCCACCAAGAATAGCCCCTATCATAAGGCTTGATTCTATCAGTGCTCCAGTCTTGTTCTCATCTATGTAATGAAGTGTATCCTTCATCTCTTCTTCTGCAACGTCAGTGGCATTCTCAGCGCAGATATCAGCGCACTGGCCTCCAACCATGCCGTAGATTCCGGCTTTTTCAGTCAGCACCTTAAGTGCTGCCATATATCTGTTTGAAGTTTCTCCGTCGAAAAGAGATAGCTCTTTTCCCTTTATAGCGCCTAATACCGCGGTTTCATAGGCAAGATTTAAAAGGCCATCCCCTGCAAGGGTAGCCATTCCTGCCCCATATACAGCGTGGGTTGTCTTCCTGCCTCTTCTGTACTCGTCATTATCCATAGCAGGCAGATCGTCGTGAACAAGAGAATATGTGTGGATCATCTCCATAGCCGCCATAAATGGCCTTACCACATCCTCGCTTGAATCTTCTCCTGCAAAAAGTTTGTAAGCTTCAAGCATCATCATAGGCCTTAGCCTCTTGCCGCCTGCCATAAGACTGTAATTCATAGCCTCGATAACAGTTCTTGCGTAGCCTGACTCTTTTGGTAAAAAAGCTTTCAAAACCTCTTCTATATGAGATGCCTTATCCGATAGTCTGTTTTCAAAGTCGCTTCCCATAGTACTTATTCAAAGTCTGTAAGACTTCCATCCTCCGCAATTTTCTGAACTTTTTTCTCTACTTCCTCTATAGTCTCGTGGGCATATTTAAGAAGTTCCATGCCTTTCTGGTACTGCTTAAAAGAATCTTCAAGACTGATCTCGTCGCTGTCCAGAGCCTGGATCTTTGCCTCTATCTCAGCAAAAGCCTCTTCTACAGAGAGCTTTTTATCCTGCTGTATGTCTTCTTCCTTTTTCCTTGGTGCCATATCTATCTCCTGTGTCCTTGTGACCGGTTTCTCTGGTCAATTCATCTATTCATCGATACTAGGACTTATATCTGCACTTACTACTGATTCCAGTTACTGCTGCATGAAAGCTCCCTGGTATTCTAATGAAGTCACTGGTACTTCATCTCTGCAATATCTGTAACCTGAGCCTTAATCTTACCATCTGTCACGTATAAAGAAATCTCGTCACCCTTTTTAACCTGGCTGATGCTGCGGATGTTACTGCCATCAGAAGCTGCAGCATAGGAGTAGCCGCCCTTAAGCCTGTCAAGTGGCGATAAGCCTTTTAGTCTTTCAATATCAACCTCAAGCCTGTGCCTGTAACTTAAGACTTTCCTGTCCATCAGTACCTGTAACTGGTCCTGATACTGATCCATCCTAAGGAGTCTGTCCTTGATCTTGCCCATAGGACTTAAAAGACGAAGTGTCTCTTTATACCTGGTCTCCTGCATCTTCAGATCAGAAATCCGCCTGTCCATGGATCTGTGTAAAGAATAAGCATAGTCCTGAAGATCCTGCAAGAATCTCTCGTATTCAAAAACAGCAATCTCTGCCGCCGCAGAAGGTGTAGGTGCTCTTCTGTCTGCAACATAGTCCGCTATTGTAGTATCCGTTTCGTGTCCAACTGCTGAAATAATTGGAATAGGGCAATCGAAAATGGCCTGAGCCACTATCTCTTCATTGAATGCCCATAAGTCTTCTATAGAACCTCCGCCTCGGCCCACAATGATAACGTCTACCTGTTTCTGTGTTAAGGCTTCTATGCCTCTTACTATACTCTCAGGAGCCTCATCACCCTGAACTATAGCGGGATAAAGAACTATCTGGATATGTGGATTTCTTCTGGTGGCAACGTTTATGATGTCACGCACCGCTGCTCCCGTAGGGGCTGTAACAACGCCGAGAGTATGTATATATCTGGGGATAGGCTGTTTGTACTCAGCAGCAAAAAGCCCCATTTCTGACAGTCTCTTTTTAAGCTCTTCATAGCGCTCATAAAGAGCACCAGCTCCGTCCAATAAAATCTCCCTGGCATAGAGCTGATACCTGCCGTCTCTTTCATATACATCTATGGTCCCGGTGATCTTGACCTGCTGGCCTTCCTTCATCTGGAATTTCAGGCCGCCTCTTTCTCTGTCCCCCCGGAACATAACACAGGCAATAGCGCCTCCGGCATCCTTGAGTGTAAAATAGATATGACCGGAGGAATGATATTTGCAATTGCTCACTTCTCCCTTAACAGTAATGGACTTTAAAAGAAAGTCCTGAGTGAACATGTTCTTTATGTATGCATTAACCTGTGTGACTGTATATTCACTGCGCAAATTTAGCTAACACTCCATTTACAAATGCTGGTGAACCATCCTGTCCAAACTTCTTGGCAAGTTCAACAGCTTCATTGATAGCAACACCTGTAGGAACTGACTCATCATACTGGATCTCGTATACAGCAAGTCTGATGATAGTAAGATCAACCTTGGCCATACGCTTAGTATCCCAGCCTGTTGCCTTCTCATTGATAGCCTTGTCGATGTCCTCAAGTTTCTCAGCTATCTTCTCATATTTGTCTCTGATGTAATCAGCGTCTGACTTGGAAAAATCAAGGTCGCCCTCTGTTGTAAAGAGTTCCTCCTGCTCAGACATTTCTTCCTTGGTGTTAAATTCAACACGAAAGAGCAGCTGGAAAATCTGCTCTCTAAGTTCTGTTCTATTCATATTTATTATCCATTCTAAAAAAGTTGTATATCAGTTACTCTTGCGGTTTCTCATCCGCGGCTCTGTGATATCAAGCCTTAGGCATTACGATTCCTGCGATTCTGATATTGACATCAGTAACCTCAAGGCCTGTCATGTTCTCGATAGTAGTCTTAACACGAGTCTGAGCCTGCTGGCAAGTTGCTGGAATATTGTAGCCATAAGCCATCATAAGTGAAAGATCAACCTTGACATCAGATGAACCGATCATGACCTTGGCACCCTTGGATAAGTTCTTGCGGCTTACCTTCTCAAGAGTATCACTTACAAATCCTCCTGCCATTGCTGAAACGCCGTCAACCTCAAGAGCTGCCAAAGCAGCAATTCTTGCTACAACGTCATCCGCAATCTTAACTGATCCAATCTCTGCTAACTCTTTACCCATTTTATCTACTCCTCATTGTTGTGAAGTTTATTCTGAATTATTATACCATATATCAAGCCATTTGGCATAAATACTGCATAAGCCGTAAATTCACCTGATCCAGAAGATCATCGTATTGGTATCCACAAAGGTTGTGTAGGATACAGAGGAATTATCCCCCTGCATATAGTTAAACACCTGCCTCTGTGTTATAAGCTGCTCAAAAAGCTGGTCGTAAACATCTCTGTCAGCACACTTTATCACTACGCTTGAGCTTCCGTCCTGATATCTTCTGTTGAAAAGATCTCCCACCAGCACCAGTTCCGGAGTTGTAAAATACTCATCTTCCCTGACGTAGTAGTTATCCTTCATACTAGCACAATCCGGCATATAAAGGATATCTGAAACGGTGTGATTTTTCTCTATTTCATCTGTAGTAACATTAAGATAATCATAATTAACTGCTGGAAGCCTTGTGGAATCAGCATTTTCGCCATTACCAACCTGATAGGAGGAATCTCCCCAGGTAACATCCACATAGTAATAGACGTCATTGCACAAAACCAGATTCCAGGCATGTCTTACATCTTTAGCCTTCTTGGTATCCACAGTTCCTGTGACCAGAGTGCTCTTTATACCAAGTTTCCCCAAAAGAAGCTGCATAGCCTTGGCATAGCCATTACATACGCTTCGTCCCTCGATGAAAACCGAGCAAATATTCTGATTATCAGGAGCATCAAGGTCATACTCAACATTCTGTATCAGATATTCGTACAGATACTTGATCGCATAATAATCATCCTCAGAAGATGGCGCACCGGCAAGGATCCGGTTGACTTCCTGGTTGATGAGAGTCTGTTTCTCTTTTACCTCATCTGCTGTGTAGATGTAGTTGCCAGAGAAGCTGATCTTAGTTATAGCGCCGTCTATGGTGTAATTGGTATATCTGTAACCATCGACGTAAAAGAGCTCCGGGTGATCCGCGCATACGTAGTCAAAAACCAGGTCTATAGCCTCATCACTTGTTGTGGAAACCGGAACATTCTCACTCATGGTCTGAATGATGGACAGAATCTCAACATAAAGAGTCTGACCAGAACCTGTTAGTCTGTCAAAGGCGTATAGCCCCTGCTGCTGACTCTTTAGCTTTTTAACATTATCAGGAGTAAGGCCTGCATTTTGTCTTGCTGCCTTCATCTGTTCATTGAGCTCAGCCTCTGTAAGTTCCTTGTAGGAAGAGGAATAAGACTTATCCGCATCATAGCCGCCTCCATAGGTAGCCGTAGAAGTGCCAGAAGTCTCCCCATCGCTGGCAAAAGAAATCTCGCCTGTAGCCTCTATCTCATCTGCAGAGTACTCGTTATCGGCAGGCTGATAGGACGGAGCAAGGTCAAAAGAGCTGCTGGTAGAATCCTCTGAAACTACAAGCGTTTCCTCTCTTGATGCATAGTCATCCTCGTAGGCAGGCTCCTTCATCCCCAGTATCTCCAGATACTCATCAAAGCTTGAATACTGGCATCCAGACAAAGTCAGTGCTGTAGTAAGCGCTGCAAGAAATAATGCTATTTTGTTTTTAGCACGTTTCTCCCTCAATATTTAAGCCTCCAAGAACTTTTTTCAACTAACATCTCGCCCTTTTTAGTTCTTTTTAAACTCTGAAAGGACAAGTCCCTTATTACGATCCATTGTCATGCCGACACTCCACTCGTTGATAAAGAGAAGAAGTGGTCTGTCATGCATATCTTTTATCTTCTTCATATCAGAAGTTCCGACAAGTGTGGACATATCTACGTCCTCGTTGTCTACCCATCTGATGTACTCGTATGGAAGATTTTCAAGTATTATATCTACATTGTACTCACTCTGGAGTCTGAATTTCAATACGTCAAACTGAAGTACACCAACAACGCCTACAATAATTTCTTCAAGACCTGTGTTGTACTCCTGGAAGATCTGAATAGCACCTTCCTGGGCTATCTGAGTGATACCCTTGACGAACTGCTTACGCTTCATGGTATCAACCTGGCGAACCCTTGCAAAATGCTCAGGAGCGAAGGTTGGGATGCCCTCGTAAACTATGTTGTCCTTGGGCATGCAGACTGTATCGCCGATTGAGAAAATACCTGGATCAAATACACCCATGATATCTCCTGCATAAGCCTCTGAGAGGATCTTACGCTCGTCAGCCATAAGCTGCTGTGGCTGTGAAAGTCTCATTACCTTGCCGCTCTGAACGTGCTTAACTTCCTTGTCTGCATCATATCTGCCTGAACAGATTCTCATGAAGGCGATCCTGTCTCTGTGAGCCTTGTTCATATTGGCCTGAATCTTGAATACAAATGCTGAGAAATCTCTCTCAAGCGGATCGATTTTCTCGCCATCTGATGAAGTTCTTCCTGTAGGTGGTGTTGCCATCTTGAGGAAGTGGTGGAGGAATAATTCTACACCGAAGTTCTGAAGAGCAGATCCAAAGAATACTGGTGTAAGCTCTCCTGCGCGAACCTTATCAAGGTCATATTCAGCACCAGCACCGTCTAAAAGCTCAATCTCGCTAATAAGCTTGTCATAAGCGTCCTGGCCTACATTAGCATCAATTCCAGCCTTGTCATCAAGGTTTATAAATGTCTCTTTTCCCTCTTTGGTACCCTTCTGAGTCTCAGAGAAAGTAACAATATGGCCTTCTCTTCTGTCGTAGATACCCTTGAAGTTCTTACCTGATCCGATAGGCCAGTTCATAGGGCATGTAGCGATACCAAGGTTGTTCTCAATGTCATCAAGAAGATCAAAGGTATCCATTGCATCACGATCCAGCTTGTTGATAAAGGTAAAAATCGGAATATGGCTCATAGCGCAGACTTTGAAGAGCTTTCTGGTCTGAGCCTCTACGCCCTTACTGGCATCGATTACCATGACAGCTGAGTCAGCAGCCATAAGTGTACGGTATGTATCTTCTGAGAAATCCTGGTGTCCAGGGGTATCAAGGATATTGATGCAGCAGTCTTCATAGTTAAACTGAAGAACAGATGATGTTACAGAGATACCTCTCTGCTTCTCAATCTCCATCCAGTCAGACACTGCATGTCTTGCTGTAGCCTTACCCTTAACGCTTCCCGCCATGTTGATAGCTCCGCCGTAGAGAAGGAACTTCTCAGTAAGAGTTGTCTTACCGGCATCAGGGTGAGAAATAATGGCAAAGGTGCGGCGCTTGTTTATCTCATTTATTGTCTCTTTTGTATTACTCATTTTCGCATCCTTACATTTAATAATACTTGTATCTTTCGGTTTGAACTATAGATATATTTGGTATGACGTGCAATCTTTGTTCCTGTAAAGCTGAACATTCCGATGAGCCCAGAGAATCAATTTCTGCGTGCACTGGCACTTGAAATTGATTGGTCTCATCTCCATAGCTTTAAAAGTCACAAAGTATTGCGCATTCATACCTGCATATATCTATAGCTCAAACCTTACGATTACGTTAACCGCATATTATATACGTGTCTGAAATATACTAAATTTGTCTGATTATACTCAATATGAGGCCGGTATGTGATAAACATGCCGGCCCCCAAAAAATCGATCAAAATAATCAAATAACATTCGAACTAGACTCGCAAATACCTCGTCAAGTTCTCTCAGTTCTGAGCAACATCCTTCATAGAGAAGCTGATTCTGCCCATCTTGTCCTTGCCAAGGCAAACAACTGTAACTGTATCGCCAAGTGTAAGAACATCTTCAACGTGCTCGATTCTCTCCTTAGAGATCTTGCTGATGTGTACCATACCCTCTTTACCAGGTGCGAACTCAACGAATGCGCCGAATTCCTTGATGCTTACAACCTTACCTGTGAAGATCTGGCCTTTCTCAAACTCTGAAACAATGATGTTAACCATGTTTACAGCCTCAGCGATCTTGTCCTGATCCTCGCCGCATACTGAAACCTTACCATCATCTGTGATATCAATCTTAACACCTGTACGAGCGATGATCTCGTTGATTGTCTTACCTCTCTGACCAACAACATCACCGATCTTCTCAGGATCGATCTGGATAGAAACGATCTTAGGAGCGTACTTGGATACTTCCTTACGAGGCTCTGCAATAGCCTTGCTCATGCACTCATCCATGATGAAGAATCTAGCCTCACGGCACTGTGCGATTGCTGTCTCAACGATAGGCTTTGTAAGACCGTGGATCTTGATATCCATCTGGATAGCTGTGATACCGTCCTTAGTACCTGTTACCTTGAAGTCCATGTCTCCGAAGAAGTCCTCAAGACCCTGGATATCTGTAAGTACTACGAAATCGTCATCTGTATCGCCTGTTACAAGACCGCAGCTGATACCAGCAACCATCTTCTTGATAGGAACACCAGCAGCCATAAGTGACATACAAGATGCACATGTAGAAGCCATTGATGTTGATCCGTTAGACTCAAATGTCTCTGATACTGCACGGATTGCATATGGGAACTCTTCAACGCTAGGAAGAACAGGAAGAAGTGCTCTCTCAGCAAGAGCTCCGTGTCCAATCTCTCTACGTCCAGGTCCTCTTGAAACCTTTGTCTCACCTACTGAATAAGCAGGGAAGTTGTACTGATGTACATATCTCTTGTCTGCTGCAAAAGAGTCAAGTCCCTCAACCTTCTGAGCCTCTGAAAGAGGAGCAAGAGTTACAACGTCACAGATCTGTGTCTGTCCACGAGTGAACATAGCACTTCCGTGTACTCTAGGGATAAGATCAACCTCAGCTGAAAGAGGTCTGATCTGCTTGATCTCACGACCATCTGGTCTCTTGTGATCCTTGAGGATCATCTTACGTACTGTCTTCTTCTCGTACTGGTAGATTGCCTCACCGAGGATAGCAAGCCACTCCTCGTTGTCAGCAAACTTCTCTGTAAGTCTATCTGTAATATCGGCGATATTAGCCTCTCTTGTCTGCTTGTCGTCTGTGAATACAGCCTTCTCCATCTCTTCTGGAGGAACAACTTCCTTGATTGCTGCAAAGAGCTCTTCAGGAACTGCGCAGCTTGTGTATTCGTGCTTTGGCTTACCAACCTCAGCTACGATACCCTTGAAGAATTCGATGATCTGAAGGTTAACATCATGAGCCTTGTAGATAGCTTCCTTCATCTTCTCCTCAGGAATCTCGTTGGCACCAGCCTCGATCATGATAACCTTCTGACCTACAGATGCAACTGTAAGCTTGAGGTCACCTGTGTTCCACTGCTCCTGAGTAGGGTTAACAATAAGTTCTCCATCGATCATACCGATCTGTGTCATAGCACATGGGCCATCGAATGGGATATCTGAAATTGAAACTGAAACTGAAGCGCCCAGCATAGCTACAAGCTCAGGACGGCACTCAGGATCAACAGCCATAACCATAGTCTCGATAGTTACGTCATTTCTGTAATCCTTAGGGAAAAGAGGTCTCATAGGACGATCGATAACGCGGCTAGTAAGAATAGCGTTCTCAGAAGGCTTACCTTCTCTCTTGTTGTATCCACCTGGGAATTTACCTACTGCGTAGAACTTCTCGCCGTACTCTACTGAAAGAGGGAAGAAGTCGATTCCGTCTCTTGGCTTAGCGCTTGCTGTTGCTGTACAAAGAACTGTTGTGTCTCCGTACTGCATGAATGCGCAACCATTTGCCTGTTTGCCTACCTTGCCGATCTCAACCTTAAGTGTACGACCAGCCAGTTCCATTGAATAAGTTTTTACCATTTTTTCTCCTTCCTGCTCATCCGTGATCCGTCATCTGGCAGGGGCAGAATTTGTGGCCCCCTCGCCACTTCAGGCACGTGTGCAGTTACACATATTATTAGTTCTGTATTTTTATATGATATTAAGTTTTCAAGGTCATAATAAAAGTCACGCAATTCATGAGTTTTATTATAACTTTGAATACCAATATCATATAAATTCAAAATGCTTAGCATGCAAGCATGCACGCATTTTTGAATTTTGACACCTATATCTTATAAAGAATCCTTGCATATATGATATACGAATTGCTCCATGACTTTCGTCATTCTCGCAATTCTACAAACATTCGGAAACCGCTAATTTACTTCGTAAATTGCTATTTCCTCATATTTGTTCGGGTCATAAATTCAAAATGCTTTACATGCAAGCATGTACGCATCTTTGAATTTTGACACCTATATCATATAAATGCATAAAAGCGGAACAGGCTGATTTTCATCAGCCTAGTCCCGCCTTTAGTATCAAAATTACTTTCTAAGACCAAGATCAGCGATAAGCTTACGATAAGCCTCGATATCCTTCTTCTTAAGGTATCCAAGAAGGCCACGTCTCTTACCTACCATCTTAAGAAGACCTCTTCTTGAGTGGTGATCCTTAGGGTTCTTGTCAAGGTGAGCGTTGAGCTCCTTGATTCTCTCTGTAAGGATTGCAACCTGAACCTCAGGTGATCCTGTGTCGCCAGCCTTTCTAGCGAACTTCTCGATAACTTCTGTTTTCTTCTCTTTTGCGATCATCGTTTTTCTCCTTTGTAAAAAATAATCCTGAATCCGCCTGTTACACAGACAAAGGTTGGAGTTTCCTGTATCCGAGTAAAAGGTAGTTTCTGTAACTATTACTGCACTCTTGTCAGCAACTAATGTAGTTTAGCATAAAATGTAAGGTATGTAAAGTCAAAATAGTTTTTGGCCTGCCCCCAATTAAAAAGTGTGTAAAAACTAAATAGATTAGTTATGTCACTAGTTAGTTTTTATGATTAGTTTTTCTTTGCCTTCTCTGAAGCCTTATCCTTCTTGGAATTTCTTCTTACAACTTCCTCAGTTGTGATTCCAAGAGCTGCAAGGATTAAAAGTACAAGCCATGGGAAGCCCTTCTTTTCTGTGTTAGCAACAGAATCCGTAAGAGCTGTCTGCTCATCAGCGATTGTTACTTCCTTGTTGTCTACATCCTGACCTTCAGTTGTCTTAACTTCGTCACTAGAAGCTACTACTGTCTCAGTCTCTTTTGTCTCTTTGAGTTCTGTGTTGTCCTTAGTCTCAACTACTGTATCTGTAGCCTTCTTTGTAGAAGTCCTTGAAGTCTTTGAAGTCTTTGTTGAAACTGCTCTCTTAGCGCCAAGAACTTCTGGAGTATCTATTGTGAGAGTTGTAGCTGTCTTCTTGGTTGTAGCTGTTGTAGGAATTACTGTAACATACTCACTAGCTGAATCTGAGTTCTGATCCTGGCTACCATTTGAACCATTGTCGCTATTCTGGTTTCTTCTAGCCTCTTCCTCAGCTCTTCTTCTAGCTTCCTCTGCTGCCTTTCTAGCCTCTTCCTTCTTGATTTCGTCAAGCTTATCACCAAGCTTTTCTTCTGTAGCGCCAAGCTTTTCCTCAACGTTTTCCTTCTCAGTCAGAGCCTCTGCAAGCTTCTCTTTAGCTTCTTTATACTGGTTGTTAAGCTCAGTAAGCTTATTTGTCATCTCATCATTTGTAAGATTTGTGTCGCCATAATTCTTAATAAGGTCAGCGATCTGATTTCTAAGAGCCTCAACCTTCTCTGAAGCTGTATTGATCTTTTCGTTAGCCTTATCGAAATCCTCAGAAAGCTTGTTGTAATCAGCAATAACCTTTGCATATTCTGCTGAATACTTCTTAGCTGTTGCTACTGCCTTATCAGCGTTTTCTTTCTCAGTCTTGGCATCGTTTGCTGCTGTCTCAGCCGCTGAAAGCTTCTGGCTTGCTGCATCGCCGGCAGCGATCTTATTAAGGAGTTCCTCATCCTCTGAAAGTCTCTTTGCCTCTGCCTCTGCTTCAGCTACTTTCTGTGCTGCTGTCTGGCCATCAGAGATTTTCTTTAAAAGATCAGCATCCTCAGCGAGCTTCTTAGCGTTAGCTTCTGCCTCAGCAACCTTCTGTGCTGCTGCCTGGCCATCTGCAATCTTCTTCTGAAGGTCTGTATCATTTGCAAGTCCGTCAACCTTTGCCTGGGCATCAGAAATCTTCTTAGCTGCTTCCTGACCATCTGCAATCTTCTTCTGAAGATCTTTATCCTCTGAAAGTCTCTTTGCCTCTGCTTCTGCATCTGAAATCTTCTTAGCTGCTTCCTGGCCATCTGCAATAGCTTTCTTATTCTGCTCAGCCACCTGCTTTGCATTATTTTCAGCATTTGTTACAGCCTGCTCAGCTGCTGAATGCTGTTTGTTGTAATCAGAGAGATATCTCTGTCTTGTTGCAACATAGGACAATTTCCCCCATGCATATGCCCACTCATCATCAAACCAATTTGATCTCTTGTAGACTTTTATATCATTTCTATACTCATCAGTTTTAAAATCGAACTCAACTCTTTCTCCGTTAATCTTTAAGGCAAAATAATGCGGAATTTTTACAAACTCATAATCGTCTTCAATTACCTCAACCGTAGTGTTGCTATCAAGCTTCTTATAGTAGTCTTCAATCAAAAGAATTGCTATCTTCATGTTTTCTTCTGGCTTGTACCATTCCTTAGCATCTTTTATTGACTTATGGTTATTCTCCAGATCAGAAAGTGCATCCTCTGCATCTGTAACTGCCTGGTTTGCTACATCTACTTTACCCTGAGCAGTGTTTCCAGCTTCAACAATGCCCTTATTATCTGTGTTAGCCTGCTCAGCTGCCTTCTTTGCATTCTGAATAGTAGTATCAGCCTGTGTTCCAGCGTCTACTATAGGCTGATCCTTCTTAGCGTTCTCAAGTTCCTGGTTAGCCTCAGATACTTTAGTTTCAGCATCTGTACCATCTTTAATAATCTGATCATTTTCTGTTGCAAGATCCTTTGCATCCTGAGCAGCCTTATCTATAGACTCCTGGGCATCCTTTCCTGCTTTGATTATATCGTTGTTTTCATTCTTGAGATCATCTGCATTTTTCTTAGCATCATCAATCTGCTGCTGAGCCTTCTGGCCTTCTGAAATAGCTGTATTAATCTTCTCAAGTTCAGAATTTGCTGTTGTAGCCTTATTTCCATCTTCCTCTGCTGCAGCTTCCTTTCCGTCTACATCAAGCTCTTTTGCTTCTTCTGCTTTCTGCTTTGCATCTGCAAGGTTCTTACTAGCTAATTTAAGCTGCTTTCTAAGCTGCTCAGCGTAATCTTTTGCTTCTTTAAGAACTTCCTCTGTTTTCTCTACATCACCTGTAGCAGTTCTGATTGCTTCCTGGTACTTGCTCTGAGCCTGGTTAGCACGGGAAAGAGCTTTTTCGTATGCTTCTTTCTTTGCCTCAAATTCGTCCTTGGCGCTCTCGTACTTGGCTGTAGCTTCAGATACAGCAGTCTTAGCATCGTCATATGCCTTCTGAGCTTCTTCCTGTGTTGTAGAAGCTGCGATCTTGTCGTTAGCCTCTTTAATCTTTTCATCAACATCTGCAAAAGCTGATGCTGCCTTGTTTGCTGCCTCATCTACAGAAGGTGTCTCATTTACAGCATTTATAGCCTCCACTCTGTCACTATTTGCACTTACAATTGAATCTACATCGCTTACGATTGTCTTTGCATCTTCATTTACAGTTTCTGCATTAGCATTAAGGTTCTCAGCGTTCTTTGCGATAACATCGATATTATCGTTATAAACTTCCTTTAAATCCTGATTTGTAACGTTCTCTGATTCATTATTAGAAGAAAAATCATTTTTGATTGTATTAACATCTTCGTTTACCTGGGCTGTAGTAGCAGCTAATCCATCGTTTGAAGACTCTGAAGTGTTGTTGACAACTTTGCTAAATGCTGCCTCTGTCTCTTCTACAAGATCAACGCCTTCTTTGTTTTCCTGCACATTTCCATTTGTATTTAAAGAGCTATCATCTCCCTCAGCTGCCATCGCAGTTACTGGCTGAAGTGCCATGCTGGCGCTGATTCCTAATGAGATAGCTTTAATAAGCTGTTTGTTAAGTAAGTTCTTTTTCATAACACATTTCTTCCCTTTTATTATATTTTTCTACATACATATATAACGATTTTTTCAACGGATATATTTATACAGGATAAGCAATCATAAAGATAATCATATTTGATGTTAATTTTGTTGTTTGTGATTTTAATTATGATTTAGTTGGCGTACTCATTTACTTGTTGATCTTGTACAGCAAGAAAGAAGCAGGCCTTTGTGAACCTGCTTCTTTCCTTGTGTGTGTTCTCATGAGAGAGGTTTATTTGATTAGGATTATATCCTGGTCATCTATTAGATGACAGATTAGTTTGACTTCTTATTGTTTCTTCTAATAACTTCCTCAGTTGTTATACCAAGTGCTGCGAGGATGAGAAGGAGAATATAAGGAAGGCGGCTCTGCTGCTCTACTGGGATAGCTGCGAGAGGAGTTTCCTGATCTGCGATATCAGTAATTGCACTAGTTACTGTCTCTTTTTCTGTCTTCTCTTCCTGGACCTTTGCTACAACTACGCCACCCTCAGAATCTGCTGTGATGTCGCTATTTTCTGCATCTTCTGTCTTAAGAGCTGCGTTCGCGCCTGCTGCTTTGCTATTAGAAGTTACTGTTTTTGCTGCTTCTGTACTTGATGTTGCAAGGGCTCTGTTTGCTCCAAGAACTGCTGCGCCATCTGCTGCAGCTACTGTAGCTACTGGAGTCTGTGTTGCGCCTGAGCCAGGAGTTGCATCTGCTGTTGTACCCTGATCAGTTCCTGTGCCTGTAGTTGTGCCTGTTGTACCCTGATCTGTTCCTGTGCCAGATGTGCCCTGCTGGCCATCATTTCCGCCTGTAGGCTGGTTTGCTGCTTCGTTATCAGCTATTTCTTTCTTCTTGTCTTCGAGCTTTTCTTTTGCATCTGCAAGATCTTCATCGGCTTTCTCTTTATCTTTTTCTGCCTGATCAAATTTATTCTTGGCTTCGATGTACTTTTTGTTAAGTTCATCAAGTTCTGCCTTCACATCGTCAGTACTGATGCCTGTTCCAGCGTAGGTTGCCATCAGGTCAGAAATGCTCTTCTTAAGAGTATCAAGTCTGTTTGCTGCATCCTGAAGTTTTGTATTAGCCTTTGATGCTGCTGCAGAGAGCTTTTCATAGCTGTCAAAAACTGCCTTGTATTCTTCTGCGTACTTCTTGGCAAGTGTAAGAGCATCGTCTGCTGCCTGTTTTTCGTTCTGGGCGGTTGTTACTGCATCCTGAGCATCCTGAAGTAAATTCAGTGCTTCTGCTCCTGCATTTATAGTAGCTGCATTATCTTCTGCTACCTTAGCTGCCGCGTCCTTAGCATCCTGTACGGCTTTCTCTGCATCTTTTCCTGCCTGGATTGCTGCTGCATTATCTGTAGCTGCCTTTACCGCTGCGTCCTTGGCGTCCTGTACTGCTTTTGCTGCATCTTTTCCTGCCTGTATAGCCTGCTTATTGTCAATTGCAGTCTGTTTTGCTGTTTTTTCAGCTTCTTTGACTGCTTCTTCTGCAGCCTCTTCCTTATCCTTATAGCTAGAAAGATATTTATTTCTCTCAATTACATACTGATAATCTGAAGTATCATCTATTCCAGATTTTTCGTATACTTTTACGTCATTTT
This sequence comes from Butyrivibrio sp. XBB1001, assembly GCF_000424505.1. NCBI lineage: Bacteria > Bacillati > Bacillota > Clostridia > Lachnospirales > Lachnospiraceae > Butyrivibrio > Butyrivibrio sp. XBB1001. The sequence goes on along the minus strand of NZ_AUKA01000002.1, from coordinate 194,493 downwards.
TCCTAGTAGATGTATCATAATTGAAGTATCTTAATGTACCGTTGACATTCACTTCAAAATAGTGATATCTTGCTGGATCAAGTGTCCATCCGATGTATGTAAATCTCTCTTTTCCAGTTAAAGTTATTTCTGCATTTGGTTCAGTTTCTCTAATCCAAATTTTAACAAGTTCAAAAGCAATCATCTTGTTATGATCTGTGTCAAAATGTCCAGAAACATTATCCAAAATAACCTTAGAAGCTTTCATATCATCAAGCTTCTTCTGAGCTGTAACAACATCATCCCAAGCATCTTTTACTGCCTGCTCTGCATTTTTTCCTGTCTGGATAGTTGATGCGTTATCTGTTTCTGCCTTTACTGCGGCATTCTGAGCATCCTGCACTGCCTGTGCTGCGTTCTGTCCAGCGCTTATAGCTGCTGCGTTATCTGTCTCAGCCTTGGTTGCAGCTGCATTTGCCTGATCTACTGCGCTCTGAGCTGTTTCTGCATCAGTAATCTTGCCTGTGATCTCTGCAAGAGCTATGGTAGCTTCCTTTAAGTTATTCTCAGCATCTGTTACAGCCTGCTCTTTGCCTTCTACATCAAGCTCTTTTGCTGCCTCTGCATTTGCCTTGGCTGTATCAAGCGCTTTAGCTGCTTCGTCAAGCTCATCGTTTAATTTCTTGGCCTCAGCCTGGGCTGCCTTGAGATTTTCCTCAGCTTTCTTGATGTCGCCATCAGCATTATTTATAGCCTCTGTGTAAGCTGTCTGAGCTGCATTTGCCTTATATAAAGCTGTCTCATAAGCTCCCTTCTTCTCAGCATATTCTTTCTTGGCATCTTCAAGATTCTTGTTTGCTTCTTCAACTACTGCCTGAGCTTCTGCATAAGCTTCATCAGCCTGCTCCTGGGTTGTAGCATTCTCGATCTTCTCGTTTGCCTGAGCTATCTTTTCTGATACGCCATCGTAGGCTGTGTCAGCCTTCTGGGCTGCTGCATCTACAGATTCTGTATTCTCAAGCTCTTTTACGGCGTCATTTCTTGTATCCTGAGCATCAGATATGTTTTCAGCGTCTGTATTTAGAGTTTCAACATCTTTCTTGATCTCTTCTACGTCCTTAGAAAGATTTTCAGCCGCTTCTTTTATCTGATCGTAATTATCATTGTGAACTTCCTGCAGATCATTGTTTGTGATTGTTGCAACTGTATCTGCTTCTGTAGCGCTTTCTTTTCCGTTAAACTGCTGATCTATTGCCTGAACGTTTGCATTTACTTCTGCTACAGCTGCGGAAACGCTATTTGTTTCATTATTAACTTCTTTGTCAAAAGACTGTGCTGCCTGCTCTACTGTTTCTGTTGCAGAAAGCTGCTTGCTGACTTTCTGCTCGTCACTTGCCAGGGACTTGTTAAGTTCTTCGCCCTCAGCTGCATATGCTGCAACAGGCTGTAATAACATGCTTGCACTTATTCCGATTGTGATTGCCTTTACCAGTTTCTTGTTAACTAAATTCTTCATCATATCTTTTCCCTCTCTCAAATAAAAATCGCACACACACGTTTTTGTTGTTTAGCTTGTAAATGTTATACATCATAGAAAATCATAATTTTAATCATATTTGCGTCAGTTTTTGTTTGTTATGATATTTAATATGATGTTTATAATTTACAAAAAAGTCTGTAACCATGCGTGTTTTAGAGTTTAGGAAAACTTTATACCTTTTTCCGTTTCCATTTTTTATGACAAAAATCATGGAAAAGCCGCATAAATGGGCAAAAGAAAAAGACCACTATTTTGTAGTGATCTTTTCCCTGATAGTTTTGTATTTTCTTTATCGTATGTCTTCTATATCTTTTTTCATCTGAGCCTTGAGTTTTTCTACGCTTTCGAACTTCATCTCCGGGCGTTTGAACTCACAGAGCTTAACTTCGATGAACTTGCCATACACATCTTCGTCAAAATCATATATGTAAGTCTCAACGCCAACCTGATTGTTTGAGGACACGGTGGGCTTTCTGCCAATGTTGGTCATGCCCTTAAAGGTCCTGTCTCCAACTACAACAATGCTGCTATATACACCAAATGGTGGAAGGAGCTTACCTACAGGAGGCAGCACGTTTACAGTAGGAACTCCAATGGTAGAACCAAGATGATTGCCATGTTCCACGATACCGCTGATGCTGTAGTCGCTTCCAAGGAGCCTTTTGGCCATTGGGATATTTCCGTCTGCCACCTGGTTTCTCACCCTGGTGGAGCTGACTTCCTCTCCATCAAGCATTACCTTGTCAATAAGGCACAGCTCAAATCCCAGTTCCCTGCTCATGCTCTTTAGAAGGTGCTGGTCTCCTCTTCCCTTGTCGCCAAAAGAAACATCACATCCCGCCGCAATATAGTCAGCCTTTAAGTCTTCTACCAGAATGTTCTTAACAAAGTCCTCCGGAGGTGTTGCAGCTGTCTGGACATTTAACGGAAACTCCACCAAGATGTCAATTCCCATGGCCTCGAAGGCTTTTCTTTTCTCATTTCTGGTAAAGAGCTGTTTGACAGGGTGTCCTACAAAGAATTCCTCCGGGGATGGCTCAAAGGTAAAAACAGTGGCTTTCAGGCCGTCCTGCTTCTGATCCAGGATGAGCTTTAGAAGCTTTTTGTGTCCTAAGTGGATCCCATCAAATTTGCCTATGGCAATGGCAGTTTTCTCAGATATATTTAATTCATCAAGTCGTGTTATTATCTTCATTGTCTTGTTTCTTATTTTATCTCTGTTTTTTTACTTCTTATTATTGTTTCCTATTTTTAATTCTTCTCGAAAAAGAACTTATCCACCTTAAACTGTTTAGTTCTGGCGTCATATTTGTATATACCAAAAAAGGTATCGTCTTCTGAATAAACTCTGAACATATCTCCGTCAGAAAACATCTCTTTTGCAAAGTCCTTGTCATTAACGCCCTCAGGATCTTCGCTTACAAGGTTATCTCTGCGGAAGCTATTGCCGTTTTCAAGGATTACTCTGCAGTTGTCACTGACATGGATTGCATCAAGATCCCTGAAAATGTACTCTGGAGATTTTATGATAGACTCAAGCGTTCCGTTATCCCTCATTTCTTCTACCTGTGAGAGCTTAACAGCGCTATCAAGGGCGAAGGCTCCAACTCTTGTTCTCATGAGGTTCTGCATGGCAGCACCGCACCCTAGTCTCTCGCCAATGTCATTGCAGAGAGTTCTGATATATGTACCCTTAGAGCACTTAATTTCCATGACAAAAGAGTTATCTTTTTCAAGATTTGAATCATCAAGGATTGTTATAGCGCCAATGTGGATCTTTCTGGGCTTTCGCTCAACCTCGATGCCTTCTCTTGCAAGCTCGTAGAGCTTTTTGCCATTTTGCTTGATTGCAGAATACATAGGTGGAATCTGGTCGTAGTCGCCAACAAAGGCCTGAACGGCCTCGTGGAGTTCCTGCCTTGTCACATGAACTTCAGATTCAGTAAGTACAGTGCCAGACATATCCTGAGTATCAGTTGTGACACCCAGTTTGCAGACTGCGATATATTCTTTATCATGATCTGTCAGCATCTCAACCAGCTTGGTTCCTGTTCCAAGACAGACCACAAGCACACCTGTGGCATCAGGATCAAGAGTACCGGTATGACCTATTTTCTTTTGATGAAGAATTCCGCGGAGCTTGGCTACCACATCATTGGAGGTAAAGCCCTGTTCCTTATAAATATTTATCAGTCCGTTGTATTTGTTCATGTAGAAAACTCTTTCTTATATTTTTCAGACTCAAATCTGTGAGGCATGCCTGCGAAGTGGGCGTAGCTAACAATAGCCGCAAGACACACAATCCTGCGGCTATGAATTATTTATTTCTTTTCATCGTACTGCTGCTGAATGAAATGAGTTATGCTGTTGATAACGTCGTGCTGTGTACCGTTCAAAGTACATCCTGACGCTCTTACATGGCCACCACCGCCAAGGAGCTTGGCAACTCTTGATACATCGATATTGCCGTTACTACGAAGGCTTACTCTATAGAGCATTGGCTCATCCTCATAGATGAAGATTGCAACATCACAACCGATTGTGAACATCAGCTGGTTGACGATTCCGTCAAGGTCATTGCCCTTAACTCCATAGAAATCCATTGTTTCCTTGGACACAGCAGATGCAATTACCTTGCCATCCATAAGTGAAATGCTCTCAAGAAGAGCTCTTCCAAGAATCTGGTTCTGGAGATAGGTCTTTTCATAGAAAACATGGTCAATGAGCCATGTAAAATCAAATCCAAAAGCTGTAAGCTTACCAGCAATCTCATAAGTTCTTGGAGATGTGCTGTTGTACTTGAATACGCCTGTGTCTGTTACCATTCCAGTGTATAGAGCCTGCGCAATATCTACATCAAGCTTGTCCTTGTCCATTACTTCATAAGCAAGCTCGCAGGCTGAACTTGAAGTAGGAACAATGTAGGTAACATCACCTGTTCCAGTGTTGCTGATATGGTGATCGATATTGATGGTCTTTTTGGCTGCATCAAAGATTTTCTCAGCTTCGCCGGTTCTGCCTTTTTCGCAGTCTATGCATATGAATAGATCATAGCTCTCAATATCAGTTGTAAAAGAATGGTTTATCTTGTCAGCATCCTTAATGAAAAGAAATTCCTCTGGAATGTCCTCAAGAAAAACATCAACTCTTACCTCAGGATAGTTCTTTTTAAAATAAAGATATAATCCCATGCTAGAGCCTATGCAATCGCCATCAGGCCTTACGTGTCCTGCAATTGCAACTGTACTTACTCCGCTCATATGATCATCAATTCTCATTTATATCAACCTTTCTACTACAAACGCGCAGCCAATATCCTGTTATAGACTTAACTGCGCTGTTTCTTTTATCTTATATCTGTTTGATTTCTTATGACTCTTTAATGCCAGATTCCTGCATTCTATAGGATCATAATTCCTCCGGTTCGTCTAAACCTTCATCTTCAGAATCTTCGGAATCTTCTGACTGATCTTCGATTTCTTCTCCACGAGCAGCTCTTGCCTCGTTATCCTTGGCAGCTACTTCGTCGATTATCTTGGACATGTTGATTGCGTACTCGATTGAGTCATCCATGATAAATCTTATCTCTGGAGTGTATCTCATATTCAGCTCTTTTGCCAAAGTACTGCGAACATAGCCAGCAGCGCTCTTAAGGCCTTCTGCTGTTCTTGCTCTGTCCTCGTCATTGCCCATTACAGTTACCCAAACCTTACATGTCTTAAGGTCTGGCGCAACTTCTACGTCCATAACTGAAGTCATAGGACTGATCCTTGGATCCTTGCTATAGCGGAGGGCTTCTGAAATAACTTTCATTACTTCTCCGTTGATTCTTTTATTCTTGTTACTATTCTTACGCATATTTTATCTTATCCTCCGCGACATGCGGATTGCTCCGCTTCGCTCTTGCAATCCTTCGTACAATTGGGAAAAAGATATACTGATTTTATTCGTATATCTTTTCCCATTTACGTCAGATTATTTCATAAATACAGTAAACTGTATTCACTCATTTCATTTATAGATCAAGTACGTGGTACCTCAACCATTTCGTAAGCTTCTACGAAGTCGCCTTCATGGATTGAATCAAAGCCGTCAAATACAAGACCACACTCGAAGCCTTCCTTAACTTCCTTGACATCGTCCTTGAATCTCTTGAGGGAAGCAAGATCACCTTCGAAGATCTGCTCGCCATCTCTCTGGATACGAACCTTGCACTCTTTCTTGATAACACCGTCCTTAACAAAGGCGCCGGCAATGTTACCAACCTTAGAAGCCTTGAAGATCTGACGAACTTCTGCATGACCAGTAACTCTTTCCTCATAGATAGGAGCAAGCATACCCTTCATAGCATATTCGATTTCTTCGATAGCCTGGTAAATAACCTTGTAAAGCTTGATCTCAACTCCTTCGTGCTCAGCCATGCTCTTAGCTGTAGCATCTGGACGAACGTCAAATCCAATGATGATAGCGTTTGATGCAGCTGCGAGTGTTACGTCAGACTCATTGATTGCACCAACACCACCGTGGATAACCTTAACAACAACTTCATCATTAGAAAGCTTGAGAAGTGACTGCTTGAGGGCTTCTACGCTACCCTGAACGTCAGCCTTGATGATGATATCAAGTTCCTGAAGTCTGCCTTCCTCAATCTTGGAGTAAAGGTCATCAAGTGACATCTTAGCCTTAGTCTCTTCGATAAGGTCTTTCTTGTGCTGCTGAAGGTATGTGTTAGCATACTGCTTGGCCTGTTTGTCTGTCTCATGTGCAAGGAATACCTCACCTGCATTTGGAACATCTGAAAGACCAAGAATCTCAACTGGCTGTGAAGGACGAGCTTCCTTAAGCTTGTTGCCCTTATCATCAACCATGGCTCTTACCTTACCTGAGCTTGCTCCAGCTGAAATGAAGTCACCAACATGGAGTGTACCCTTCTGAACAAGTACGTTTGCTACAGGACCACGGCCCTTATCAAGTCTTGCCTCAAGGACAAGTCCTCTAGCCTCTCTGTCTGGGTTAGCCTTAAGCTCAAGGATATCAGCTGTAAGGATGATTGTCTCAAGAAGGTCTTCAATACCTTCACCAGACTTAGCAGATACAGGAACGAACTCAGTTGTTCCGCCCCAATCTGTAGAGATAAGGCCGTATTCAGTCATTTCCTGCTTAACTCTGTCTACGTTAGCGTTAGGCTTATCAATCTTGTTAACAGCTACGATGATCTCAACTTCAGCTGCCTTAGCATGGTTGATAGCTTCTACTGTCTGTGGCATTACACCATCATCTGCAGCTACTACAAGTACTGCGATATCAGTTGAGTTAGCACCACGCATACGCATAGCTGTGAATGCCTCATGACCAGGTGTATCAAGGAATGTGATCTTCTGATCATTAACTGATACTGTATAAGCACCGATTCTCTGTGTGATACCACCGGCCTCTCTGTCTGTTACAGAAGTCTTACGGATAGCATCAAGGAGTGATGTCTTACCATGGTCAACGTGACCCATTACGCAGACAACTGGTGGACGCTTCTTAAGTGTCTCAGGTGCATCCTCTTCCTCTTTAAGGAGTTCTTCGATAACATCTACTGGAACTTCCTTCTCACAGAGGATCTCATATTCCATTGCGATATTCTCAGCTTCCTCATATGAAAGCTCTGTATTAACTGTTGAAATCTGACCAGCCATGAACAGCTTCTTGATGATAACTGATGGCTGCATTCTCATCTTCTCTGCAAGTTCCTTGATAGAAACCTTCTCAGGGATAGTGATAACCTTGATCTGCTCTTCAGGCTCTTCTACTTTCTTGACCTCAGGCTTAATGAATCTGCCAACTCTCTTACTTCTTGGCATCATCTCTTCCTGCTCATAAGCAAGATCCTTCTTGTTTCTCTTATCCTTTTCCTGACCCATACGGCGTCTTTCTTCGTCTCTGTGGCTTCCACCCTCTTTTACTGGAGCTGCCTCAAAAGCACCGCCTCTGTCATTTCTGTCATTGCGCTTGCCGTCAAATTTGCCGCCGAACTTGTCGTTCTTGCCAGCGAACTTACCGCCGCCCTGCTGAGCGTCCTTGTTAAAGCCGCCTCTGTTGTCGCGGTTAAAGCCGCCGCCCTGCTGGCCGTCTCTGCGGAATCCGCCCTGGCCATTGTTTCTGTTCTGGCCATTTGAATTTCTGTCTCCGTTTCTATCATTGTTTCTATCATTGTTTCTATTGAAGCCGGAGTTTCTATCGTTTCTGTCGCCTCTATCATTTCTGTCGTTTCTATCGTTTCTGTCATTTCTAGGGGCCTGATTATCTCTGTTTCTATTGAACTGGTTATTATTGTTGCTGTTGTTCTCAGCTACTGGTGCTGACTTTGGAGCTGTCTCAGCTACCTGAGGCTTCTCCTGAACCTTAGGTTGTTCCTGAGTCTGTGACTGAGTCTGTGCTGCAGGTGCTTCCTTCTTAGGAGCTGGAGCAGGAGTCTTCTTGATAGAAGAATTACCATAGCTCTCCATCTGTGAAGGTGCTGTCAAAGGCTTGATTGGGTGATAAACATTCTGTGACTGAGCGAACTGCTTACGCTGAGGCTGGTTGTTACCACCTCTGTTGTCACGGCGCTGATTATTTCCACCATTACCGCCCTGATTATTCTGGTTATTGAAGCCACCCATCTTGGAGTTGCCAGCATTTGTAACCATGATGATCTTTTTCTTTTTCTTAGGAGCGTCTGAAGACTTATCCCCACCATCAGCTGGCCTTGCCTGCTTCTGAGATGCGTCATCAGCCTTTGCTGCCTTCTGTGCTGGCTCTGCTGCCTTAGCTGCCTTTTCTACAGGTTTCTTGGCCTCTTCGTCCTTCTGTGATTCTTCTTTTTTGGAATTAGAACCACCGAAGTGCTTTCTAGCCACTTCAGCATCTGTCTCCTCTATAGAACTGTTCGAACGCTTCGCTTCAATGCCTTTTTCCTGCAAAAAGCTTATAAGCTCTTTTCCTTCGCATCCAAGCTCAAATGCAAGATCGGATATTTTTATTTTTGCCATTACATTTCCTCCGTACTTCTATTAGTAGAAAGTAAGTTCTTCCGAAGCGACTCTGCAAAGCCTTTGTCCAATATAGCCAGACTTGTTCGAACATCCTTACCAATTGCATGTCCCAGTTCACCCTTGTCTCCAAAGAGAACTATTGGAACATTATAATAATTACATTTATCATTAAACTGCTTTTTCGTGTTATCGGAAGCATCCTCACTTACGATAACAAGTTCTGCCGTATGCTTGCGAATTGCCTCTAGAACAGCGAATTCTCCGCTCTTTAGCTTCCCTGCCCGCATACACAGTCCTAATAACGAATAAATCTTATTAGAATCCAAATTTAGCTCAGCTCCTTTTGTAGCCTATCTGAAACTTCTGCTGGTATATGAGATTTGAGGGATCTCTCAAGGCCTCTGTTCTTGATGGCCTTTTTGAGGCATTCAGGATTGTTGCAGATATAGGCTCCTCTGCCGTTTGCTCTTCCTGTTGTGTCTAAGATGATCTCATCCTCAGGAGTTTTCAGAACTCTTATGAGCTCCTTTTTCTCCTTCATCTCATTACAGCCGACACATTTCCTCATGGGAATTTTCTTTTGCATGGATTACTCCTCAGTGTCCTGTGCATCCTCAGCTTCTTCGTACTCGCCTTCCTCGTACTCGCCCTCTTCATACTCATCGTAATCTTCGTCGTCGAGGTAGTCTTCCATACGGAATCCTGGAGCGTCCTTAGCCTGAGTCTCACTCTTGATATCGATCTTGTAGCCTGTAAGTCTTGCTGCAAGTCTTGCATTCTGTCCTTCCTTACCAATAGCAAGTGAAAGCTGGTAATCAGGAACTACAACCTTGGCACTCTTCTCATCAGGATCAGCAAATACTGCTACAATCTTGGCTGGTGAAAGAGCATTCTGAATGAGGTTACCTGGGTTCTCATCCCAGTTGATAACGTCGATCTTCTCGCCGCCCAGTTCATCTACGATAAGGTTAACTCTTGCTCCGTTAACACCTACGCATGCACCAACAGCATCAACGTTAGGGTTGTTAGAATAAACAGCAATCTTAGTACGGCTTCCAGCCTCTCTTGCGATTGACTTGATCTCTACAGTTCCGTCCTGGATTTCAGCAACTTCCTGCTCGAAAAGTCTCTTTACAAGATCTGGATGTGTACGAGATACAAGGATTCTTGGTCCCTTTGAACCGTTCTTGACCTCGAGAACATATACTCTAAGTCTCTGAGTTGGTCTGTAAACCTCACCCTTAACCTGCTCGTTCTCATTGAGGATTGCATCTGCACGTCCAAGGTTGATAGAGATGTTCTTGCCGATGAATCTCTGTACTACACCTGTTACGATGTCATGCTCTTTCTCGAAATATTCATTGTAGATGGCACCACGCTCTTCCTCACGGATTTTCTGAAGTATAACGTTCTTGGCGTTCTGTGTAGCAATACGTCCAAATTCCTTGGAGTTAAGTGATACTGCTACGATATCGCCAACCTTGGCCTTCTTGCTGATCTTCTTGGCATCATCAAGACTGATCTCGATCTGTGGATCCATAACATCATCTTCAGTCTCAACAACTTCCTTGTCTGCATAGCACTTGAAGTCACAATTGTTTCTGTCAACCTCAACTCTAATGTTGTCAGCCTTGCCAAAGTTATTCTTGCAAGCTGTGATAAGGGAATTCTCAATTGCATCAAACAGAGAATCCTTGCTGATGTTCTTCTCCTTCTCTAAAAGGTCAAGGGCATCCATTAATTCTTTACTCATCGTAATCTCCTTTTTCCGCTCATAATTTCTCAAAAATCAAGAGCAAGCTTAATCACTGATATCTCTTTTCTGATAAAAGTCTCATCTGTATCATTTATAGTAACGGTTACTGTTGTGTCATCAAAACTCTTAAGTGTTCCGGCAAATTCCTTAACTCCGTCTCTTGCCTTAAAAAGCTTGAGTTCCACATCCTGGCCGATGCTGTTTGCAAAATGTCTGTCTTTCTTGAGTTGTCTACCTAATCCTGGACTACTAACTTCCAGTGTATAGGCCTCTTCGATGAAATCATCAACATCAAGCGCATCTGATAATGCATGACTCACATCTACACATTCGTTAATATCAACGCCGCCATCCTTGTCAATGTAAGCTCTAAGGTACCACTCGCCTGCTTCCTTGACGTATTCTACATCATAAACCCTGACGCCATTGGCCTCTGCGATAGGTGTTAAGAGAGCTTCCGTCTTCTTCTCAATATCGTCTTTTTTGGACATATTGCGCTCCTTTACTTTGTATTGCACTTATTGCCTTGTTTTGCAATCTTGCAGTGTATTGCGCTTATTGCTATTTTTTGACATAAATAAAGTGGACTCGCGAAAGTCCACTTCAAACTAGCAATAATTTAATGTTTCCTATAGCATATTAGCACAGTAGCTGGGGCATGTCAAATTTTCGCTTATTTTTTATGGAATTTTTATGGAGTTTTCTGGAATATTATGCAGGAAGTGATGCAAGACTTCTTGTTTTTCCTTCTTGCATCACTTGCGCCGCTAGGCGTGATGCATAATTCTTGTCTTCCTGTCTTTGGCATCACTAGTTTTCTAGAAGTCGTAATACCTTTTCTTGCTTCGTTCATTTCCTGATATTACTTGGCGTTTGATTCATAATACCTTTTCTTGCTTTTCTCATTTGCTTGGTATTACCTGGCGTCTAATTCATAATACCTTTTCTTGCTTTTCTCATTTACTTGGTATTACCTGGCGTTTAATTCGTAATATCTTTTCTTGCTTTTCTCATTTGCTTGGTATTACCTGGCGTTTGATTCATAATACCTTTTCTTGCTTTTCTCATTTACTTGGTATTACATTTTTCTCATACCTCATAATATCATGCCACCTTAGAGCTAACAGCACCCTACTTATAACAAATCGTACCCACACTACATAAAATTATCTGCTATTATTTTTTGAACTACATCTATAGTCAAAGGATCAGCCTTAGATTCGTACGTGGCCAAAAAATTCTTCCCAGGATAATAACCATTTTTAATATATTGTCTCATTTTCCAAATCACATTTTGCACATACTCAGGATCATCCATTTTTCCAAAATGTTCCCAAATTACAAGCTTATTTTCTTTCTCAATTCTAACTGTGAAATCCGGATATATATCATCGCCTCCCACATCAAGTTTGCACTCATATCTATAAGGTATTCCAGCATCAAACAGCGCATTCGCTATTAGTGCCTCTGATTTTGACCGAACATACTCCCCTTTAGGAGCCTTCACTATTAAATTTTCTGGATGAGACAAATTGCGTTCATAATCTTCCATATCCCATCGCTTACTCGCTAAAAGTTTTCTGTATCTTGAATTTTCATCAAGATATTTTCCATAATCAGTCCAATATCTAGTCTTTAGATATTGCTCAATACTGCCAAGTTCATTTTTCTTATCACATAAAACAGACTTAAGGAAGACCTTTTGGGCCAGTTCAACAGCCAGGTTCCTATTTTTTTCGTTAATATACTTTCTTTCAACCTCCCCATTTTTGTTTTTCCTTTGGTGATAATATCGTATTTTTCCCTTAATCTCGCAAATAACAATTGTTCCTGATGGGTAGCCTGCTATTCTCGCTTCCAATTCGATAATTTCTTTTTCAAGCTGTTCTTTTCTTGATTCGTAGTATTTTTCTATCATATCGCTCCTTACACAATACATAATACTTGCGCAGGATTAGATATTTCTTTTGTTAAAAGACATAGCATCCCCTGAAGCAAGCACATTATAAAAATCTTGTTCTGTGAAATCTATGGAAGAATATCCAAGGATGGCCAATTGGCCTTTCAACAGAAATTCATTAAGATAATAAAATACCCAAATCACTCAGTGATTTGGGATTCGGGTTGGGCTGTTATTAAACAGTCAGTACCTCGTAGCGGAATCGAACCGCTGATTCTGCCGTGAGAGGGCAGCGTCTTAACCGCTTGACCAACGAGGCATTTACTCTTGTGTGTCGCTGCCGTACCGCGGCGACTTGTTTATATTATCCCAATACATAAAATAATGCAAGCACTTTTTTCAAATTTTTTTAATTTTTTTTGAAGTTTTTCAAGAAATGGCTTAACCATGCGGTTTTAAGAGATTTATTTTTTCAAAAAAATATATGTCAGTACCTCTTTTTTATTGTAATACATGACTTTTATAGTCAAATATCTTTTAATATTTCTTAGAATTATTCTCATTCTTAGATGAAAACGCATCTATTAATGCCGACTTCCTGCGGGCAAAAACAGAAATAGTCCGCAAGAATCCTGGTTTTTTGCTAAAATTAAAATTCTATAGAATATAGTCTAGTAACATTTTGTCTTATAGCACTTTATCTTATAACTGTTAGACTTATATCATTTGTCTAATGACAGTTAGCCTTATAACACTTTATCTAATGTCAGTTAGCCTTATAACACAAAAGTCCTATGACAAGAGACTTGAATAGACTCTCATCATAGGACACGCTTCCATCTGTCATCTGCTGCACAATATCCATGCAAACAGATTTATTAGACTTACAATTATTTTTCTTTTGGCGCAAAAATATCCAAACAACCAGCAAACACAAATATAAGTGCCGTACTTAAAAGGACTCCACCAAGAATATCTGTAAACCAGTGTACTCCACAAACAAGTCTTCCGATAACGCTTAGAACAATAAGAAGTGCAAGGAAAGCCTGCATTAGCATGTTCATCCAAGGCGCTCTGGGGCGCTGTGAAATCTGGCCGTATCTTTTGTTAATGATGATGACGCTTCCAAGAATTGTTACGATCAGCATAGTGTGTGTTGAAGGGAATGATGCCTCAACATGTTCTGCACCCTCTTCTATTATAGGTCTGTAGTTGATTATCACTTTTTCAAAAAAGACATATAGGATGCCCAAAATTACATATAATCCGCCAAGGCAAAAAAGATAATTGTCCACCTTAGCAAGGCTCTTTCTTGTAATCCACTCCAAAAGTCCTATGATTGCATACTCTGCAACCAGGCACAAAGCCAGCACCAGAGCCGCTTCTGATATAGCCTTCCAAAGATTGTTAATTCCAAAGAAATTGTGGATTGCTCCGTTTAAGTGTGATAGTCCTATGCTGGTTCCTTCTGGACCTATTGCAGCCACATCTACGGTTTTCACAATAGCAATCAGCAAGAGAAATAGCGCAAAAAACACTCCTGAACATATGAATTTTCTTTTTACGTAACTACTATTTTCCATTACTCGTCTTCCTCCAATAATACCTTTTTGGTATTTTTATATTTGGTATTATGCATACTCAAAGCGGTAATACCTTTACATATCGTATCCTCACTATTGGTATTACCTAATTCCACTGTAATAATACCTTTTCTTCATTAGCTTGCCTTTTAGTATTACCCATCCTCCGCTCAATAATAACATTTCATCATTTTTCCTGACCTTTGGTATTACCCACTTCCGTTGTAGTAATACCTTTTTCTTTCTTAGCTTGTCTTTGGTATTACCTAGTTTCCGCAAGATAATAACATTTCATCATTTATCCTAGCCTTTGGTATTACCCGACTCCGTTGTAATAATACCTTTTTTCTTCTTAGCTTGCATTTGGTATTATACCCCGGAAAATTTTCCAAATTATTCGTTTTAAGTTGCAGTAATACCTCAAATTTCTGATCAAATAACCCTCTCATCCCTTCATAAGATCAAAAATACTAATCTGATTGGAATCAGGGATATCTCCAAGAAGTCCCATTTCAGCCATCTTATCGATGACGCCCTGAGGACACTTGGTGCGTTGTCTAAAGTCGTCCTTGGACAAGAACGGGCCGTCCTTGGCGGCTTCCACGATCTGGTCGGCAGCCTTTTCGCCCATGCCATCGATACTGGTAAGAGCAGGCATGATCTTATCTCCGATAACCTGGAAGTCTCTGGATTTAACCTTGAAAATGTCGATAGGCATAAATTCTATGCCACGCTCGTACATTTCCTCTACAAGTCGCATGTCGCCGTACTCAGCCTGCTGGGCATTGGTGAGTTCATCCTTCCTGTTCTGGTAGTCACGCATGATAGCATGAAGGTGGTTTTCTCCAAGGCACATGTGCTCATAGTTAAAGGCTTTGGCTCTGATACTGAACCAGGCAGCGTAGAAAGCCTGTGGCACGTAAACCTTGAAATAAGCTATACGCCAGGCCATCATAACGTAAGCTGCAGCGTGAGCCTTAGGGAACATGTACTTGATCTTTTCACAGGACCAGATGTACCAATCAGGAACACCGTGATCTATCATGTCCTTTTTCCATTCAGGCCAGTTTTTCTCTTTGCCTCCGGCAACCTTACCCTTACGGACAGCTTCCATGATCTTGAAGGACTCAGATTTATCAAGGCCTTTCTGGATCAGGTAGATCATAATATCGTCTCGACAGCAGATGCAGGTATCAATTGTTGCTGTTCCCTCCTGGATCAGAGTCTGGGCATTACCAAGCCAAACGTCTGTACCATGAGACAGACCAGAAATTCTTATAAGGTGGGACAAGGACGAAGGTCCTGCATCAATAACCATCTGCATAGCGAAGTCAGTACCAAACTCAGGAAGTCCCAGACATCCAAGCTTGGTTCCGCCAAGCTGCTCGGGTGTTACATTAAGAGCAGTTGTGTTCATAAACAAGCTCATAACATTCTTGTCATCAAGAGGCACAAGCTTAGGATCAAGACCAGTGCAGTCCTGAAGGAATCTGATCATAGTAGGATCATCATGTCCCAGAATATCAAGTTTTAGCAGGTTATGGTCAATTGAGTGATAGTCATAATGCGTTGTAATAGTGGCCGTTGTCATATCATTGGCCGGGTGCTGTACAGGACAGAAGGAGTTAATGTCCTCTCCCACAGGAAGAACTATGATTCCTCCTGGATGCTGGCCTGTACCACGTCTGATTCCGGTGCAGCCCTGAACAATACGGTTTATCTCGCATTTTCTTTTGCTGGCACCAATTCCGTCATAATATTTCTTAACAAAACCATAAGCCGTCTTATCAGCAAGAGAAGCTATGGTTCCAGCTCTGAAGGTCTGGCCATATCCAAAGATAACCTCAGTATACTTGTGGGCCTTGGACTGGTATTCTCCAGAGAAGTTAAGGTCGATATCAGGCTCCTTGTCTCCCTTGAATCCAAGGAAAGTCTCGAAAGGAATATCAAAACCATCCTTGTACATCATGGTTCCGCACTTGGGGCATCTTTTATCTGGCATATCGCAGCCGGAATTACCGCCAAAAGCCACAACCTCAGGCGAATCAAAATCACTATATTTGCACTTAGGGCAAACGTAATGCGGGCTCAAGGAATTAACTTCGGTAATACCTGATGTAAAGGCGACAAAAGATGAACCTACAGATCCACGGGATCCTACCAGATATCCGTCCTCATTGGACTTCCAAACAAGCTTCTGAGCAATGATATACATTACGGCGAAACCGTTCTTAATAATTGAGTTAAGTTCTCTTTCAAGACGCTCTTGAACAATTTCAGGAAGGTTCTCACCATAGATTTCATGAGCCTTGTCGTAGCAGATCTTAGTCAGGATCTCATCACTATTTGCAATGACAGGGGCGCACTTATCAGGACGTACCGGCGATATGCTGTCGCACATATCAAGAATACGCCTTGTATTGTCTATAACTATCTCTTTTGCCTTGTCATAGCCCAGATAGTCAAACTCAGCCATCATCTCTTCTGTGGTCCTTAGGAAAAGAGGGGCCGGCTCCTCGTCGTCCATACCTTTTCCAGCCATGATGATGGTTCTGTAAATCTCATCCTCAGGGTTTAAGAAGTGAGCATCGCATGTGGCCACAACCGGCTTGTTAAACTGCTCGCCAAGTCTGACTATTTCTTTATTTATCTCTCTGATATCATCGTCAGAGTTAATGTCTTCATATCTTTCAGAGCCAACCATGAAGTGATTGTTGGCAACAGGCTGGATTTCCAGATAATCGTAAAAATCTACAAGCCTTGCAATCTCTTCCGGTGGTCTTCCCTCAACAACAGCGCCATACAACTCGCCCGCGCAGCAGGCACTTCCTACAATCAGTCCCTCTCTGTACTTGATCAGCTCGCTCTTTGGAACAAGAGGAAATCTTCTAAAGTAGTCCACATGAGACTTGCTGACAAGTGTATAAAGATTTACGCGGCCCAGAGTATTCTTGGCCAGGATAATGCAGTGATTAGGGCGCAGATGCCTTATCATGTCTGGAGTTGGCTTACCCAGAACATTCACATCCGTAAGCGTCTGAGCCTTCTGCTCTTTTAACATTGGAACAAACTTGTTAAAGATAAGTGCTGTACACTCCGCATCATCGACAGCCCTGTGGTGGTGGTCAAGGACAACATTCAAAGTCTTGGCTACCGCATCAAGAGTATGCTTGGCCTGAAGCGGGAAGAAATATCTGGCAAGCCACAGTGTATCTACAGTTGTGTAGTCAACATCTATGCCAAGTTCCTGGCAGTTCTGGTTTATGAAACTTATGTCAAAAGAAACATTGTGTCCCACAAGTACCGCGCCCTGGCAGAATTCCACAAACTTAGGGATGATAACCTCTCTTGTCGGGGCATCCATGACCATTTCGTCGTTGATACTTGTAAGTTTCTCAATTCTATAAGGAATAGGCACCTGAGGATTGATAAACTCAGAGAACCTCTCTATTATCTCGCCGTTTCTGATCTTAACAGCGCCAATCTCAATTATCTTATTCTTGATAGGAGAAAAGCCTGTTGTCTCTATATCGAATACAACAAAGGTAGTATCATCAAGGCTCTGTCCCTTGTCATTAACAACTATTTCCTTTAGGTCATCTACAACGTAGGCCTCAACGCCCAGGATAAGTTTAAAGAAATCCTGTCTCTCGATAGGTGGTTCTCCAGCTTCCTTCCTGCGCTTGCATTCGCCAGAATACAGATCCTCCCAGACGTGATTGGCATCAGTAAGGGACTGAACAACGCCATGATCAGTGATAGCAATTCCAGGCATTCCCCATTTGTAGGCCTGTTTAACTATATCTTTTACCTCGGAAACACCGTCCATATCACTCATCTTGGTATGGCAATGGAGCTCAACACGCTTTACGTCTGCTCTGTCGACTCTCTTGGTGGTAAAATCCGGTATCTTTTTTACACCAGCAACTGACTGAATTGAAAGCTCATGGTCAAACTTATCCACAGCTGCAATACCCTTAACCTTGACGAATGCGCCTTTCTTGATGTCTTTGGTAATCTCAGGAACATCCTCAGTCTTAACAAACATCTTGACTGTGATGGAATCTGTAAAATCTGTGACATCGAAGATCATGATGCTCTTTTCGTTTCTGATATCCCTTTGGTCGTAAGCTGTGATCTGGCCGTGGATAACAACTTCTCCCATCTCGCCAACAAGGTCCACAAGCTTCATGACATCATCGTCAAAGTCTCTACCAAAGATAACATCAGGATTATCGGATCTCTTGTAGCTTCCTCCGAAGTCTCTGCCTCTTCCTGTCCATTTTCCTTTTGATCCGCCAAAAGAGCTATTTCCGCCTTCCTGTGAAGGGCTCTTTTTAAAGTCTCCACTTCCAGCAGAGCCCGCGCCTGCGCTACCTGCACTGCCTGCTCCAGCATTTGTTCCGGCATTTGTCCCAGCAGCACCTGCTCCAGTGCCTGCGTTGCCAGCTTTTTCTGCAGCCCTTGCAGCCTTCTTTTCTTCTCTTTCCTTTTTCTTCTCAAGAGCTTCAAGTTCAACAGCCTCGAGCTTTTTGGCCATTTTTGCAGCCTCAGCTGAGTAATCGGGCTCGTTATCCTCTTTTTCTATCTGAACAAATTCCGGAGATATAGCCGCAGTAAGTCCGCATCTCTCATTGATAATCTTGGACAGGACCCTGATAAGATCTGGGGCTTTCTTTTTACCAACTACGGAATCCTCAAGTTTAAGGACAATGTTGTCGTCATCAGGGTACACAAAAGAAGCAGACCGAAAAAGACTATACTCCATATGGTCATAGTCTTTTAGTTCCATCTCGATACTTTCTCTATATAGATCTATCAGATTCTCAGGGGTATACTGAGCAGACAAGCTAAACTTCTCGTAAATCTTGATTGTCAGATCCTGATCGCCAAAGAGCTGTTTCTTGATACCAGCCTCTGTTTTAAGGATATCTGACTTGTCGATCAGCTTGTTACTGGAAATGTATATCCTGATAAAATCCTGCTTCCTCGTCGTGGACACCTTGTCAACCATGGTCTGTTCCATGATTTCCTTGGTATGGGCATCCAGCTTCAGAGCAGGAAAAACCTCAAAAAAACTTTTACTCATGACTCCCTCAATGTTTCTACCCCGTCCCTAAATTTTGCACACCTGGCTCGACTGCCTTATCAGCACAGTCTCGCCCATACATACACTTACTTCGGGACTAATTTATTACTATATTATGCTGACAATGGATCAGCATTCGTTTGGAGTTTACTTCCAGTTATCAAGCTCGAATTTTAGTGTTTCAAGGAGCTGATCCTCTGGCACTTTCTTGACTATTTCGCCTTTCTTGATGAGAAGTCCTTCACCGTCGCCACCAGCTATTCCGATGTCTGCTTCCTTGGCTTCTCCAGGGCCATTAACTGCACAGCCCATAACTGCAACCTTTATATCAAGCGGGTACTTCTGAACAAGAGTTTCCACCTGATTAGCAAGTCCGATAAGATCAATCTTAGTTCTGCCGCAGGTAGGACATGATACCACTTCAATACCGCCCTTTCTAAGTTCAAGAGTGCGAAGTATAAGCTTGGCTGTCTTGATTTCTTCTACAGGGTCACCTGAAAGAGAAACTCTAATGGTATCGCCTATTCCCTGGCTCAATATAATTCCAAGTCCTACAGAAGATTTGATATTACCGCCATAAAGAGTACCAGCCTCTGTGATTCCAACATGCAGAGGATACTTGCATTTCTGTGCAAGAAGCTCATGTGCCTTGGCGCAGAGCATTACATTTGAAGATTTGATGCTGACAACCATGTTGTCGTAGCCAAGATCTTCTATAATACCAATCTTATCAAGTGCACTTTCCACAAGGCCCTGGGCTGTTACTCCACCGTATTTTTCAACAAGATTTTTTTCAAGTGAACCTGAGTTAACACCAACTCTGATGGGTATATTTCTTTCTTTTGCACAGGAAACCACTGCTGCTATTCGGTCCTTGGAGCCGATATTTCCTGGGTTGATCCTGATCTTATCAGCACCATTTTCCATAGCAGCAATAGCCATCTTGTAGTCGAAATGGATGTCCGCTACAAGAGGAATATGTATCTGCTTCTTTATCTCTTTTACCGCGTTTGCAGCTTCCTGAGTGGGCACAGTGCATCTGATGATCTCGCAACCAGCCTCCTCAAGCCTTAAAATCTGATCTACAGTGGCTTTAACATCCTCTGTTCTTGTATTAGTCATAGACTGGATCAGGATTGGGTTACCACCGCCGATTACTCTGTCTCCAATATGTATTACTTTTGTATTATCTCTATATGCCATGGATTCTCCTTTTTGCCTAATTATATGGCGCTTGCCTGAACTTTCATGGTAGTACGGATTGCATGCATAATTTTATGGCGCTTACCTGAACTACCTTGTGAATTTCGTAATGTCATTAAACAGCACAAATACCATCAGTCCCAAAAGAGCTATCATACCTATCATATGGACGAAGCCCTCTTTTTCCGGTGGAACCGGCTTGCCAAAAATCACTTCTATAAACTGGAACACCAGCCTTCCTCCGTCAAGCGCAGGGATAGGTAAAAGATTCATGACTCCCAGGTTAACTGATAAAAGCACTGTAAGTGACAACATGGTCAGGATTACTGCAGAAATGCCATAAGGTTTAACCTCTTCGTAGGTGTCATCTACCATTTTGACCATTCCAACAGGGCCGGAAACATCATCTTTGGAGAGTTTGCCCTTGAATAAAAGAGCAAGGCTTCTGTAGGTAGTTTTGAAGTAATATCTAACCTCATACCAGGCGTACTTCAAAGCCGCAGGGCCCTTGATATCCTCATAATCTCCAAGGTAAATACCCATATAGTATCTTCCAGCTTCTTCGCTGTACTTGGGAACAAGTGTAGTCTCGTGGAGTTCGCCGTTTCTCTCATAGACAATCTCCATAGGACTTCCCTCTGCAAACTGTGAAATGAGGGTAACTTCGCCAGCCATGTAGACCTTTTCACCATCTACACTTATAAATTTATCGCCAATCTGCATTCCAGCTTCTACAGCAGCTGAATCCTCAGTCATATTGTAGATGACAGGGAAATTCCACTGAGAAAAGCTAACCAGCACAATAGCCAGAATATATGCAATAAAGAAATTGGCAAATGGACCTGCAAAAAGAGTTGCAATCCTCCTCCACACTGGGGCATTCAGGAAAGAATGCTCATCATATTCCCCCTTTTCCTCAGCCACAGGGTCCATTCCATCAAATACACAAGCTCCGCCAATCGGTAAAAGCTTTAAGCTATATAAAGTATCTCCCTTTTTCTTTTTCCAGATTGTTGGTCCCATTCCGATAAAGAACTCGTTGACTCTTATTCCGCCAGTCTTTGCCACAATGAAGTGACCAAACTCATGAGATGCCACAAGGACACCGAAAATGATAAAGAAAATTAAAATGCTTACAATCATGCTACTCACAAAAATTCTCTTCCTTCTGTTAGATTTTTTAACCAAGAGTCACCAAGTGACTTGCTATAAAAACTTTTCATCACGCCCTGAGAAAGTCGTAAGTTTCCTGCTCAGTAGCAAGAATTGCCGCAACATCAGGGTTATCGATGCGCTTGTGGTGCTGCATAGCTCTTTCTATCATGTCATAAATCTCAAGATACTTGATGTCTCCCTTGAGGAATGCCTTAACTGCCATCTCATTGGCTGCATTAAATACAGTAGGCATGCTTCCACCTGCATAAGCCGCATCAAAAGCAAGCTTAAGTCCTCTGAAGGTATCTGTATCAGGCTTTTCAAAGGTCAGACTTCCAAGTTCAAAGAGGTCAAGTCTCTTTTCCGCCATTGGTCTTCTGTCAGGGTAAAAGAGTGCGTACTGGATAGGAAGTCTCATATCAGGCACGCCAAGCTGAGCAATAACTGCTCCGTCCACGTACTGAACAGCGCTGTGAACTATGCTCTGAGGATGGATCAGCACCTGGATGTTATCAAGGCTAACGTCAAAGAGCCATCTAGCCTCCATTACTTCTAGTCCCTTATTTACAAGTGATGAAGAGTCTATAGTAACCTTGGGCCCCATATCCCAGTTAGGATGTTTGAGCGCATCTGCAGCAGTCATGGTTGCAAGTTCCTCTCTCTTCTTGCCCCTGAAAGGTCCGCCGCTGGCTGTTAAAAGAATCTTCTCAACCTTATCTCTAGGTTCTCCGTTCAAAGACTGGAAAATTGCACTATGTTCGCTGTCCACAGGAAGTATCTGCACTTTCTTGCTAGCTGCAAGAGGCATGATGATATGTCCTGCGCATACTAATGTTTCCTTGTTAGCAAGAGCAATATCCTTGCCGCTTTCTATAGCCCTTATAGTTGGCTGGATTCCGATCATTCCAACAACTGCAGTAAGCACAGTGTCTGCCTCAGGAACTGATACTATTTCTAAAAGTCCTTCCATTCCTGCAAGAACCTTGATTCCTGTGTCCTTAATCTTTACCTGAAGATCCTTGGCTGCAGCTTCATCATACATGCAGACATATTTAGGCTTAAACTCCCTAACCTGCTTCTCAACTGCATCTACGCTTCTGTTCGCCGCAAGGCCCACAATTTCAAGTTCCTTGCTGTTGTTTCTTACTATGTCCAATGTCTGTGTTCCAATTGAACCTGTGGAACCCAATAAAATAATCTTTCTCTTCATATTCTTGTCCTATTTCTTATCTTATTTTTCTTATTACTTATCTTTATTGTATTTTGGTTTTTATCATATCAACTTTTATAATATATTATGTATGCTACTTTATGAGCAATCGCTAATGTATCAAAGTGCTTATGCCATTTTTCTCAATTCTAAAAATATAAAACTACCTCTTACTATACCACTTAGAACTGTTTTTTCCTATTGTAAAAAATGGCTGCTTTAATTCTGCTTTGTCGTAATAATGCACAACACAGTCTTTTCTTCATTCTGCACTACATGTCTCTATTTCATTGATGCAAAAAATACATTTATACTTGTTTTGCATCATTTTAATCTGGCCAGGTGATGCATATCAGTTGAATTCTTGTTTTCTGCATCACGGCATCTCTTCTAAATGATGCAAATCTTGCTTTTTTCTTGTTTTGCATCATTTTTGTCTAGCCAGGTGATGCATATCTGATAAATTCTTGTTTTCTGCATCACGGCATCTCTTCCAAATGATGCAAATCTTGCTTTTTTCTTGTTTTGCATCATTTTAATCTGACCAGGTGATGCATATCAGTTAATTCTTGTTTTCTGCATCACGGCATCTCTTCCAAATGATGCAAATCTTGCTTTTTTCTTGTTTTTGCATCATTTTAATCTGACCAGGTGATGCATATCAGTTAAATTCTTGTTTTCTGCATCACGGCATCTCTTCTAAATGATGCAAATCTTGCTTTTTTCTTGTTTTGCATCATTTTAATTTGGTCAAGTGATGCATATCAGATAAATTCTTGTTTTCTGCATCACGGCATCTCTTCTAAATGATGCATATCTGTTGAATTCTTGTTTTCTGCATCATTTTAATCTGGCCTAGTGGTACCAAGTACGTTTTTTTTAGAACAAAGAGTCGCTAGCGACTCTTTCGCGCCCGAGCGGTATTGCGAAGCAATAAACTTCATCTCCGCGAGGTGCGCATCCACAGCGGAGCGTTTTTAATTGAATAGGAAAGCAATTTCCTATTCAATAAAAAAAGAAGTAATAGCCCCTAGGATCCATTACTTCTCTCAAATTTCAAATACCTAATCTCAAATTATAAATAGCAAATTTAAATTTTCCAATATCAAATTCCATGCATTAACTTTCAAGCTTCAGCACTTTTGATATCAAAATATCAAACCAGCACATTGAAGCTCCTTGCCTTCAAACTTCTACCATCAAAACTCCATCACCAGATAAGGGGAACAAGCACTGCGGCCAGGAAATAAATACATGGAGTAACGAAGATGACGCTGTCGAAACGGTCCATAATACCACCGTGGCCTGGAATAAGCTGGCCATAGTCCTTGATGTTGTGATCTCTTTTTATGCCGGAAGCAAGAAGATCTCCAAGCTGGGCAATGACGCTTCCTACAAATGTAATAAGAGCAAGCACCACGTATACACGAGGATTAGGCATCTCATTGCGGTAGAGGACATATCCAAAGATAAGTCCCACAAGGACAGATCCCAACACTCCGCCAATTGCTCCCTCTATTGTCTTTTTGGGAGACAGCTTTGGAGTAAGTTTGTGCTTGCCAAAAGCGCGGCCTGTAAAATATGCACAGGTATCACAAACCCAGGCTATAAAAGGTATCCAGGCAAAATATTGACCATAAGGCCTGATCCTTAAAAGATACACAAAAGACATGTTCACAGGGGCATATACAAAACAAAAGAATGCCGTAATAGCCATGCTTGCTGTAAATTTAGGGAAATTTACAACGTAGCACACCATAATAAGGAAAAATGCAAACATTATTGAGAATACATAATATCTGTAGTCCTTTATAAGGATCATCTGAATGTAATGCACAAGGATGGAGACATATCCACAAAACTCAATGGCATTACACTTTTGTCCTTCCTTATGGATGCCGGTAGCTCTTGTAAGTTCAAAAAAGCTAATACATGAAACAGCAAGTAATGTAGCTGCCAAAAGATATCCACCCGGAATAAGGACTCCAGCTAAAACTATTCCTATAACAATTCCACTAATGACTCTAGTTTTCAAATCTTAGCACCAGCCTTACTGATCAGTTTTTTAGACCGCCAAATTTGCGGGTTCTGTTTCCATACGCCTCAACAGCCTTCAAAAGCTCTTCTTTATCAAAATCAGGCCATGCTACAGGCGTAAAATAAAACTCTGTGTAAGCAAGCTGCCACAAAAGATAGTTGGAAACACGCTGTTCGTTACATGTTCTGATAAGAAGATCAGGGTCTGGGAGATAGTTAGTATCAAGATTATCTGCAATATCTTTTTCTGTGATATCTGATGCCTTGAGTTCTCCGTTTTCTACCTTCTGAGCTACCTTGCGGACAGCCCTTGTAATCTCATCTCTACTGCCATAGTTGATAGCAATTGTAAATGTAAGTCCAGTATTTCCGGCAGTTGCCTCCTCAAGATCTGCTATAGCCTTCTGAATGTCCTGTGAAAGAGCACTTTTTTCACCGATAACGCGGCAGCGGACATTGTTCTTCATGGACTTCTTGATACTACTCTTAAGATAAGTACTAAGAATGCCCATGAGCGCAGTTACCTCTGATTCAGGTCTGCTCCAATTCTCAGTAGAAAATGCATAAACTGTAATATATTTAATACCTATATCTCTGGCATTTACCAGCATATCTTCTACTGCCTTGGCTCCCTGCATGTGTCCATAATTTCTAGGCATGCCCTTAGCCTTGGCCCATCTGCCATTGCCATCAAGTATTATTGCCACATGCTGTGGAATGTTTAAATTTTCTTCCATATCAATTACCTACAAAATGATTTGCTCCGCAATAATGCGGAGCAAAAATGATCAAACTGTCATTACTTCTTTATTCTTTTCTTCTACTGCAACATCAATATCCTTGATGAACTTGTCAGTAATCTTCTGAAGTTCCTCGTTAAGATCGTTGATCTCATCCTCAGATACATCTGTGCCCTTAAGCTTCTTGAAAGCATCGTTTCCATCACGTCTAACGTTTCTAACTGCTACCTTGGCATCTTCGCCCTTCTTGCGAATGTCTTTGGTGAGCTGCTTTCTGCGTTCCTCTGTAAGTTCAGGGAAAACTAGTCTGATTACGGCGCCGTCATTACTTGGAGTGATTCCAAGATCTGACATCATGATAGCCTTCTCAATGTCCTTGATAAGAGACTTGTCCCAAGGCGCGATCTGTATGATACGAGCCTCTGGAACTGATACGTTACCAACCTGCTGAAGAGGTGTTGGTGTTCCATAATAATCAACCTTGATCTTGTCAAGAACATGAGGATTAGCTCTTCCAGCTCTTATAGAAGCAAGATCCTCTCTTAAATAATCAAAAGACTTCTGCATTTTGTCATTATATTCTTTTATCTTTTCGTTCATACCTGATTCCTCCTATTAAACTTCAGTAGTAAATTAGTCTGTTGTAACTGTTGTTCCGTTGAAATCACCTGCAGCAGCCTTAACAATGCTGTTCTCTTCCTGAAGTGCAAATACTCTCATAGGAACCTTATTGTCTCTTGCCAGAATAGAAGCTGTCATATCGACAACCTGAAGATTCTGAGCAATTACATCATTGATAGAAACTGTGTCATATCTCTTAGCATCTGGGTTCTTGGCAGGGTCACTATCGTAAACTCCGTCAATAGCCTTAGCCAAAAGAATATAATCTGCCTCAACTTCAATGGCTCTTAGTACAACTCCTGTATCCGTTGAGAAGTAAGGATGTCCTGTACCACCTGCAAAGAATACAACCATATTTCTTGCGAAATACTTGTTAGCCCTGTCTTTGGAAAAGAGCTTGGTAAATGATCCACACTCAAAAGGAGTAAGGATATTAGTCATCATGCCCTCGCTTCTGAAAATCTCAGAAACATAAATACAGTTCATGATGGTGGCAAGCATTCCAATCTGGTCAGCCTTAACTCGATCGATATTCTCACTTGTACGGCCTCTCCAGAAGTTACCGCCGCCAATAACAATACCTACCTGTGTACCATTATCAACAAGCTGTTTAACCTGAAGTGCAACCTTTCTGACTGTCTCCTCATCAAATCCAGTCTTTTTGTCGCCTGCAAGGGCTTCACCACTGAGTTTTAATAAAATTCTCATAATACGCTCCAATTATTTAATTAAAATAGATTATTTATTCTTAAGAGTCTCGAAGAACTCTGAAGGATTAACATCAGCATAAGCCTGTGAGCACATACCTTCGATAACAGCACCATTGTTGATCTGTACTGACTGAGACTTGATGTTACCCATCACGATAGCTGTTGTATCAAGGACAACAGGGCCATGAACATCGATATCACCCTTAACAGCACCTGCGATAACCGCGCTTGAGCCAAAGATGTTACCAACAATTACTGTGCTCTGGCCAACCTTAACGCTGCCCTTACTCTTTATCTCACCTGTGATTCTTGCTGACTCTGCATAAATCTCTGCTGCGTCTGAATCACCTGTGATCTCACCTGTGATATTAAGCTTGCCAAGGCACTTAATGTTACCTGTTACCTTACCAATAAGATCTAAAGATCCTGTTGTCTGAATGTCACCTGTGATGACCATTCCTTCAGTGATGCTAGCTGTCTCATCTGTTGGTGTCTGCTGTTCGAAATCCATAGTATTATATCCCCCATTGTCTGTATTATTAGTTTCAGCTACAGCTTCTGCTGCGGCATAACTCTCTACATTAGCACTACTAATAGCCTCAACTGCTGGCTGTGGCTCAGGTGCTACTATCTCGTCCTCAGTCTGCTCTTCGATCTTCTCTTCAAGTTCCTGAAGTTCCTCTTCTTCCTGCGCCTTCTCCTGGGCTTCAAGTTCAGCGGCAGCCTCTGCTGCGGCATTCTGCTTGAGCTCAGCCATAACATCAAGTGCGCTCTTATGAACCTCTTCCTCAAGCGCCTGTGTCTTTTCTTCCTCGGATACTTCCTCGGAAACTACCTCTTCTGCGTCTTCAGCTTTCTCTTCCTCGACAGGTTCTGTCTCCCCACTAGCCTCGTCAAGTTTAATATCATCCAGCCTGTTCAGCATGCTGTCGATATCTACATTTTTCGCTTTGTCCCCGTGAGCAAGACCTTCTTCCTTCTCATTATCAAGAGTAGCTGTGTCATCTGCCTTGTCATCAGGCATGAGAGTATTAACAGCCTGTGAAAGGTCATTCTTCAGCTCAGAAAAAAATCCCATCTTGATATCCTCCGTCATAAATCTTTTATTTGATATGTTGAACCGGTAACGTATCGTCAGTTATCGGAACTATCACTGTATCATCCATTGCCTGGATAGCCTCAATGATTTCTGGTAACGCCTCTACTGTAGCGTGCTTGTCAGCAGAATCATGCATCAGTACTACACAATGTTTAAATCTTGGAACATTATTCACGATATTGTTGTAGATTGTGGTCTTGTCAGCTCCTGCCCTGTCGTCCCCCGCAGATACATTCCAGTCAAAAAAGGTGATGTCTGCCTTGTCAAGATAGTCAATGAGCTCATGCATATCTACATTGCTGACATCATTGGAGCTTCCTCCAGGAAACCTGTAATACTTGGGCATCACATCATAATTGTGATATAGAAACTCTCTAAGTTTCTTGAGGTCATCCTTAAAAGAATCCAAAGACTCATAGATCACACTATATTTGTGACTGTAGGAATGCATTCCGATTGTATGTCCCTCATCCACAATTCTCTGATAAGCTTCTGAATATCTGGAATCAGGCTTGCCACATACAAAAAAAGTTGCCTTGACATTGTACTTGGCCAAAATATCCAGAATTTCTCCAGTGTTAGAGCTAGGGCCATCATCAAAGGTAAGATATACATATCTCGTACCCTCGATATTCTCAGGATTCTCTGCTCCACTCACAGCTATGCTGGCGTAATCCACATCATATGTCGTATCTGCATTGGCGTCAGTACCTGTCTCCGTAGCAGTACTATCCACTACCTGAGCCTTGTCACCGCCACCTGCCATTATATCTTTCTCATATCCAAAGGTATCACGGTACCATTCAAGGTTCGCCTGAGCCTGCTCTAAATCAGTCTTGATCCTGTCAATTCTCACCGCCAGGATGACGCAAATGCAGGTCGGTACTAGACAGGAGGCCAACACTGTAGCAACTATGAGCCTCCGAAGACGCTGAATGCGCTTGCTGTAACCCTTTTTGGACTTGCTTACTTCCTTGTCCGATGTCATACCTTACAAATCTCTTTCATTCAAAATATGTAACCAGTGAATAGTATAGCATAATTCCGGTACAAAAGAAAAGAGCGCAGGTCTCATTTCCTGCGCTCAAAAAAACTAATGATATTAAAAATCTACAAGCTCGTCATTACCAGCTGAGGTATAGGTCAGAATATAGTTGTCATATGCTCCTGCATTAAGTCCCACAACCTGTGAATTGGTGCTGCCCCCGTGGAAAGTGTAGCCCACATCTGCGATGTTTACTACGTCAAAGCCGACAGCTTTTTTACCATTGAGGAACACTGTTCTGACGCCAACTCCCTGAATGTCGTGTTCTGAGTAATTTGTCGCTGAAACCTGTATACACTCTCCCAACTTGGTTGCATCCACATCTACTGAAGTGTATGTGCAGTTATCAGTCTCTGAATAGTCAAAAGAGTACTTGAAATCCGCAGCATCCTTAATATCCGCATTTTTAAACTGTCCATAGAGAATAAACTGCTGATTCTTTTTAACTGCATCTGAATAGTCGTGAACCTTCATCAGCTCTTTTCCACTCTTGTCAAAAGCAGTAAAATCAGCCTTTATGGATATATCCTTGTCTGTCTTATTGGTTGCAACTACTACATAATAGGTGCACCAGCCAAGATCATCAGGGATCACATATTCGCTATTGATAAGGATCTGGCCGCCAGATTGCTCACTTGCGTATACTGTGAGCTGTCCTATTTCCAGTATGCAGTTTAAAAAAAGGAAAATAACTGACATTCCCACAGAAATTAAACAAGAAAAAGCGCGTTTTTTCATGTACCAAGATCCTCCAACCAGATTTTTTTGATAATTCAATTATGCGTTTTTCAAGTAAATTAATCGATGGTAGCAATAGTTATTTAATCCTTTTTTTAGCTTTATAAAAAAACTATAAATCCCGCACCAGTACTGGCTTAGCGGGCATTCATCGCAGCATTCCAATCAGCTATTCCCATGTACCCGGCCGCCTGATTTATATACGCTCCAGAATTACCTCCATTCATCTGTTTAAAGTATTCGTAAGCCAGTTTCCGTCTGCCATCAAGGGCAGTCAGTCCCACGGAAAGTCCATCTCTTACTTCAAGAGGATAATCCGTCTGACGGTTGAATATGATCATTCTGATATATCTGTTGGTCATAACCCTCTGATAGGCATAAACCATGGCAAAAGCCTGCGCCTCATCCCCCTGAGTTGAGGAATATCCTATCTCCGTCAAAAGAATTGGTCTCACCTGCCCCTTGGTTCCTAGCATATGCGGCAGGCACATATAGTCTGTAAGCTGTTCAATATTCTCCATTGAAAGATAAGGCGTATCAATCGAATGCTGGATCATAGAGGCGCTGAAAGGATTCTTGGGTGTCCAAAAGCTTGTCCAGGTCATAGGATAATTATAGGGGTGTTCGGCAAGTCCCCAGTCAAAGTTGCCCTGAGCACAAACCACTGCATTTATAGCCTCAAGCATACTCCTTGCAGAATAGTAAGAAGCCGGATTATGCACCTTTGTCCAGTTCTGATCAAGGCTGATGCATACTGTGGCATTTGCATTTCTACTTTTTATAGCGTTATAGCAGACTCTAAGAGAATCTGCATATAACTGGGCATAGGTAAGTTCATCAGAAACATTTGAATAATTCCATACGTTTTTGGCATTTACCTCATTGCCAATAACCCAGTTATCCACCTGTCCCAAACCATTACGTCCGTTATATCTAAAGGCCAGGAAGGAAACTGTAGCTTCAAGCCACTCAAGGCCCGCCTGCTCTGAGGTGTTCATCATGTAGTAGTTAGATCTACCTGCTCCTCCTCTGGATGTGGGAGAAATCATAAATTCCTCTCCAGGCACATAGGGATTTAAAAGAACCATGGTAAGCCCAATCCCCTGGCTAGAGGTGGTCCTGACGCAGTGATCGTACTGACTTACGTATCCAGAATCAAAAGCATAAACCTTGCCATTATATTCATACTGGATAACGCCATTTCCACCAATGACATCTTCAAGGTTTATATTATAAGCGCCCTGCTGGACTCCAAGGTCTATAACCTCAGTATTTCCATTGCCAATCTTGGCTCCATCAAGTATAAGACCTTTTTTACCATTATTTTTTGGAGAAAGAGATACAGACGCCAGCACTTCAGGATTTGTTATATAGTGAGCGTTGGATACAGGAACTACAACGCCGCCCTGAAGCACCGCCACTTGAAACTTGTCGTATAAATGGCATTCTGTAGTGTTTAAGTTAAGTGGTATCTGAAAAGAAACAGATGCCCCCATAGGTTTCGCCGCTGCTGGTGCACCTTCTGGGCCATTTTGATATACCTTTTCGGCATAGAGATAAAAGACGCCGTCATCACTATCAGGCAAGTCCTGCGCTGATACAGAGATATTCACATTTCCTCCATGTATCTTGGCAGAAGTAATAGACACAGCCCCTATTCCTGCTGCCTTTGCGCGTATTGGAGCAGATAAAAAAACGAATGTTACTACAAAAAGACTGACAAATGCTAGCAATAGGTTTCTAGTAATTTTTTTGTTCATATACCCCCCGTACATAAGAAAAATTATTAGTAATCTACCTTCATCATGCAAAGCCCTTCTGGTCTTGCAGTAGGGCCAGCCTTACTTCTATCGCACGCTTCCAATATATCTTTTACACTATCTGGTGATATTGTCCCGAATCCAACCTCTAAAAGAGTTCCTGTAAGAATCCTCACCATGTTCTGTAAAAAGCCATTGCCATGGAAATAAAACCTAATATAATTTCCACTCTTTTCAATGTTGATAGTATCAAGTGTACGCACCGTGGACTTTTTAAATTTCTTATTGCCACAAAAGCTCTTGAAATCATGAGTTCCGACTAAATGCATCGCAGCAAGTTTCATCTTGTCTATGTCTGGCTCTTTGTCCAATATTGCAACATACTTTCTGTCAAAAACCGGCTTGGAAGTCCCATACCAGCAGGTATATCTATAAGTCTTGCCTATAGCATTGTACCTGGCATGGAATCTGTCAGAACAGGCCTTTACCTCGTTAACGCTTATATCTTCTGGAAGATACGCATTCATATATTCCTGTATTTGAGTTTCATTAAGATCAGTATTTAGTATAACATTTGCTGTCATAGCTCTTGCATGGACCCCGGCATCCGTTCTGCCAGCACCTATAAGTTCTATGGGATCAGAAGAATCACCTGTCATTTTATTTAGCACATTTTCAAGTTTCCCCTGTATTGTGTCAATTCCCGGTTTTTTCTCCCAGCCATGATACCTTGTACCATCGTAGCTGATCACAAATTTGTAATTATGTCTCATCGAGCCGTAGATCTCCAGTCTTTTTCGCATTTAACATCTATATCTATACTACCATAATATCAATCATCTTTTCACTAAAGAAAAAATGTAGGTGACAAACTTATTTTGTACACCTACATCATATTCATATCCAATGTCTTATTTAGCTTCACCCTTGCTGCATGAACTTGTGCATATCCTCTGCAATCTGCTTGGATACTGCAACTGCAGCCACCACAGTTTTGGCTCCTGTAACTACATCTCCTGATGCAAAAACACCTGGTATTGATGTCTCTCCCAGTTCATTTGTGAAAAGATTACCCTTTTCATTAAGCTTTAGATCTTTTTCCTTACTGATTATTCTATCCTGAGGGATCTGAGAAATGGCTATGATCACGCTGTCAGCAGGGATAAGCTTTTCTCCATCATCTTCCTTGAAAACAGGGCCTTCATCCTCAATTCTGACAATTGTTTTTAGGTATTCAAACTTAACGCCGTCCACTTTGGCATACTCAAATTCTGTTTTAGAAGCTGATACTTCCTGGCCTCTTACGTATACAGTCACTTCTCTTGCGCCGTGCCTTATAGCGGTTCTCGCTACATCCATGGCTGCATTGCCCGCTCCAATTATGGCAACTTTATCGCCGAGCTCGTAAACATCAGGGTTATTTAGATAATTTATTGCGTAAAAGACATTTCCAAAAGTTTCACCTGGAATGCCAAGTTTCCTGGGTCTCCAGGCTCCAGTACCAATAAATACACTCTTGTAGCCATCATTCAAAAGATCTTGTATATTGGTGGAGCCACCGATTGAGAAATTTGGTCTGAACTTGATACCAAGTTCTCTCATCTTCTTGTAATACCTGTCCAGAATGGACTTTGGAAGACGAAACTCAGGGATACCATAGCGCAAAATACCGCCAATCTTGTCATGTGTTTCAAATACAGTTATTGAATAGCCCTTAAGAGCCAGTATAATTGCAATTGTTATTCCCGCAGGGCCAGCACCTATAACAGCAGCTTTCATACCGTTTGATGGTGCTTTCTTTAGTTCAAGTCTCTCAAAGCAGGAGTCTGAAATATAATTCTCGATTGAAGAAATGTGCACAGGCTCTCCCTTTATTCCCCTGACACAATTACCCTCGCACTGGTTCTCATGATTGCAAACAAGCGAGCAGATCATGGAAAGCGGGTTATTATCAAACAGCATCTGTGCTGCTTCCATCATCTTATTTGCCTTAAAAAGCCTTATCATCTCTGGAATATTAGTGTGAATAGGGCAACCATTTTCCCTACATCTGGGATTAGGACACCCAAGACAACGATTTGCTTCATCAATAACGTGTACAGACATAGAATAATCCTCCCTTGGTTTTAGGATTATTCTATATGAAAGCGCTTACAAAAAATACCGGAAATCGTGCAAAAATTCTTGATAAAACTGAAATCATCACATTTCTTTTTTCATAATTTTTCTGAGTGCAGCCCAGATAATAAAAGCATAAACAAATCCTATTGCTGCTGTTATAGCCTGATACAGAGAAAAAGTAGTCTGAAATACAGGGAGCTTGCCATATAATTTACTCTCTGCCGGAATAAATGTAGGAAGGAGCCACAAAGAAATGGTAAGTCCCATAAAAGCACCCTTTAACACTGCACAAATAACAGCTTTTATATAACTAATCGGGGATTTAAGCCCATTTTCACCAGATAAACTCTT
Organism: Butyrivibrio sp. XBB1001; assembly: GCF_000424505.1. NCBI lineage: Bacteria > Bacillati > Bacillota > Clostridia > Lachnospirales > Lachnospiraceae > Butyrivibrio > Butyrivibrio sp. XBB1001. Next base: position 160,834 of record NZ_AUKA01000002.1, on the reverse strand, counting down.
TTTCAGTAAAAGGGCTGTAGATACTGCCAGGACAATATTACCAAGCATGATAAATGGAATTATAAGTGGCACCGTGCTCATGACCGGAGATGCTGCGATAATATAAGCCGTAACAGGCGTTATAATGCACAGAAGAATGGCACATGGAAGATTTGCTGCCAGCACAGCTATGATAATACAAGCGTTTATAATTGGTCCCGTAATAAAAATGCTTAGATTCTTGAAAAGCTGACTAATAATGCATATTGCCAAAAGTGCTGCTGTGATTGAAATTTCTTTTACCCCAAAATACTTCTTGTTCATGATTTTCCCCCTATTATGTGTAAAATTATGACTTCTTGTGGGTAAAAGCAGATTATCCCCACAAGAATTCATCTCTTATTGTACCATTTTTCGTTTAACAATTCATTAGTTTGAACAGGTACACCACTTATGCCATCAGCGTTTGGTCAGGCACACCACGGTCTCTATAGATCTGGTGAATGGAAACATATCCACAGGTACGGCCTTTTTAACCTTGTAGCCGCCCTTTGTTATAAGCTCAAGGTCTCTTGCAAGAGAGTCTGGGCTGCAGGAAATGTACACTACCTTCTCAGGGTTAAGGGCAATCATAGATGAGATAAACTCTGGTGTTGAGCCGGCTCTTGGCGGATCCATGAACACAAGATCAACCTTATCACCTGAATCAGCCATCTGCTGCATGAATCTTGTGGCGTCATTCTCGTAGAATGTAATGTTTTCCACATTGTTGATCTTGGCATTAAGTTTGGCATCCTTAACTGCATCTGGATTAAGTTCAACAGAAATCACCTCTTTGACATGAGGGCTTGCAATAATTCCGATGGTGCCAACACCCGAATAGCAGTCAAGAGCTACCTCTGTGCCCTTAAGATCTGCAAGTTCAATAGCTTTATTGTACAGAACCTCCTGCTGGATAGGATTTACCTGGTAGAAGGACTTAGGACTAATCTTGAATCTCATGCCGCAGCACTCATCATAGATAAAGCCAGGTCCATACATGGGCTTTTCCTTGTCTCCCAGTATCATGCTGGTCTGCTTGTCATTGACATTAAGTACAATAGTTGTGATCTCAGGGTGTTCCTTCAAAAGAGCTTTCACAAAGTTGTTCTTGGATGGGAAAATAGGTGATACTGTCACAAGAACCACCATGATCTCGCCGGTTTTCTTACCGATTCGTATTAGAACATGGCGAAGAAGCCCATAACCGTTGTCCTCGTCATAGGTCTTTATCTTAAAGGATTTGAGCATTCCGCGGATTGAAGCGATAATGGCATCTGCCTTCTGATCCTCCAAAAGACATGAATCAATAGGAACTACGTCGTGGGTGCCTTCTCTGTAGATTCCAGACACAGGATTTCCCTTTTTATCATGGGTAAAAACTGCATGAACCTTGCAGCGGTAATGCTCAGGCTCTTCCATGCCAACAAAGGCTGCAACCCTTGTATATGGCTCAAGAAGTTCGGCAACATGAGCATGCTTCTGGCGAAGCTGCTTATCATATGGAGTATCTATCATCTGACAGGCGCCGCACTTCTTAAAATACGGGCAACGGCTTTTCTTTTTATCAACTGCCTTTTCCATATCTTTCTGTGTATTTCTGTCGCCAGGCCTGCCTACAGTATTTCTGCCAGTTCTTCCAACACGCTTATCAGCCGCATTTTTTCCAGCAGGCTTTTTCCTAAATGACACTGCCTCTTCGTATTGGAAGTCATCACTCTTTACCTGCTTTTTCGCTTTAGCCTTATCCTGTGCCTTATCATCTGCCTTACCTAAAGCCTTGGCCTTATCCTTGCCACCGCTCATCTTCTGATTTATCTTTTCAAATTTTCTCATTCTCTCGTTGTATGACATTTTAATCTCCTAAATCAGGAAAACGCCGGGCTATCTTGCGTCAGCCTTCATTTCCCATAAATAATAACTTTGTAAAACAAAAGTAGGGGCGTTTAATCCCCTACTCTATTATCATTCCTCTTCGTAATCATCAGGACTATTCTCAAATTTCAGCTCTGGCATTTCCATTCCATCGCTTGTTTCCTTGACTGCCTCGCTTCTCCTGCGGATGCGCTCGGTGTCCTTGATCTCACCGTAGTCTTTAAACTTGATTCCCTCAATGCCTGTAGCAAGTTCTCTTGCTCTCTGAAGCTCGCCCTTGTTGATCCTGAAGGTGCAAACAATCTTGCTGCCCTTTCTGTCAAACAGGCGCTGTATAAAGTTCTTGTCCTGCCATTCTATAAAATATGAAATCCTGTGTGCAAGAAATCTCTCTTCCAGCTGTTTCTTGCTCTCTACGCTGTAGACCCTGCAGAATGGGACCTCATTATTAAATACCTGGTTGTTCTGGATAATTGAAGACATAACTACCTCTCATAACTACTTATTAAAAATCCAAAAATGATTATAGCATACTGAAAAAAAATTTTAAAAATTTTTAATCGACATGCAACATCATTTTAAAAGATATTGTTATTAGTATTGTAACACGAACTTCACTAAGAGACCACATAAGATGGGGAGAAAAACAAACGGAAGTTCAAAAAATGGAGGAATGAAAAAATGTACAAAAAGACACTAATTAACTTAACAGCAATCACAATGGCTATGTCAATTGCCTTTGCACCAACAGTAACAGCATTTGCGGCTGAAACAGGATCTTACCCTGAAATTGTGAGTGAAACCTGGAATCATAATGAAGGGGAAGTCCTTGAGCACACTGGTGATGTAACTAACGATTCAAGCGACTATTCAGCAGTATATGCAGATGGTTCAGCAGAAGCACCTGCAGTTGTAAAGCAGAATGGTGATGCTACAAATGTAAATGACCATTGGCGTGCAGTTGGGGCTTATGAATACGGTACAGTAGAAGTAACAGGCGATGCTAGCGGAAATTATGGAGCTGGAGCTTTTAAAGATAGCACTGTAATAATCGACGGAAATGTAACCGGAAGAACTGACAACGGAATCCGTGTCCAGAGCGACAGCTACATGATTGTAGACGGTGATGTAAACTCCCAAATGGCAGGAATAGTTACAGATGGTTCATCCACAGTAATTGTTGGAGGAGATGTAAACTCTTCTACCACCGGTATAAGCGTACAGATCACAGATATTAACGGAGAAAGAAAATGCATCTGCACAACATGTGGAGCAAATCCATGTACTTGTGACCACGACACAGGCGATAACAAAAACATCATCGTAGTAGAGGGAACAATCAAAGCTGATGGTACTGGAATTTATGTACAGAAGGACAATGACGAACTCACAAATTGCAACATCCCTACAATTATCGTATATGAGATTGATGCCCAGAATGCCATTTCTTCAAATGATGCAGAGGTAGAGGACTACCTCAAGAATCATGTTCAGTACATCGTAAAAAATGATTCTGGAGACAAGGTCAAAGTTGAGGGTCTCTACTCTACTACAGTTAAGAAGATTGATTCTATTGATGTAGATACTACAAACAAGACAGTATCTGAAAATACAAGTAACCTTAATCTTCTTACAACCACTCTCAATCACGCTTTTACTGTAGCAGTAGAACAGGGATACGAACTCACAGCTGGTGACAATGTATCTATGGTTCTTAATGAGGATGGTACTTATACAATTACACTTACAAATTCAAAGGGTGGTATCACTCTTTCAGCCAGACTTATCCAAGTTGCTGCTCCTACAACCGAGGCAGTTACAGCATCAGGTTCTTCTGAAACTCATGAGCAGGTAGTGGAAGAAGCACCAGCTATTTTTGCTACATTTACTGTAACAGGCAGAACTGACCTCCCAGAGGTTCTTGGTGCATCACGTGATGGCGGCATCGTAGAGTCAAACAGACCAGTAGTTACAGTTAAGGCAAATGGTAACCTCACAGCACTCCAGTACAAGAGAGCCTTCATCGATACAGTTAAGAACGCTCCACAGGGTGCTATCGTAAGACTTGAGACATCAGCTTCATACTGCATCGACAAGATGATGATGGAAGCCCTTGCTGCTCGTGCAGACCTTACACTTGAAGTTACATTCCCAGTTAACCATGAGAAAACTACAGTTGTAGTTCCTGCTGGTTACGACCATATGAGTCTTCTTGATGAGAACGGATATTGCGGATTCCTTTATCTTGCATCTGTTTTCAACAAGTAATAAAGCCAACCCCCGCTATATTTTCATAGCTTTAAACCTTTCCGACGTACTGACTATTAGTTTGGAGTAGATCAGTGCACCACCCCTTCGGTCCCCAGCCGAAGGGGTTTTTGTGTTAGAATGAATATAATTTAAAACACAAGGAGCCTCATATGTTTGAATTTGAAAGATGTTTGCCAGAAGAAGCAGGTGTTTCATCAAACGCAATAAAAGGATTATTGCAGTACCTGGATAAAAAAGACATACCCATGCACTCTCTTCTGATCATGAGAAATGATAAGCTCATTTTTGAAAAATACTATGCACCATGCACGAAGGACACCCTTCACAGGATGTTTTCTATAAGTAAGAGTTTTACTGCCCTTGCCATATCTCTTTTGGCTGACGAGGGCCGTATTGATCTTGATGAATCGATCACGACTTATTTCCCGGAATATACTAGCGAAAATACTCATATGTGGATCAAGGATACCACCATCAGAAACATGCTGATGATGCGCACCTGCCACGCTTCCACAACCTACAAGGTGGACATGAAATCTGACTGGGTAGAGAGCTTTTTTACCGTGTCTCCAACCCACAAGCCGGGCACAGTTTTCCACTACGACACTTCTGCTGCTCACGTGCTCTGCGCTTTGGTGGAAAAAGAGACAAAGATGCCCATGCTTGATTATTTAAAAGAGAAAGTATTAAACCACTTGGACTTTAGTAAAGATTCTTACATGGTAAAGGATCCCTTTGGGGTATCCATTGGCGGAAGCGGCCTTGTGGCAAAGCCTATGGATATCCTGAAGGTTTTATATCTTTTGGATAAAAAAGGAACTGTAACCTGCAGCGATGGTATAAAGCGTACTCTCCTAAACCCTGAATTTATTGAGCTTGCAACTTCTAATCTTAGCCCCAGCATAATGACAGGCCCGATTCCCAGTGAATCTATGGGCTATGGCATGCAGATATGGCAGAATGAAAAGGGCGGCTTTGTCTTGTATGGCATGGGCGGCCAGCTTGCTATCAGTATTCCTGACTACGATATGCTCATCATGACGACTGCAGATACTCAGGGCATCGCAGGGGGCAATCAGTTTATTTATGATGGAATCTACAATCTCCTGCTGCCAGCTATCAAAAATACTACTGTTGATACTACCTCTGATTCAAATTCCACAAGCACTAACTGTCACCAAGATGGCGTTGCAGCGGAGAATGGATCTGGCAGGACCAGCCCATACAGTGAGCTTATAAAGTACGCTGACTCCCTTAGAATTTCCCGCCCACGGATTCCTGGAAAGTCTAATGAAAACCCGCCGATCTGCAGCAGCAGTGTCATCCAAAGCAAACTCATTAACCAGACTAACAGCAAATCAATCCGCCTATGCTACAAATTAACCGAAAATCCTCAGAAGTTTAAAGAGCTTTCTCTTGAGCTTAACGAAACCGGGAAATCAAGCCTTTCCCTGATAGCTTCTGATACCATGACCATTGTTTTTTCTCTATATGACATGGCAGAAGGAAATATAAAAAAATATGACGCCTACTACACAGCAGGCGCCACATGGCTTAAAGATAACGACCTCTACATTCGCGTTCACTTAATCGGCGAATGCGTCGGTTCTATAAGGTTTGAACTCTTCTTTGGCGATAAGGACATTACAGTCTTTATGCGCAAGGTAGAAGAAACCTATTTCAACGAATTTAATGGGCATCTATACGGAATTCTCAAATAATATAGCAATCACCACATCTATCCAATGTTTGCCATAGACATTTCTTTTTCCGTCAGAACTTGAACATATCGATAACAGAGAATGAAACTGCCGCGAGGATGATACCTATCTGAGCGGCAGGTATTTTTTTATAAAAACGAATGATCAAAAGGATGCACCATGCTATCACATTCATTACAACCCATGAAGATAAGATTCTTCTAGGTGTCCAGCCGTAGTAGCCCACATATACGCCCATCAGGTTAAAGGCCGCCATAATTGCAAATCCAAGGGCAAAGATAAAAAGAACTGTCGCAAGGATCCTGGTACCCTTTTCTTCCCAGAGGGCTTTCTTTGAAAAGATGCAGGAGCAGGCGATCACAGCAAAGTTCATAAGAACTACTCTTATAAGGCTCCAGAAGCTGCTAAGAGCTCTTTGGCAGGCCTCAGGTGCTGACTCAGCAAAAAGTCCCTTGTGAGCGATAAAATCATTGATGGATGCGCCTAAAAACAGAGCATATACAAAGCATACGCTGCCAATCACTATATAAGCCGAGTACGAAGGAAGCAGATGGTAACTTCTGCTATCCTCCTCAAAGTCCTTAATCCTGTAGTAAGGCTTGTCACGGAAAAGAGATCCTCCAACAAGTCCAAAGAGATACGCTCCTACAGGGATAGACACGATCAGCATCACGAAATTTTCCCAGATATAATCCCAGAACTTCTGCTTGAGGAAATAATCAAGGTAGTTAAAGAACTTATCCCCCAAAACTGCAAAAGTCTCAGAAGCAGATGTAAGCTCAGCGACTGCGTACAGGCAAACAATAGCTGCAATCACAAGACTGACTATAATAGTGATCACTGTTGCCTTGTTTATCTTCTTGGCTGGTTGCTCGCTTTCATACAGTTCATCATCCATTTCGCCCTTTTTAAATATGGCATTTATTCTCAAAAAGAGATTTGCAAAAGGAACTGTAATAAATCCCTGGAAGCTGTCTATTATAAACATCAGTCCGCTTCTGCCAGCAGCAAGTGTGCCTGTTCTTGCAAGAACGTAGTAGACAAAAGAAAAATGCCATAGCACAAACTGATAAAATGCCCAGTCTTCATGAGTTCCCCACAGGGCATAAGCAAGCGACTGTAGAACAATACACATAGCGTATATAGCTGGCTCAATAAAGGATTTCTTTTTCTCTCTAAGACTATCGTAGGTAACGCCAATCTTATATGCAAAAACCTCTGTGCATGCGACGAAAACTATAGCAAAAATGAGTCTTCCCAAATAAGGGAATCTTGATACTATTCCGCTATTCTCAATACCGTACTTAACATAGATAAATCCAACTATATAGCTAATTACTGCTGCCCATTTGAAAACATCCTTCTGAGCATTACTAAGAATTCTCCCAACTTTTTGTGCATTTGCAGGCGCAGCAGCCGATTGTGGCGTAACCTGTACATACTGAATCTGCTGATTATTAGTGTTTGCTTCCATTTCTCCTCCTTTAGAGTCTATTGTCCTTCATTCATCCTTCATCATCCGGAACATATTCCAGAATATCCCCTGGCTGACAGCCAAGCTCTTTACAAATGGCATTCAGGGTTGAAAACCTTATTGCCTTGGCCTTGTTATTTTTTAGAATAGACAGATTGGCTGGAGTTATATCAACTCTCTCTGCCAAATCTCCTGCTCCTACCTTACGCATGGCCATTACAACATCCAAATTTACTCTGATCATGGTCTCCTCCTCATACAGTAAGATCAAGTTCATCCTTCATAGCAACAGCCCTTGCAAAGGCATATCTTATGACGCTGATTATTGGTGTCATAAAAGCTGCAGCCACAGTAATGACAAAAATCATGTATGTGCAGGTGATTCCAATCACAAATGTGATAAGGCAGGCCAGAAATACCAGATTGCTAAGAAGTCCAAGAGCTCTCACATTCTGCATGACAAAGACTTCTCCCAGCTCTATTCTGCAAACAAGCTTATACATTAGATACAAAAATACAAAAAGTATTGTTGCGAGAATATAGCCTCCAATCAGCATTATCCAGTACCTATATGCATCTGGTACAAGTGGAGATGTCTTGGTCATAATAATATCCACAAGTTTCGGCCCTAATACGCACATAACAATTGCTCCAAGGGTCAGAACAACTATGAAAGCCTTAGTAGCTCCAACGCTAACTGCCTCCCCCACATTTAAAGCCTTCTCATCTTTGTTCATAATATAAGCCTCCATACAACATTTTTTCTTTATCTGTCTTTATCGTACGTACATTTTTATACTCCATAATATAATCCTGTCCAAATTGAAAGTCAATATATTTTTATTGTTATTCGATATATTTTTATTGTTTATCAGCTTTGCATGTGCAAAAATCAGGCATTTATAACATTTTTGAAAGAATTGTTTACACAATTTAATTTTGCTGATATTATTTCATATATAAAACTTATATTATTAAGTTAATCTTTAAGGAGGGGAAATATGAAAGCGTGGAGTGCACCCGTTATCGAAAGTCTTGAACTGGATCAGACTCAGAGTGGCGGACATGTAAGTCCAAAACACGACAATCATTGGATTACTATTGATGGTGAGCGTTTTGAAGGTACATGGCCTGCAAGTGGTGAACCAGTTGGTCCTGATGTAGACTAAAAAAATGAAGTATCAAAAAAGAGAGCTGGTTTTTATACCAGACTCTCTCTTTTTTTGCGCACGTTCTTCATAAAAATACTGCAAGCCAGAATTTTTACCTTTCTGCGAATATTGTCTTCTGTAGTTTCTTCCTGCATTATGGCCCTTGCCTTATCAATATCAAAATATCTTGCAATATCCTTATCGATAAGGTTATCTTCTTTTTCTCCACCTGGAAGTCCAAAGCTCTTATATCGAAGGAGTGCATCTCCGCTCTGCCTTCCTCTATGGCGGCTTACAAGACGAATCTCATCAGGAATATAATCCTTCATGTATTCTCTTACAAGTCTCCTGTCCTGGCCATCCCAGGCAAAACGCTCATAGGGAAGTTTTAAACAAAGCTCCAGAATCCTCTTATCTCTTGTGGGGTCTCGCACAAGAACACCTGTATCCAGGCTATCTTTTGTCTCATACAGTCCCATAAGCTGTAAAACAAATGTGGACACTACACTATTTTCAAACTGCTTTCTGGTAGAAATACCATCTCCTTCGCGCTTCATAAGATCTTCCCAGGCTTTTCTGACTCCGTACTTATCAAGCAGTTCTTTTCTATAAGACTGATCCGTAACAATCTCATCAATAGTGATCATTCTTCTATCATCCTGAACTGCCTGAAAAAATCTCTTCAAATGACCCTTTCTGCTTATTTTTTTACACTTAGCGTCATAACAGACCTGATTAAATGCAGTTACTATCCTGCCCTCTCTCAATGCCCTGTAGGCACTATTAAATATACTGCCATGGGAAATAGTATAGTTACCATGATTTCCGCATAAAAGTATCTTACATCCATCAGCCCTGGCCTTTTCATAGGCCTCATACATCCAAACATGGTTAATAAGCGCCTTTCCAGGAAATTCCATGTAATCAACATACTTTTTTATATTAGACAGCACGCTCTTTCCTTCGCAATCCATGAAAGTAGGCTTTATATTGTCATATCTTTTACAGAGAATCTTCACAAGACCTGACTCGTCATCAGTCCAGTAATTTCTGGGATTATCATAGTTCTTATCAAAGACCTTAAGCGGAATCGAAGTATAACTATGGAGCAAGCTATCGCCCCTATACTTAAGTATTGTTGCTGCCATGCTGGCAACTGTCGTGGAATCAAGGCCACTACTAAGGAGCACTCCCACTTCTCCATCAGTTCTGAGCATCCCTTCCACAGCCTTTTTAAAGGTATCAATAAACAGCTCTTTTGCCTGAGCATCAGTTATGCTCTTATCTTCATGGATCTCAGAAATAGGATCGTAATACCTTATCCTTGTAGCCTTGGCCTTTCCTTTAGAAAGCACAGCCTTCACACCGCAGCCATAAGGCAGCATAAAAACATTCTCAAATGGGCTCAGCCCCTCAAACACAGTAAGCACCGGAAAATCCATTGCCATGCAGGCGCTCATCCACTTATCGCACACATCAATTTCAGGGCAGACATCGGTTATGCAGCTAGTCAATGTTCCAAAGAATAACCTATCCCCCTGAACATAGTAGTGAACGCTCCTTGAAGAGATGTGGTCTGTAAAAAGATAAAACTCATTAGTATCTTTGTTGTAATTGGCAAAAGAAAAAGCGCCCAGAACATGGTCTCCAAACTTTTCGCCCCAGATCTTAAAGGCCAGATATAGAAGTCTTCCATCAGGGGTATCTTCTGACAGCCTCTCACCTGGCAGTTCTTTTCCAATCTCAGAGATAAGTTCTTCTCTGTTGTCCAGATAACAATCTGCTGTAAAAAAGTCAGGGCCCTCGCTAATAGGCAACTTCTCTGCTCTATCCTGTTTAGTAATATACTGAAGGCCACATCCCATATAGGCATTGTCCTCAGAAAGCTCCATAACTTTATCAATTCTGTAGTTCTCAAGGCATTTGCTCATTCTAGAAGAAAGCGCCTTGTTTATCTCTTTTCCCGAAAGATCAACAACTCCCCAAATCGCTGACATAACTCCCCAAACTACGCTATCTGCGTCTCAATATAATTTACAATCTCATTAAGTGTGTCTTTTTGTCTGTTTCGTGTTATCTGATGTATCCTGATATCCTTGGCAAATTCTATACACCGCAGTATATCCTCTGCCTCAAGTTTAAAAGCCTCGTTAAAAAACCAGTTTATAAATATAGCCTTGGTGACAGCCTGTACCTTGCCTGCACCATCTATGTCCTTCATCTCTACTCTGTCCACCTGGCCAAGATCGATCCAAAACATGTGATCCACTTTACTTGGAGCATCATAGAAAATGTCATTTCTTGGAATTTCGTACTTATTAAGGTCATACTTGACCTGATTAAGCCCTTCTGTGCAGATTCCATTCTTCTCTACCTGGTCTGCGCATAGCTTTTGCCCTGGGAAAGCCGGATATACGTAGTACTGGCCGTTTTCCTTTTTGATTCCGGTAACATCATCTGCTATCAAAAGAGCTCCCCTCTTTATCAGCTCTGTAGATGTCGAAGATTTGCCGCTTCCGCTTCCTCCCGCCACAATAATTGTCTTGTCATTTAGCCTAAGGCAGGCGCCGTGGAGCATTATCATTCCATGCAGCCACAAAAAGATTGAAAGACAAAGTCCCGAAATGTACTGGGCCGCATCATCTATAGTTCCCCCATTATAGCCTTCAAAAGAAATATATTTATCATGGATCCAAAAGAGGCCAACTCCGGTGTTAAACCACATTTCTTTTTCTCTGAAGCCGAACCTTTTGCCTTCATCAGCCAGCTTTTTTATGTCTCCTGTGATATGTCCGATTTGGACAACGATATCCGGATCAGATGTTTCATCTGCAGATAGAAACTGTGGAAACTCATAGTCCGAAACAAGAATAAATCCGTATATTCTATAGTAGTATCTTCTCAAATCCCCCGTCCCCCACTATTTACGTATGTTTCACCACTTCAATATATCGTTTTTTCAAGGCTTTTACAAGAAAAAAGTCACAATAATTCAAATAAATAAACAGAAAGGTCAAGGAAACTAAACGCTTCCCTGACCTAATCTTCACATTATTTAGCCGATATCTGGCTCATCCCTAAGCTCAATTGTATCTTTTACCTTGCCATCTGTCTCAAAGATGATGATCTCGTTCTCTCCATCCTTAAGAAGAGGTGCTGGAATATAAAGCCTCTTCTGAGGTCCGATTTCCCAGAATCTTCCAAGGTTAAAGCCATTTATAAAGGCTACGCCCTTGCCCCATCCCTCAAAATCAAGGAATGTATCGCCCTTTTCTGTTACATCAAAGGTAAAGCGATAGAAGGCTGGTGTTCCCTCTTTGTAATCCTTGCTAAAATCAACCTTATCCACATTATCAAGAGGAAGTGTGTAGATATCCCAGTCATTGTGCATGTGGCCATTTACCTGTACGCAGCGGCCAATGCCCTTTCTCTGAGTTTCCATTCTAGGTCCAAAGTTAACTCTTCCCATGTTCTCAACAAGGATATCGAATTTCTCGTTAAGACCTGTGAGGCATCCAGTAGAAAGACCTGCCTCTCCGATAGCTGCAGCAGCTGTTTCTGGTGTAAGGCCTCTCTCCATCATGAACTTGCCGGCCAGCATCTGAGCTGGCTGTGAGCAGGCAAGGAACTTCTCTATAGGAATGTTGTGTTCCTGATCCAGTTCATGGTCGTAAAGAGTGATAAGAGGATTCTCATCAACAAATACATTGGCTCTATCAGCTGTCTCCCAGAGCTTTAGCTTGGCAATTCCTGCCTCTGAGTGAAGCCTTGATCTATACAGGATATATCCGTAGCTCTGATCAAGCTCCTCCATGTTAACTGTATATGGAAGGTGCACCGGTGTGCTCAGGTCATCGACAACAGAGAAAAGAGATACCTTTTCCTTGCAGGAAAGTGTTCCATAGCTCTTTCTCTTGATATCCATAGAAAACTTAACTTCCGGAATATCAACGTACTTGCTGATCACCTCTTTATACTTGTTGTATTTCTCTGTGATCTGGCCGTCTTCTGTCAGGATTCCATCGTAGTCATAGCTTGTTACATCTGGTGTAAGCTCATCATAGTAGTTAGAACCGTTCATGAATCCAAAGTTTGTGCCACCCTGGAACATATAAATGCTGACATTTCCAAGTTCAAGCATCTTATCAAGATCTGCCGTGCTCTGAACGAGATTTCCCTTCATATGACCGCCATTTCCCCAGTGGTCAAACCAGCCAACCCAGAACTCAGCGCACATTAAAGGTCCATTATTTGTATACTCTTTTATTACATTAAATCTCTCTTCTGTCTTGGAACCAAAGTTTCCTGTTGGATGAGCACCCTCTGCAAAACCGCCTCTGTAGCTCTCATGGTATGGACCATCAGATGTGATAAGAGGTACAGTTACGCCATATTTTACCATCAGATTTCTCATAGCCTTCATGTATTCATGGTCGTTAGCATAGTAACCATACTCATTCTCGACCTGCATGAGAATAATGTTTCCACCATTATCGATCTGATATGGTGTGATCCTTGGCATAAGGACCTTATAATAATCCTCTACTGCGTCAAGGAATGGCTTGTAACTTACTCTAAGGCGCATGTTTCTATCTTTTAACAGCCATGCTGGAAGTCCGCCAAATTCCCACTCTGCGCAGATATAAGGTGATGGCCTGATAATGATATAAAGTCCTAATTCTGTTGCAGTCTTAATAAATTTCTCTATGTCGCACATGCCCTCAAAGTTAAACTCACCTTTTTTAGGCTCTGTGAGATTCCAAGGAATGTAGGTCTCTACAGTATTGCAGCCAAGTGCCTTTAATTTCTCAAGTCTGTCTGTCCAATACTCTGGGACAGTCCTGAAATAATGAAAAGAACCAGAGATAACCTTAAATGGCTCTCCATTCAAATAAAAGGTATCCTTGATCTCAAATTTTCCCATTTCTTATTTCTCCCTCTATTAACTGAAACAAAACGTTTTCTTTTGTTCTTATATAATATTTTTTAAACGGTAAAAAACATTATATAAAAACAGAAGACATTTGAAAACTATTTTTTATACACTAGTTTCCACTTCTAACTAGTTAAAGGGAATACTGCAAAGTCTCACAGTATTCCCTTTTTTTCTAGTAATTATGAACCATAAGGTTCATTGACTTCTCTTTTGCCTAAAGATTATTTGTAGAGTTCGTCAAACTGTCTCTGGAGCTCAGCTGTTACATCATTGATGCCTGCCTTCTCAAGAGCTGCCTGGTACTCAGCAACGATATCCTCAGCTGATCCCTGGTACTTACCAAATGCGATCTGCTTCATGTATGTTGTATGAATGTCGTTGATGTTCTCAATCTTGGACTGGATATCGTCAACGTTAGGAACGAACTGTCCATATGGATAGTCGATCTTGATCTTGTCATACTCATCATAAAGAGCATTGATTGCATCCCAGTTAAGTGTTGAATCCTTGAGCTCGAGGTCGTCGTTACGTCCCCACCAGAAGTTAGTTGTGATACCATCTCTGTTTCCGTCATAGCCTTCTGGGTTCTTTCTCATGCCATCAGCTGTAACTTCGTATGAAACGCCTTCTACACCGTAGTTGATAAGTCTGTAGCATTCAGGGTCGTTTCTAAGAAGGTCATAAACCATAAGTGCTCTCTCAGGGTTCTTAGAAGCTGCAGATACAGCCATAGCACCGTGTGTGATTGAAAGAGCTACAAGGTTCTTGGTCTCTTCACCAAAGTAGAAGAAGCCTGACTCAGCCTTAGGATCATCATAGATTGTGTAGCCATCTTTGTGTGAGCAAAGGTCTGTCCATGTCTGTGTGTGGTGCTGCTCAGCTGCAACACGACCGATCTTATAGTCTTCTCTGTTATCAGAAGCTGTGTTGTTGAGAACGTCTGTCTTCCAAACACCGATCTCATCCCACTCCTTCATCATCTTAGCAAATTCAACAAGTGAATCTGTGTCTGTCATGTAAGGTGAGTATACTGTGTAAAGGTCATCCTTTGTACCACCCCACATAGCGCCTGAGTTGATACCATCGATTGGCACATAGTTAGAATGTGATGTGATCCATCCGCCAACCATTGTAGCGTACTGAGTACCATCTGAATCCCAAGGAATAACATCAGGATATGTCTCTTTTACATACTTAAAGTATGTTGTAAGGTCTTCCCAGCTGTGAACGCCGTTTTCAAGACCAGCTTCCTTAGCCCAGTCAAGACGGTATGTAAAGCCGTGGTTTGTCCACTGTGCGTAGTTATCTTCTGGCATAAGATAAATCTGTCCGTCGTATTTGCAAAGATCCCAGTGCTCAGGAGAAACTGATTCCCATGTCTTAGGTGCATATGTCTTGAGCATTTCCTCTGAAAGTGGAAGGAAAGCTCCGTTCTTGGCATTTGGCCATGCATCAAGCCAGTCAGATGCTGTACCAACAAGGTCTACAGTACCATCCATACGAGCAAGTGTTAAGTTGTAGTTTGAAAGATAATCTGTCCAGTCGATGTAGTAGATTTCAAGCTCAGCATTAACCTTCTCTGTAAGAATCTTGTTAAGCTGCTCAAGCATTTCATCTGTCTGGTTTCCTTCTGGAGCGCCACCAGTTGTCATGTAAGTGATCTTTACGTGCTCTGATGTGTCAATTGCAGGAGCTTCAGCTGTCTCTGTTCCAGCCGCCTCTGATGTCTCTGTCTTTGTCTCTGTTGCAGGTGCATCTGTGCCTGCTGGAGCGCTTGTAGATGAGCCGCATGCTGCAAGTCCCATTACCATGCTTGCGCTAAGTAATGCTGCTAATACCTTTTTTTTCATTTTTATCCTCCTTTTTGATAAGAAAATGAATATTTGAACCCCTCTACGGGATTGCTTACATATATGTTTTTTGCCGGTCTCTGCTCAACCCTTTACGGCGCCGACTGTAATACCACCAATGAAATACTTCTGAACGAATGGGTACAGGAATACGATAGGGCCTGTAGCCATTACTGCTGTTGCCATCTTAAGTGACTCTGTAGGAACATCTGTAAGTGTGATGTACTGACCTGCGATAGAGTTCTTAAGTGACTGAACCTCGTTAACTACCTTATAAAGCTGGAACTGAAGTGGCTTAACAGCGATACGTGAGCTCAAAAAAAGTGATGACTGATACCACTCATTCCAGTAACCAAGTGCAAGGAAAAGACCTATTGTAGCCAGCGCTGGCTTGAGCATTGGAAGGATGAGTCTTGTAAAGATCACCATATCTCCAGCTCCGTCAATCTTACCTGACTCTGTGATCTCATGAGGAATAGCCTTAACGAAGTTCTTCATGAGAATAATGAGCCAAGGTGACATAAGGAGTGGGAAAAATACTGCCAGATAGCTGTCATTAAGTTTGTATGTCTGTGTCATCAGAAGGTAGTATGGAGCAAGACCTGCTGAAAACAGTGATGTAAAGTAAATGTAAAAGGAAATTGCATTTCTAAGAGGGAAATCTTTTCTCTGAAGTGCATAACCTGTCATGGCAATGATCAAAAGTCCTACTACTGTTCCGCAAAGAGTAAGGGTAATTGTAAGTCCATAGCTCTTCCAGATCATTCCGCCTCTCATGACCATCTCATAAGCTTTGGTAGTAAACTCCTTAGGGAAAAGCTGAACACCCTCAGCTCTGATAACTGATTCATTTGTAAAAGATGTACCTATAATGATCAAAAATGGAAATATGCAGGCAAGTGCATAAAGGGTGATCAGTATATATCCAAAAGTTCTGATAATAATATCAGATGCGCCAAGCTTGACCTTAACGCCTGTCATTTCAAAATTGTTATCTCTAGACATGTTCTCTGACCTCTCTTCTATTAGAATAATGAATAGTCTGGATCAATCTTCTTAACAATGAAGTTGACTATCATGACCATAGCAAAACCAATGATTGACTGGTACAATCCAACTGCTGAAGCAGTTGAGAAGTTGAAGTCTGTAATAGTTGCTCTATATACGTAAGTCTCAATGATATCCGTTGTAGGATAAAGAAGAGAGTTAGTACCGATAATGTTGTAGAACAGACCAAAGTTACCTTTTACGATTCCACCAAGTGCAAACAAAAGAAGAATTACGATTGTTGGCTTAAGTCCTGGAAGAATGATGTATCTGATCTTCTGGAAAGCATTAGCTCCATCAACCTTGGCTGCCTCGATGATTTCTGCATCGATACCACAGATAGCTGCAAAGTAAACAACTGAGTTGTAACCTGTCTGCTGCCATAAGTGAACGATTACCAGGATTACCGGCCAAACTGAAGGATCTGAATATGGTCCCCATTTCTCTCTGCCAAGAGCTGAAAGAATCTCGTTAACAAAACCATAGTCATAGTTTAAAAGGTTATAAACAAGAATTCCTACAAGAACCTGTGAAATGAAGTATGGCAGGAACATCATTGTCTGTGAAACCTTTTTGAACATCTTGCTCTGCATCTCGTTAAGGAGAATAGCAACTAATATAGCAAGGAAATTACCTAAAAGGATAAATGCTATGTTATAAAGAATTGTATTTCTTGTGAGATCCCAAAGCTTACCTGACTCAGCAATAAACTGGAAATTCTTAAGTCCAACAAAAGGGCTTCCAAAAATACCCTTACCATAATTGTACTTAACAAATGCTACATATATGCCAGGCATAGGCATGTAACTGAACATAAAGAAAAAGATTACTGCAGGTAAGCACATAAGCTCAAGTACTCTGTATCTCCACAGAGTTTCTAAGACTCCACGCTTTTTAACTACCTGAGTAGAAGATGATTTAGAAACTTTACTCATTGGAACCTCCCTAGTTACTCGCGATTGCTTTTAATTCTAAACACAGTCCCCGTATTGTGCATATTAACAACTTGCAACCGATTTCATACTATTATTTAATCATTAATGACCAACATTCGTCAATGTCTTTTTTGAAACCGATTGCAGTTTTGTAGATAGTTAACAAAAAAGAGGATGTATTTATAGGTACATCCTCTTATATTTGTGAATAATGACAAATATTGTATACAAAGATACGATTTAACGATTTATAGTTTCAAAATGTTTCATTGATCCTGCCTGTACTGTCTCTTATGATCAGCACCGGCTCAACCATCTGAAGGTCTTCTATCTCCTGGCCATTAGAAACTGCAACTGCAGTATCTATCAGCTTTTGACCGTATTTATCGTAGTTATAATCAATGCTAGTAAGTTTAGGCGACATAAGATCAGCTATATATGTATTATCAAAGCTGACAACGGAAATATCCTCTGGAATCCGGAGGCCTTTTTCTCTTACACTTCTGAGAACACCGCTGGCAGCAAAATCGTTTATTGCAATTATTGCTGTGGGCCTGTCCTCCAGGGCAAGAATCTTATTAGTGGCATTATATCCCGTTTCAGGATCATACGAGCCATTAACTACGTAATCTCCATTCACCTTAATACCGTGATGTGCAAGATTTTCCTGGTATCTTTGGTATTTATAGAAAGTAGAAGCAACTCTCATTTCTCCGCCAACAAGAGCAATCTTCTTATGTCCAAGACCTATCAAATGATCCATAACAAGGTTCATGCCTTCCGCCTCATCGATTACAACTCTGTGAACAGGGGCTTTATCAAGCTTTCCAGTCACTATTACCGGAGTAGTCTTACAGACTTCCCTGACTTTTTTGGCATAAGCATCATCTGTTATAAGATCATCTACTCTTCCGCCCATCTGTATTATTGCATCCACCTTCTGCTGCATCAAAAGATCCAGCTGGGACTGCTCTCTTTCTTTTACCCCAAGGGAATTGGCAAGGCCTACACTATACCCAGCCTTCTCAGCCGCTATCTCGCAGGCCACAAAAAGCGCAGAATAATAAGGGTTCCTGACATCTGCTGCTATGATGCCAATAGTCTTGGTGGCAGTGTCTGAAAGCCCCTTAGCCAGCGCGTTAGGCTTGAAATTATACTTATCAATTATACTCTGGATTCTGTCCTTCTTCTCCTTGCGTACGGAAGCACTTCCGTTTAGGACACGAGAAACAGTAGAAGCAGAAACTCCCGCTTCTTCTGCAATATCATAGATTGTAATAGTCTTACCGGCGTTCAGTCTATCGTTTTCCATAAAAAACTCCGTCTTGGGGACTGTCTGAAACCGATTTCAATTCAATATTACGAAATTTCATACATCATGTCAATACCCCATATAAACTCCCGGGATATCATCTTCAGTAATGTGGAAACCAGCCTTTCCTTCATCGTTGTCTGCCGTTTCCATCTTAACCACATTAACATAACCATCATTTATCATATCAACCATATATTTGACTATATCCGGGTCAAACTGAGAGCCTGCGCCCTGTTGGATTTCTTCAATTATCTCGTCCTTATTAAGATGCCTTCTGTAGACACGGTTACTGGACATGGCATCGTAGGAGTCTGCAACGCCAACGATCCTTGCATAAAGCGGAATGCTCTCTCCCTTAAGCCCTTCAGGATAACCGGTTCCATCATACCTTTCATGGTGATAAAGAGCTGTCTCTCTGATGCCACGGATAGACGATAGTTCTTTTAACATCTTACCACCAGCAACGGTGTGATTCTGTATAAGGGCCCTCTCTTCATCAGATAACTTTCCCGGCTTATTAAGGACTGCATCTGGTATGCTGATCTTTCCAGAATCGTGCAAAAGACCTGCATAGTAAATATTCTGCACCTCATCCTCCGAAAGCCCCATTCTTTTTGCAATTTCAGCCGCATACATTGCAACTCTCTTGGAATGACCTCTTGTATATGGATCCTTGGCATCTATGAAACTTATGAAGGTATTCATTGACTGCAAAATAATCCTTATATCATTCTGCTGCTTTTCCTTATAATTTCTAAGATTGTACCTTGTGACCCAGTAGCCAACAAAGACTACAGCCCACACCATGACTGCAAGGATTATGATCATGCCCATCATATTGCCACTGGCATCAATAACTTCATAGCCTATAAAGGTAAGAAAAGTGGGATTAAAGATTTCTTTTGTCTTTAGAGTAATATAAAAAACAATGTATTCACCAGGGTATAGCTCAAGATTATAAAACTCTGGAGATATCACAACATCATTACTTCCAATAGACTTGGCAGCGCCTACTTCTGCGCATCCAAGAACCATTGTCTTATCTGGAACAGGAAGTATCATCTTCCAATTAGCAACAGTATTATCACTCATGTTATAAAACTTAAACTCAAACTCTGTCTCATAGCCCCCGAGATTTTCCACCTCTGATATTTTAGTCATAGTTGTATAAACCTTCTCAGAAAGTTTGGATCCTGTAAGGCTCATCTCAGTTACATATTCAGTTCGTACATTATTACGTATGGCGATATTATTTACATAGTAGGCAGTTAGCAGCATTGTAAGCACCGCCAGAAACATCAATAATGCATTAATAGTCTTGTCGATTCTCATATTAGCATTTTTATTATTCCTATTAGGCACATTTCCACTTCTACATTATAGTTCATGCTAATATGGTAAATCAGTTATTAATCTATGATATTTTAATAAATAATTTGAGTAAGACTGGTTGCAGAGAGTATTTTCAAAAATATTAGTTTCGAGTAGTAAAAAGAGCTAAGGAAATCCCATAGGGAAAGCCTTAGCTCTTTTTACTCATATTTTTATTCTAAGTCGCAGATACAAGTCATACCTGCTATGCTGAAATCAAATTATCTCTGGATACGTCCTGATCCATCGCCACCAGCAAGCTTGTTAACTTCGTCAACAGTTACAAGGTTGAAGTCACCTTCAATAGAGTGCTTGAGTGCAGATGCAGCAACAGCAAACTCGATTGTTGCCTGAGGATCAAAGTTGTTTACGCAGCTGTAGATAAGACCGCCTCCGAAGGAATCTCCGCCGCCTACACGGTCAACGATGTGAAGCGCATACTTCTTGGAGAAGTAAGCCTGTCCATCAGTGTAGAGCATAGCGCTCCAGTTGTTGTCATTTGCTGATATAGACTCACGAAGTGTGATAGCAACCTTCTTGAATCCAAATCTCTCTGTAAGCTTCTGAGCAACTTCGATGTAGCCCTCTCTATTAAGCTTACCTGTTGTAACGTCTGTAGAAGAAGCTGCAATTCCGAATACATCAGAAGCGTCCTCTTCGTTAGCGATGCATACATCAACATACTGGCAAAGCTCAGCCATAACCTTTCCAGCCTTCTCCTTGCTCCAGAGCTTACCTCTGTAGTTAAGGTCGCAAGAAACTGTAAGGCCGTGCTCTTTAGCCTTCTTACAAGCCTCAAGAGTGATAGCTGCAAGGTTGTCACTTACAGCTGGAGTAATTCCTGTGAAGTGGAACCACTCAGCGCCATCAAAGATCTCATCCCAGTCAAAATCAGCTGGAACAGCCTCAGCGATAGCTGAATGTGCTCTATCATAGATGCACTTTGAACCTCTCTGTGAAGCACCCTTCTCGTTGTAGTAGATACCTACACGATCGCCGCCTCTTGTGATCTTAGATGTATCAACGCCATACTTTCTAAGAGAGTTAACAGCAGCCTGTCCAATCTCGTGCTTAGGAAGCTTTGTAACATATACAGAATCAAGACCATAGTTTGCAAGAGAAACAGATACGTTAGCCTCTCCGCCACCAAATGTAGCCTCAAGATGATCAACCTGAACGAATCTAAGGTAGTTATCAGGCTGAAGACGAAGCATGATCTCACCAAATGTAACAACTTTCTTTGACATAATAAAATCCTCTTTCTTATTCTTTCTAATAATATTCAATATGAGTGATATACGGATTGCTCCGTTCCACTCTCGCAATCCTACATACATTCGGAAATCGATATGTTCATTCCATTCACATATCTTTTTTCCTCATGTATGTTCGCATCCCGAGGTCATACATACATTTGTGTAAACACATGTATGTATGACTTCTGTCTGCTATATCACTCAATTCTTTACAAGATGAACAGCGAAACCGCCAAATTCATCTGCAAGGTAAGCAACCTTAAGATGGTTATCAGCATCATAGCTAAATGAAGTCTCGTCGAACTTAACGCCCTGCTTGCCAAGGTGATATACTGCTCTGTCAACGTTATTTGTTCCGATAGCAATATGTCCGTGTGTTCCACGTCCCTGTGACTTCATAACTTCTACAACAGAACCAGCAAATACGGATGAGTTACCAACCTTCTTGCCAAATCCAAAGAGATCAAACATCTCAGCTGTCTTCTCAGCAGCTGCTGCATCTGTCTCATTGATTCCTACGTGCTTCATTGTGAAGCCAAGCATAGCATTAACAGCGTCTCTAGTCATAGCTTCGATCTCATCAAACTTTCCAGCAGAAATGAGATCCTTCTTGACCATCCAGCTACCGCCGCAGCAGAATACCTTGTTGAATCCAAGGTAATCATTTAAGTTGTTCTTGTTAACGCCACCTGTAGGCATGAAGTGCATCTTGGTATAAGGTGCTGCCATAGCCTTGATCTTGGCAATACCACCATTCTGCTCAGCTGGGAAAAACTTAACGCAGTCAAGACCAAGCTCGATAGCCTGCTCAACTTCTCCAGGAGTAGCTGTACCAGGAACTACTGGTACTCCGATTGACTGGATGTACTCAACATTTGATCTGTTGAAGCCAGGGCTTACGATAAACTTAGCTCCAGCTGCCTTAGCACGATCAGCCTGTTCCTTATTAAGTACGGTACCAGCACCAACGATCATCTCAGGGAACTTCTCAGAAATAATTCTGATTGCTTCCTCTGCAGCAGCTGTACGGAATGTAACCTCAGCAGCTGGAAGTCCACCGTTAATAAGAGCCTGTGCAAGTGGCTCTGCATCCTTGGCATCGTCAATAGCGATAACTGGAACAATACCAATCTTATAAAGTTCTTCACAAATCTTATCCATTTTATTGCCTTTCTATGTATCTACATATATGTTTTGTTTCTAATATTCCTAAAAAAAATTTATGCCTTAAATTATTACTGAGCTGTGCTCTCGTCTACATCAGCAAACTTTGAAGGATCAAGGTTGTTAGGATCCTGTCCGATGTAAGCTGAAATACCACCATCAATGTAAACAACCTGTCCATTGATGAAGTCAGAAGCAGGAGAAGCAAGGAATACTGCAAGTCCCATAAGGTCTTCTGTCTTGCCCCATCTCTGAGCTGGAGTCTTGGAACGGATGAATCTGTCGAATGGATGCATCTCTCCGTTAGGTCCTTTCTCACGAAGAGGAGCTGTCTGTGGTGTAGCAATGTAGCCAGGTCCAATAGCATTACACTGAATGTTGTACTGACCATACTCTGAGCAGATGTTTCTTGTAAGCATTTTAAGACCGCCCTTAGCAGCTGCATAAGCAGATACTGTCTCACGTCCAAACTCAGACATCATTGAACATGCGTTGATGATCTTACCTGATCCCTTCTTGATCATAGCTGGAAGAACAGCCTTAGAGCAGATGAATGGGCCTGTAAGGTCAACATCAATAACCTGCTGCCACTGATCAACTGACATCTCGATCATAGGAATTCTCTTGATGATACCTGCGTTGTTAACAAGGATATCGATTGTACCAACGTTAGCCTCAACATCAGCAACAAACTTCTGAACCTGATCTTCCTTAGTAACGTCGCAAACAGCACCAAATGCCTCGATACCGAGCTTCTTGTACTCAGCAAGTCCCTTATCTACAAGTTCCTGGTTGATATCGTTGAAAACAACCTTAGCTCCGCTCTCAGCAAATGCTACTGCATAAGCAAGTCCAAGTCCATATGAAGCACCTGTAACCCATGCAATCTTACCTTCAAGTGAAAAGTTCTTTAAAAAATCCTGCATTGTAATACCCTCCTAATTATCTCTTTGATATGTTAAATAATTATTCTCACTACTTGTACATTGATGTACGGATTGCTCCACACTTCGTGTTCTCGCAATCCTACATCCATCACTCTGTGTCTGTTCGCATCCTGAGGTCATGAATCCACAGGTGCAAGCACCTGTATTCATGACTTCCGTCTGCTATACTGTTCGTGATATACGCATGGCTCCACTTCGTTCTCGCCATGCTACATCCATTCGGAAATCGATATGCTCTTTTCTTTCGCATATCTTTTTTCCTCATGTCTGTTCGCATCCTGAGGTCATGAATCCACAGGTGCAAGCACCTGTATTCATGACTTCCGTCTGCTATATCACTCACAATAAGTCTTGCATTGCGCAGTCATCCATGTCGTCGAAGTCCTGATTCTCTCCAACCATGCCCCAGATGAATGTGTAAGCCTGAGTGCCGCATCCTGAGTGAATTGACCAGCTAGGGCTGATAACAGCCTGCTCATTTCTCATGATGATGTGGCGTGTCTCCTGTGGTTCTCCCATGAAGTGCATAACGAATGCATCCTCAGGAATATCAAAGTAAAGATAAACTTCCATTCTGCGATCATGTGTATGGCATGGCATTGTATTCCATACGCTGCCTGGCTTAAGCTCAGTCATACCCATCTCGAGCTGACAAGTCTCTACCTGACCAGGAAGAATGTACTTGTTGATAACTCTGTGGTTTGCACCCTCAAGACTTCCAAGCTCCTTCTTGTTCTCGTCCTTGATGATAACAACACCCTCTTCTGGTGTGCCCTCTCTCTTGATAAGAACTGTAGGATATGTCTTGTGTGCAGGAGCACTGTTTATGTAGAACTTGGCAGGCTTACTGGAATCTACACTTGCAAAAGAGATATCTTTTGCTCCCATTCCAATGTACATACCCTGCTTGTACTCTACCTGATACTTCTTGCCATCAATAGTGATGACGCCAGCGCCTCCGATGTTGATAACTCCCATTTCTCTTCTCTGAAGGAAGTATTCTGCTCTAAGCTCATCTCCAGCTGTGAGCACAAGCTCTTTGTTAACAGGAACTGCAGAACCAGTTATGATTCTGTCGATGTGGCTGTAAACAAGCTTGATATCATCTGGCTGAAAAAGATCATCGATGAGAAACTCTTCTCTAAGTCTCTTAGTATCGTAGTACTTCTCATCTCTAGGTGAACATGCTGTTCTAAGTTCCATAGCCTTTCTCCTTTATATTTTAAATAAATCATTTTCTTTTGCGAAATTTTTTATCGAATAGGAAAGCAATTTCCTACTCAACGAAAAACAAGAGCCAAATGAAATATTTCATTCGACTCTTGTATCATATCGTATTATATATTCTTTGTCAGTTCATTTTTGTAAAAAAATATTGCAAATCTTGTCCTTTTGTAAGTGCTTTCAATTTTTTTACATTTTTAATGAGTAGGACTGTAAGCCGGGTTATGTCGTGGATGATCATCTATCTAGGACTGCCGTCGCCGACAGCCTCAAGCGACCCACCTGAAAGCGAGCCGGGCCGACTCATAGCTTTCTATTCGGTCTTGCTTCGGATGGGGTTTACATGGCTACTGATGTTACCACCAGCACGGTAGTCTCTTACACTGCCTTTCCACCCTTACCTGATTAAATCAGGCGGTATCTCTCTGTTGCACTATCCTGGGAGTCACCTCCACCAGACGTTATCTGGCATCCTGCCCTATGAAGCCCGGACTTTCCTCTCCCATGCCCTTTCGTTTGCATGGCAGCGATCACCTGTCCTACTCATGTGTTCATTATAATAAGAACTAACCAAAATTACCACACATCAGAAAACTTTGCAATGATTAATTAGACAAAAAATTCGGGTCGTGCTATTATTTTTTGGTTGCTCAAATGGCAACACGCAAAAGAAACATGTCAGTTCGAAACCTTCCTGACACAAAACAAAACTAAAGGAGAATAAAATATGCGTAACAAAAAGGTACTATTCATCACTCAGTCTGCGGCAATCGCAGCACTCTATGTAGTTTTAACACTACTAGCTAATGCATTTGGTCTTGCCAATCATGCAATCCAGGTGCGTTTTTCCGAGGCACTCACCATTCTGCCTTACTTCACACCAACAGCAATCCCAGGATTATTTGTAGGTTGTATCATCAGTAATATTCTAACAGGTTGTCACCCAATCGATACAGTTTTCGGTTCCCTGGCAACACTTGTTGGAGCTATCATAACTTACCTTATCGCTCATGGCTTTAAAATTCCAGGCTCAGAGGGTTACAGATGCAAGAGCACTCTCAGAAAGTGGCTCTGCCCAATCCCACCAATCGTAGCCAACATAATAGTTGTTCCTCAGGTTATCAGATACTGCTACGGCTCTGAAGATTCAGTTTCATTTCTCATGCTCACTGTTGGAGCAGGTGAAATCATTTCCTGCATGATTCTGGGAATGATTCTTCTATATGCCCTTGATTCCAGAAATGTGGGCAACAAGATTTTTGGAACCCCAAACAATTAAGCTTATTCACAGGCCATCTCCTCGGAGGTGGTCTTATTTTATAAAATATTGTAAGATATAGTTGTAAATGTGTTGATGTCTAATTTAAGGGGAGCCTATGATAAAGAGGGGATTATCGGGGATCTTAATATTTGTATTATGTTTCGAGGCCTTGTTTATGAATGTAAGGGCTCAGGAACTTGATGAAACACTTTCGACCATGCAACAGCAGGAAGCTGAAACCAAGGCCACTATTTCTGACCTTGAAAAACAGACCAAGGAAACAAAGGACGCCATCACACAACTTCAGGGCCAGCAACAGCAGACCCAGCAAAACGTATCTGCACTTCAAAATCAAAGTTCTTCACTTCAGAGCACTATCAATGGCTATACCAGCAAACTCACCACCCTAGATCAGGAAATTACAGAAGCAGAAACTGCAATGGCACAGGTTTCATCAGAAATCGTCCAGCTTGAAAAAGAGCTCCAGGCTGCACAAACCCAGGAAAAAGACAGATATAACCTTTTAAAGAAGAGGCTTCAGTCAACCTATGAAAATGGCGGTTCTAAAGGTCTTTTGCAAATTCTTTTAGTGTCTGGGACCCTTGAAGAATTCCTGACCAAGTTCGAATATTTGGATGCCATAATCAGATACGACAAGCGCAAGATTGCAGAATATCAAGCCCTTCAGGACACTATCTCTGCCAAAAAAGCTGCTGTAGAGGAAAAAGAATCCGAGCTTGATAAATACCAGGCTCAGCTCGATGAAAAGCACGATGAGCTCGCGACTCTTACTGACAACGTAAAAAGTCAGTTAAGTTCAACAAATTCAAATCTAAATTCCGAAAGAAACAAACTGGCCAACTTCGACCAGCAGTTAAAAGATCTAGATGCAAAAATGAAATCTCTTGAATCCCAAACCGCCGCAGCCCAGGCCAAACTTGCTCAGCAAATTGCAGAAAGGCTTGCTCTCACAAGAGAAGATACCTCCGGTTCCTACGATGCAAGCGATGAAGAACTTGTGTGGCTTGCCACCACTATCCAGGCGGAAGCTGGCGGTGAATCCTATACAGGAAAACTTGCTGTGGGATCAGTTATCATGAACAGAGTAAAAAGTTCTGCCTTCCCTAACACTATTGTTGCGGTTATCACACAAAATCTTCAGTTTGCTTCCTATAGATCAGGAAAAGTCGACCTCATAATGTCAAATGGTCCCAACTCTACATGTGTAAACGCTGCAAGAGAGGTTCTTGCTGGCGCTCGTGTTGGTGACTATCTCTTTTTTATGACAAAATACTGGGCAGACTACTACTGCATCAGCGAATATACAATGATTGGAAATCACGCTTTCTTTTACCGCTGGGTTACTACCCCCAAACCTGAACCTGCGCCAGTTTCAGAAGAAGCTCCTGCAGATCAGTCAACTGAAGAGGCTACTTCCCCGGAAGAAACTCCTCAGCCAGCAGAGCCTGCTACTCCTGAGCCTCAACCTACTACTCCTGATGAAACTCCTGCACCAGAGCCCACTCCCGCCCCAGAGGAAACTCCTCAGGACGAGCAGACTACACCTGAAGAAAACCCTCAGCCAGAGGAGCCTGATCCTACTCCAGAAGATAATCCTCAGCCATAGCAAGAAGAAGCTCCACCCCACCTTTTCTTGACTATTTGTAAAGAGACGCTGCTTATAAAAACAAGTGAATTAAAAAACCCCTCCATTACCATTTCCTAGTAATGAAGGGATTTTTTTCACTTATCATCAAAATGCAAGTATGTTGTTCATAAGCTCTGTCATTTCATCAAGATTGATCTTCTCTGCGCTATCAAGAGAATAATCTATTCCATCTACTGTCCAGAAGGCTCTATTATAGCCATCTTCTGTGCCGCTTACTGTAACTTCTGTATCGCCAGCTGTGATAGTGTCAACAACTACTCTATCAGAGCCGTTCTTTTTACTGCCGCTGTCAGACTGTGCACTACCTGCAATAGATTGGGGCTCAGAAGTCTGTGGTGCCGCTTCAATTGCTATATTGGGTTTTGAAATCTCTCCTGCTGTTCCACTAACTGTCTCTGCTTCTGCTACATTTCCGCCAGGCTCCTGACCTGTAGCAGTTCCTGCGTCTTCGCCAACAGACTTTTTCTGGGTTATTGTAATAGCATTACCAGAAACATCATATACAATAGTAGCATCTGTGCCATTATCAAGGTAGTAATCAACCTCTGATGACACACTGCTCAAATACTCGATTTCTGTGAAGTCTGTACCTGTTGCCTCAGCCATTTTCTCTACTGACTCGTACTTGACCCAGCTGTTCTTGATAAATTCAGCTTCCTTGTTGTGCAGATCTGCAGCCGCCTCATGTGTCAGCTCCTGAGCTTTCTCAGATAAACTGCTCCCTGTTTGCTTGCCGATAGTCTCACTTTTATCAAATACAGTAGCTGCTCCTATAAAAAGAACTACTGCAGCCGCAGCAACTCCAATATATCTGGTAAAAGAGTATACTGATTTCTTCCTGTTCTCTGCCCTCTTCGAAAATTCAATAGGGGTCTCTACCTTGTTCTCCAAGGTATCTTCATCAGTATTATTGTCCTCTGAAAATTCATTCGCAATATTCTGAAGAATTCTGCTGCGCATTTCTTCAGTAACTTCTATTTTGTTCATTACTTCATTATATTTATTACTCAAAGTCATACGCCTCCTTCAAAATAGCCCTAAGTTTATCTCGCCCTCGTTTGAGGTCTGATCGTACTGTCGATTCATTTCTGCCTAATATCTCCGCAATTTCCTTGGTTGCATATCCTTCCTGATAAAAAAGATGCACTACTTCTCGATACTTCTCAGGCAACTGCTTGACCGCTTCCCACACATAAGCCAGATCATCTTTGCCAGCTTCTGATACAAGCTCCTCCGACAATTCATCGGTCTGCCTGCGCTTTAAATAAAGTATCTTGTTCTTACTAAGATTAGAAGCAACTGTTATAAGCCACGCTTTCTCATGAGAGTCATTGGCAAAGGTCGGATCATTTCTCAAAAACTGAATAAGTGTGTCCTGCAAAATATCCTCCGCATCCTCCATGTTATGTAAATAGGAGTACGCAACTCGTAATATCATATTTCCATATTTATCCATTAACACTGCTGCCCGATCAGCAGCAGAGACTTTCTCTGTTCCCATATTTCCTCCGTAAAGCACTTATATTACACGCATATTTTTCCAAAATAACACATGTAGTATACCATGCCTTACGGAGTTTTGAAATAAGGAAAGTTTTAAGCTGTTTTTGCCTTCTATCGTAGATGACATTAGTATTTGCCTAATATCGTTTGCTATAGAATTTATCCATTCTCATTTAATGTATCAACAAGAGCATAGAACTCATCCTGATATTCATCAGTTTCCTCAAGTTCCTCATATACTTCGAGAATATCCTCAAGGCTTGCTGAGCCCTTGTTCTCTGAATCTGTGAGGATAAGGGCAAATTCTGCTACTGAACCTGCAAACCTGAAATTCTCAGAAGGATTACTTGTAACTGACTCATTTCCAACCACAACACTAACAAGCTCTGACTTATCTGCGTCGATTTCCTTGTAGCGAACACTAACTGTTGCAAGTTCATCTGAGTAATCGCCTTCTTCCTTCTGCTCGCCGCCCTGATACTTAAGGCTAATAGCCTTTGCAGAATCTGTAGGAATGATTTCGTAAAGAGCAACTACCTCATGACCTGCGCCAATCTCGCCACCGTCCTTGGAATCATCGTTGAAATCCACATCCGCCATTACTCTGTTCTCATAACCTATCAGTTTATAAGCATTTACATTCTCAGGATTAAACTCAACCTGAAGCTTAACGTCCTTGGCTACTGTGTAGAGAGTTGATGTCATCTCGTCAACTAAAACCTTCTTGCCCTCTGAAAGAGAATCAATATAGGAATAGTTACCATTTCCGCAGTCAGCAAGTTTTTCCATCTTGTCGTCTTTATAGTTGCCATTTCCAAAGCCAAGAACCGAGAGGAAAACGCCATCATCTTTTTTCTCTGTAATAAATGCTTCAAGATCTTCAAGACTAGAAATACCAACGTTAAGGTCTCCGTCAGTAGCCATGATCACTCTGTTGTTTCCGCCCTCTATAAAATTCTCAAGTGCAATTTCATAAGCCTTCTGCATACCTGCCTGACCATTTGTTGAGCCATGAGCTGAGAGCTTTTTGATCTCTTTCTTGATCTTCTTTTTATTTTTCATGCTCTCTCCAGAGAGGATTACCTTTTCCTCGCCAGAATATGTTACTACTGAAATAGTACCCTCATCAGGAAGTGCATCCACAAGCTCTGTCATGGACTTCTTAAGAAGTGGAAGCTTATTCTCGCTATTCATTGAGCCAGATACATCGATAAGAAATACCAAATTGTTGACTGGCGCTTCGTTTTTGTCTATTTCTGCTGTCTTCATTCCAACAAACATCAGCTGATTATCTTCATTCCATGGGCATGTAGAAACCTCCGTAGTAAATGCAAATTTCTCGCCGTCCTCAGGATAATTCAGATCATAGTTAAAATAGTTGATGAACTCCTCAGGTCTTACGGCATCTGGGTTAATATCACTTACCCTGTAGCCATCCTGGATCATTCTGCGGACATTTGAATAGGAAGCTGTGTCCACATCTGCTGCGAAGGTTGAAAGTGGCTGAGTCTGCACCAGACAAAAGCCGTTTTCTTCAGGCTTGGTGTAGGACTCATTTTCATTTCCAATTGTTGGATCACTCCACCCCTCCTCATAGGTAGTTGTTGTCTCTGTCTTTGAATTTGACTGATAGCTACTTTTTTTATCTCCCTTTGAGGAAGATGCTGGAGCTGCCGGAGCTGCGTCATATGAAGCATTTGATTCTGTAGCTTCATAAGTGGTTGTTGTGGTAGTAGTTGTCGTAGTTTCAGTGTAATGACCACCTCCACAACCTGTCAGGGTTCCCGCAAGGAGCGACGAACCAATTAGTAGTGACAAACATCTTGCTTTCTTTTTCATAATTTTTCCCTCCAAAGTGTACCAGCAAGTTACTGGTTTTTATTCACCTTCTACTAGGGAAACATAAGGGAAAAAATATATGTTGCAAAAACGGCAAAAAAATTCGCCAGATTTTTTATTCTGGCGAATTTCCAATTATGTCACATATATTTACTTATACCTTAAAGCAGCTTCCGCCAACAAATTCTCTGCAAATAGAATTTCTTGGAAGGAAAGAACTGTCTACGCTCACAAAGTAGTCAAGGAACTTAAGAAGCCTTTTGGCCTCATAGTACTCAGGCTCATCTTTGCCTATGTTAAAAAGAAGTGGCTCAGCAAAAGGCTTTATAACTGCAAGCTCATAAATCTGTGCTGAGTTAAACATCTCATCTGCCTCTTCCTGGAATGGAAAGATATTGGCTTCCTCTCCTGCCCTTACTGATCCCCACATACTGATAGTTCTCTTGGCAGAAGCCCCTCTGGTCCTGGCATCTCTTACAATTCTTCTAAGGAGACGACCATCTGTTGTAGGAATTCTGTTGTGGTTATCAATGCTAAGAGTTGTCAGAGCACTGATATAAATCTTAAACTTGGACTCAGCAGGAAGAGCATAGCTCATTTTCTCATTAAGTCCATGAATACCCTCGATAACAAGAATATCGTTCTTGCCAAGCTGCAGATACTCTCCATTCATTTCTCTTTTGCCAGTAATAAAGTTAAATTCTGGCATTTCAACTCTCTCTCCGTTAAGAAGCCTTGTCATGTCCTTGTTAAACTGCTCAACATCAAGAGCCTCAAGGCATTCAAAGTTATAGCTTCCATCAGCATTAAGAGGAGTCTTTTCTCTGTCCACAAAATAGTTATCAAGGCTGATAGGATGTGGGACAAGGCCAAATGCCCTTAGCTGTATGGATAATCTGTTTGCAAAACTGGTCTTGCCAGAAGAGCTTGGGCCAGCGATCATAACGAATTTAACATCAATTCTCTTAAAGATTTTCCTTGCTATATCTGCAATGCGGCTCTCCTGAAGTGCCTCCTGAACCAGCATCATCTCATTGATCCTGCCCTCGCAGATCATATTGTTAAGATCTCCAACATTATCAATTCCCATCATGCTGCCCCAATCTGCAGAAAGCATCATGGTCTCAAAGAGCTTCTCTCTTGGCTCAGAGACAATGACTTTCTTGGGCTCCGCCTTGGTAGGAAGGGTAAAGAGAAGTCCTCCATGATAGCAGTCAACCTGGAAATTCTCAATATATGAGGTGTTTGGAAGCATGTAACCATAGAAGTAGTCGTACAGATCATCAAGCTTGTAAATATTGATCTCAGAACTTCTTCTATATTTTAAAAGAGCTACCTTATCATCCATGCCCTGCTTGGCAAAAAGCTCCACAGCATCATCAAGTGGATAAACCTTTTTAGTAATAGGAATCTTGGCATCAATAAGTTCCTGAATCCTGTCTGAAACCTTTTTAGCAAATGCCTCGTCCACTTTTTCATTGCCCATGCCCTTTATGGTGCAGTAATAGCCGTTTCCAACAGTAAATTCAACTCGTGTCTTAAGCTTTTTATCACCACCCACATCACGAACAGCCTTGATCAGCATCATGACTGCTGTTCTGCGCATAGTCTTGTAACCGATAGTATCAGCAAAGGTGATAAAAGAAAGCTCGCCGTCTTTTTTGACAGTCTTCATAAGCTCTCTTATCTTGCCATTAAAAAGAACTGCCGCAATCCTGTGCTCATATTCTCCCTGATGTTCCCTTGCTATATCTTCAAATGTAACGCCCTTATCATATTCTTTTGTAATACCATTTATAGTAATCTTTGCCATAAGGATTTCCCCTTTTCGCATATATTATTTATGACGCTTTGCAAGAAACCTGTATCCTAAAAAACCTCATCGATACAGTAAAAGCGCACTTTCTATCTCAAGAAGGTCCTTTTTTAGTTCCTCTGCCCTCTCTAAATGTCCCTTATCTTCTAAGGTCTTTAAGATGGACTCAGATACCTTTTTTCCGTGCTCGAGATAGTTTTTTAAGACTTCATCCCTATTTAGGATGTTAATTTCTCCAAATCTGTCGCAGATGTGTCTTGCCATAGTCTCATTGCAGGAAGTCTTATCCACAAGAAGAGTCATAGCTTCATGAAGATAGTCATGAATTCTTCCATGCCTGTCTGCAGCCAGCCTCTCATCGCCAAATACAACCCTCATCGGGAAATAGAACTTACCATCATCCAAAAGAACTTTCTCATCCACAATGATATATCCCTTATCCCTAAGGTATGCCCTGAACTCATCAATATCTGACTGAGGCTGGAGGATTCCCTGGCTGATAAGTAGCCTTTTAGGATCTCTTTCCTCCAAAATGCGCATCATGAGCTTGCCGCCCATTCCAGCGACTATAAGGGCATTGGCTTCGCCTGCCGATAGTTCTTTTAACCCGTCAGAGAGCCTTGTCTCAATAAGGCCATCAAGACCATATTCCCTGATGTTATCATAAGCTCCAGATAGAGGCCCTTTCCTGACATCCATGGCTATGGCACCCTTTGCGATGCCGCTCTGCAAAAGATATATTGACACATATCCATGATCACAGCCAACGTCAGCAACCACAAGGCCCTTCTCTGCACAAGTATCGCCTTTATCAAAATCGCCAGTACCAGATTCTCCTGCATCCACGCCTCGGAGCATCTCAGCTATAGCGATGAGCCTTTTAGACATTCTGGCAGCAACGCTTATCTGTGCCATATTCGCATCTGCATTCTCAGTGTTATTTCTTTTCATGATCAATCAAGATAATCCTTGAGCTTGCGGCTGCGGCTAGGGTGACGAAGCTTTCTAAGAGCCTTAGCCTCAATCTGACGGATACGCTCACGGGTTACGTTAAATTCCTTACCTACTTCTTCAAGAGTTCTTGCTCTTCCATCATCAAGACCAAAACGGAGTCTGAGAACCTTCTGCTCACGCTCAGTAAGAGTTCCAAGAACCTCTACCAGCTGTTCCTTTAACAGTGTGAAGGCTGCAGCATCTGCTGGTACTGGAACGTTATCATCCTGAATGAAATCACCAAGATGTGAATCTTCCTCTTCACCGATAGGTGTCTCAAGTGATACTGGTTCCTGAGAAATCTTGAGGATCTCACGAACACGCTCTACAGGCATATTCATCTCTTTTGCAACCTCTTCTGGAAGTGGCTCACGGCCAAGCTCCTGGAGAAGCTGACGGCTCACGCGGATGAGCTTGTTGATGGTCTCAACCATATGTACAGGAATACGGATAGTTCTGGCCTGGTCAGCAATAGCTCTTGTGATAGCCTGTCTGATCCACCATGTAGCGTATGTAGAGAACTTGAAGCCCTTACGGAAATCAAACTTCTCAACTGCCTTGATAAGACCAAGGTTACCTTCCTGGATAAGATCAAGGAAGAGCATTCCTCTACCAACATATCTCTTGGCAATACTTACAACAAGACGAAGGTTTGCCTCTGCAAGACGCTTCTTGGCCTCTTCGCCCTCATAGATAATAGCGTTAAGTTCTTTCTTTCTGGCATCTGAAAGCTTGTTCTTGCCCTCGTCCTCAGCAAGCTCTTTTTCTGCATCGATTCCAGCTTCCATTGCCTTGGCAAGGTCGATTTCCTGATCAGCTGTAAGAAGAGGCACCTTACCAATTTCCTTGAGGTACATTCTGACAGGATCTTCAATGCTGATTCCATCTGGCACTGAAAGATCGATGTTCTCCATATCTACTTCTTCATCGTCATCAACAAGAAGCATGTCCTCATCTTCTGGAAGATCATCAATATCTTCTTCAGATACTCTAAGAACGTCAATTCCAGAATTTTCAAGAACTTCCAGAACATTGTCAAACTGTTCATCGTTGAGATTGAGCTCTGCAAAGAAATCACTTATCTCTGCATACTCAAGAACGTTTTTCTTTTTCTTGGCAAGTGCAAGGATATCCTTGACTTTCTGTGCAAAGAGCTCCTTTGTAGCCTCATCGATCTCGCCATCATCAGATGATGTTGTCTCCTCTGCCTTGGCAGCCTTCTTGGAAGTCTTCTTAGCCTTTACTTCCTCCTTGGGTGCCTCAGCCTCTGCTGCCTTCTTGCCTCTCTTTGCTGTCTTCTTTTCTGTAGCAGCCTCTTCTACAACTTCTTCCTCAGCAGCCTTCTTGGTCTTTTTAGCCTTAGTGGACTCATCTGTTACGATTACTACTTTCTTGGTAGTTTTCTTTGCAGTCTTTTTCTCTGGTTCAGCCTTCTCTGTTTCCTTCTTGGCTGTCTCTTTCTTGGTTGTAGCCTTCTTGGTTGTCTCCTTGGATTCTGCCTCCTTGGCAGTTGTCTTCTTAGTAGTAGCCTTTACAGTCTTCTTTGCCTCTGTTTCCTTGCTTGCAACTTCTTTCTTTGCCATTTTATTCTATCTTCCTTTTCTATTAGTTTACTTAATCATCTGGAGAAATATTGGCATGAGCCAGCTTCTCCAACTCTTTCTTGCCCTGGATGGTCTTGGTTAAAAACTCAGGATCATCAGGCTTTAGTTCTCTCTTTTGCCTGTCATATCCTGCCTGCCTTACGCCCAGGATAATGTCCCTAAAGGCCTTGCGCCTCTGATCCTTGGTTTCAATATCCACCAGGTTTGTGTTAAACATCTCTGCCACCTGACTATACTGTTCCTCCTCTGTAAAGTGGTCCAGTATTGCCGCCGGTGAAAAATTGCCATTTTCCATTCCGGAAAAGACCTCTTTTGCCACTTCTCTGTACAGATCATCAGCGAAGTCCTGCGGTTTAACATAGGCCTTGACTTTCGGAAATATCGAGGGCTCATCCGATAGCCATGTAAGGAGAAGTCTCTGGTTCTTTCTGGCTCCGTCCTCTGGCCCCGTTTTCTTTTGTATCCCTGATTCCGGTCGTCTGGCTGGCCTTACCATTCCCGCCTTGGCCGCAAAAGATGCTACGAGTTGCTTTAAATCTGCTACAGCTATGTTGTACCTTGCTGCCACAGCCTCTATGTAATTGTCCCTTTCAAGAGCTTCCTCAAACTCGCATAATTTCTGGGCCACTTCCTTGTAAAACTCGGTTTTGTCCTCAGGATCAGCCATGTTATGACGGCTCTCCATTATCCGGACCTCGAAAAAGAAAGTGTTCTCCGCTCTTCTGATTCGCTCCTCAAAGGCTTCCCTGCCTTCATTCTTGATAAATTCATCAGGATCCTTGTGGGGCCTGAGGTCTAAGACCTTGCCCTTAAGTCCTGCCTCCTTGAGAATACCTATTCCCCTGAGGGCTGCCTTGGTTCCCGCTTCATCACTATCATAGGACAGAATCACCTCATCGGTGTACCTCTTAAGTATCATGGCCTGCCCCGGTGTAAACGCCGTTCCAAGAGAAGCCACGGCCATATTAAAGCCTGCCTGATGCATAGCTATAACATCCATGTAACCTTCACAGATTATCATGTAGCCTGCCCTTGCGTTCTTGGCATAATTAAGGCCAAAGAGGTTTCTGCTCTTATCAAAGATAGGTGTTTCCGGCGAGTTAAGGTACTTGGGCTTGCCATCTCCCAAAACTCTTCCTCCAAAGCCTATGACCTTGTTGGAGGCATCCTGAATCGGAAACATTACTCTGTTCCAGAATTTATCATGTGTTCCATATTTCTCGTCATAGGATGCAAGTCCTGCCTCGATTATCTGGCTGTCCTGGTATCCCAGTTTCTTTAAATGCTTGACCAGATCATCGCTTGTTACATTGGCATATCCAAGTCCAAAATGCTGCATGGTTTCATCAGAGAGTTCTCTCTTTTTGAAATATTCCATACCCTTTTGACCGTTCTTGCCTCTTAGCTGATAGTAATAATACTTGGCAGCCTCTTTGTTGATATCAAGTAGGATCTGCCTCTTATCGCGCATGGCCTTGGCCTGCGGTGAATCATCCTCATCTGGAAGCTTGATGCCGGCTCTGTCTGCCAGTTGTTTAACTGCTTCCTGAAATGTTAAGTTGTCATATTTCATCAAAAAAGTTATGACATTGCCCCCGGCTCCGCAGCCAAAGCAGTAATACATCTGCTTGTGACCTGAAACGCAAAACGAACCGGATTTCTCATTGTGGAAAGGACACAGGCCAAAATGATTGGCGCCTTTTTTCTGAAGGTGGACATACTGCCCTATCACATCAACAATGTCATTCCTGCTGCGGACTTCTTCGATGATTTCGTCCGAATATCGCATAAATTATAAAACTCCCCATGCCCTTGGTATGTATATTTCTTCAAATACCGCCACTGCATATCTGTCAGTCATAGAGCTGACATAGTCACATACAAGGCGCTCCTTGGTAGCTCCCTTGTCCATCATATCCTTGAGATATCCAGGAAGCTTATCAATATGATCAATGTAATAGTGATATAGAATCTTGATCATATCCTCAACCTTGCCCTCCTGCCCCTTGGCTATCGGGTTGGTATAAACTCTTTCAAACATAAATTTGCGAAGTCTGTGGAAAGCATTGTAAACCTCCTCAGACATTCTGATATCATCAGTATCCATACTGACTGAGATAATATCGTGGATAAAAGTGTCTATCCACTCCCTGTTGGAATTACCGATCACCTTGGCAAGATCCCGTGGAACATCACTCTCCACCAGAATTCCGCCTCTTATGGCATCGTCCATGTCGTGGTGCATATAGGCAATCTTGTCAGAGAGCCTTACAACTCTTCCCTCTAAAGTAGCAGGGCGAAGATCCATTTCATGGTTAAGGATTCCGTCTCTTACCTCCCAGGTAAGATTAAGGCCCTGTCCGTAATTCTCCAAAACTTCTACAATACGAAGGCTCTGTTCATTGTGTTTAAATCCAAAAGGGCAAACCTCGTTAAGTGCTCTCTCTCCGGCATGTCCAAAAGGAGTGTGTCCAAGGTCATGTCCAAGAGCTATTGCCTCTGCCAGATCCTCGTTGAGCCTAAGAGCCTTGGCTATTGTCCTGGCATTCTGAGATACCTCCAGGGTATGTGTCATACGGGTTCTGTAGTGATCCCCATCTGGAGATAAAAAGACCTGTGTCTTATCCTTGAGTCTTCTAAAGGATTTAGAGTAGAGAATCCTGTCTCTGTCCCTCTGGAAGCAAGGCCTGATGTCACAAGGCTTCTCGTCCTTCTCTCTGCCCTTTGTTTCTGTGCTAAGAGTAGCATGCTTACTAAGTATCTGCTTTTCTCTTTCCTCGAGCTGTTCTCTTATTTTCATTGGCAAGTCCTCTTTATGAAACTTCCGCTACTAAATGCCCCCACAATGTACTGTATATCATCTTTGTAAAAAGAAAACCCCACATCTACTAATATTCGACGTGGGATTCTCATTTCCTTTTTTAATTGTAAAAATTTTTTGAAAAGTTTTACCAATTCTTATTTCTGCCAGTTTCCGGCTTCGTGCTGCTCATTAAACCATTTCACAGCCGCCTCAAGGCCTTCCTCTGAAAACTCGAAATCCTCGGATTTCATAAGGGCCTTGTCTGTATGAGCGTAGGCATAGGGCTCTGGCCATATAGTCGCGCGAAGAGTTGCCGGTCCTCTTTTATCAACAGGTACAAAAAAGACATTTTCAAGAGGCTCTCTTGCTAGTCTGTAGCGCATTCCCTCGTAGCTCCCATAGAATGCCTCTCCATATAAATAATGGTTGAAGTTAAAAAATGTGTGTTTATCTATTGCCATGATCAAAACTCAATTCTGCCAGTTTCTTTGTGATTGACCACATAGTAAGCTGCATTGTCAGCAGGCTTGATATAAATCTGGATCTGGTCAATGTCTCCAGGCTTGTTTCCGCGGCTGTAGAAATCGGCCTTAGCCCTCTCAACAAGATCAGTTGTCCTGATCTCATGGTCACTGTACTGGATAAATACTTCCTCATTGCAGGCAAGACGTGCGGCCTGTCTTGTAATATTCTCTTTGGCATTCTGAGCCACCTTGGAAGCCTTCATGGCAACGGGAGTAGCTTTCTCTTTTACCATATCGATAACTGGTTCTGCCTTGCTGATAATATCCTCAACATAGGGCTGTGCCTTGCTCTTAACATCTTCAACTACTGGCTGTGCCTTCTCAATATATGGCGCAGCTGCATCTGAAACTTCTCTTGCGATCTCTCTGATTCTTTCCTCTGGTGTCTTCTTAGCCACTGTGGTCCCTCCTAAAGAAATTTAGTAGTTATAGTTTACCCACTTTATTTCTTTTAGTCAAAATAAGTCCAAGACATACTACTGCAACTATGATAACTGCTATAGAGCCTGCCATACTCCTGTCACCTGTAGCACTTCTTCTTGCTCCAAGTACTGCTGGCATATTGCCGTTTCCAGGAGTTCTTCTGGCTCCAAGAACCTGCGGAATATCAGTTGATGGAATAGTTGTGGTGATTGTTTCTGTAACAACTGTGTTGCCTGTAGGTGGCTCTGGTGTAGGATCATCTGGAACATCAGGAATCAGATCATTTTCTACGACAGCGCCATAGGTTGATCCTGTCTCTGATGTATTTATGTCATACTCCACAAGTCCGCTTATTCCATGGGCTGTAAGGTATGCCTTAATTGTTGCGGCATTCTCACTATATTTTTCACCCTTAAATACTATGTAGTGCTTGGTATCATCGAGCTTGTATCCCTTAGGAGCTGATGTTTCCTGGTAATAATACAGGTTGTCAAAGATAAGAGAATCATATTTTCCATCTTTTTCAAACTTAACAACTCCGTTTGAGTCGGAGGCTGCTGTTGCAACGACTTCCTCTGTTCCCTTTTCAGCATCAATTCTAACAAGTCTAAATACTGCTCCCTGAAGTCCCACAAGGCTGTTACCTGTAGAAACTTTAGTAATCTTGATAAAGCCCTTGTCACTTGTAATGTCTGCCTGAGCATTTTCTATGATGTAGGATTCCTTGACTCCAGTAGAAATGGTACCCTCACCGATCAGAGTAGCTGTATTACCGACTGTAACCTGCTTCTTGCCATCTCCTACATCTACAGCATCCTTGGAATCTGGAATTACTGTGTACTTTACAACAAAGGCCTTGTTGTCTGGAATTGTAATAGCAAAAGACCTGTTATCGTCTGAAACCTCTATCTTGCTGATATCAAGCTGATACTCAACACCACTCTTGTCCTCTTTAGAAGGATCATAGTTGTAAATCTTAAGAGTGCCCGCTTCGTAAACGCCGCCTTCAAGCTTATCTGTAAGCTTGACCTCCTCTCTGTCTGAGAAGATATCTGTTCCAAGCTCATTTACAACAACTGAATATTCAACGTGACCCGTCTCTTCATTAAGATTAGCCTTTTTCTCAAGAAGTGTAATGGTATTCTGGCTTCCGCCGTTTGCCATGCCACTTGCTCTGCCGACCTGTCCAAAAGCTTCGTTGTCAAAAGATAAAGTGATCTTGCCACTACCGCCCTTCTTAATAAGACTCTTTATGTATGTATCTACAACTTTAGTCTTAAAGGAAACAGTGTAGTACTCTGCTTCCCAGTCAAAGTTCCAGGTAAGTGTTTCCCTGTTATCTTCCCTGGTAACTGTTGGCTCCAAGGAAATACCATCTGCTGCATCAGCCTTTGTTATAAGAGCTGAACCCTCTACGTACTCAAGACCCTCTGGAAGCTTGTCTGTTACTGTTGCCTTGCTGCCAGATACAAGTGTAGTGCTCTGTCCAAGGTCGTTCTTATTAACCTTTATATTCCAAGGAATAAGGTAATTGCCAGATGCAGTGTCGTAACTTCCTGGCATAGCTGTTTTATCCATTGGAAGTCCATCTGTTGAAAATTCGTATGCCTTAGGATCAGCAGGAATTACTGTCTTATCAATCTTAAGTGAAGCCTCGTTTGTAAAACGAATTGTGCTTCCGCTTGGGAAAGAATGGCCATCCTTATTACCATAATAGTCCTGAGTGCTATATTTTATAACATACATGCCTGCAGGAAGTTTATTTGCTGTTAATGTGTAAGAGCTGCCATCTTCACTAAATGTTACCTTAAAGCCTGTAACTTCTGTCTCGGTTGTACTATCGCTGCCAAGTCTGTATAATTTGATGCTGTCCTCAATCATGTAGGCGCCAACTGTCTTGCCGCCAATAAGAGCCACCTCAGGACTTATTGTATCTGTAATAACCACATTATTTGAATCTCTGCCTTCAGTAGTAAAGACAGTTTCCCAGTTAACAAGGCCTGCATCTGAACGCTCGCCAAGCATATCCTTGTAAATTGAAGCAAAGAATACGCCAAAGTAGTCATTTGAAGCCTCTGCACCAGCTATGAACTCATCTCCTCTATAGATAGATGCCTTATTGTTGTACTTGGTCTTCTCTTTTGTTGGATAGTCCTTCTTGTCACCTTTAATCTTTGTATTGTAGAAAATTCTGTAATAGGCAACTGGAATATCTTTTGTAAACTTGATAGTAAACTTATTTCCATCAACTACAATAAGATTTCTAAGAGCCGGAAAATCTTTCCAGGTCATCTGGTCATAAGAAATCTTTACTTCAAAAGAGTCCTCAATATACTCCATCCTATTGTCAACTTCATCAACGAAGGTATAACCAGTAAGATTGTGTGGTACAGAGCCTCCGTTAATATATATCTGCCACTGGGCAATACCATCAGGAGTTACTCCACCAGGATTTGATCTGTTTGTACCAAACTTTGAAAGCCATTTGCTCTCACTTTGAGTAGCATAGCTATCTACAGAATGGATATTAGAACCCTGCCAGCTCCAACTAGCCTTATTGCTGTTCTGATGCTCAGCTATGATCTGTTCTGCAGTCTTGCCGGAAGTATTGTAGTCGTCAATAGCTCTTACCTGATAGTAGAGAGTATATTTACCCGCCGGCACATCTCCTGCATGAACAACCAACTTATGAGGTGATTGTTTATCAAACTTGATGTGAGCAAGAAC
The DNA here is from genome assembly GCF_000424505.1 of Butyrivibrio sp. XBB1001. NCBI lineage: Bacteria > Bacillati > Bacillota > Clostridia > Lachnospirales > Lachnospiraceae > Butyrivibrio > Butyrivibrio sp. XBB1001. The sequence continues at coordinate 119,117 of NZ_AUKA01000002.1, read as the reverse complement.
TGTGGATTCATTATTGAGGTTCCATCTTCCTGTAAACTCAAGGTTATCTCCAAGTTCATCTGTGATCACAAAATCTTTTACATCACTATTTACTGTGAACTTTACGCTAAACCAGGCTGTACCGTTCTTTATGGCAACAGGCCTTTTGTAAGCTGTAATAACAGGATTCTCGATATTAACCTCTATCTCATCTCCATTGGAGAAAACAACCTTAATAGGTGTCTTGTCTTCAATAGTCTCAGCATCAAACTTGCAGCTAAGGCTAACGCTTCCCTTAAGCCCGTTTGGCTTATTGACTACGTTTTCCGGAGCAATGCTAAATCTCATAACGTTGTCAGAGCCAACAACTGCTGTTCCTATATTTCTGCCATCCTCATATACAGGAATCTCACTACCTGCTGCCTTTGAAAAATCAAGGCTTGCTGGAAGAGTATATACAAACTTTCCATCAGGAATAAGTTCTGGCTTAAAGATCTCAAAATCAAATCCAATAGAAAACTCTTTGCTGGTATCACTGATACTTTCTGGTAAATGATTAGTAACCTCAGCAAAAGATTTATCACTCAGATCAGGTGTAGTTGCTGGTGCAGGAGTTTGAGCCAGCATAGTTCCTAAAAGTGCTGCCTTCTCCTCATCTGTCAGATTATCTAAATCCTCAAGATCTGACAGGTCCAGCTCTGTAACCTCATCTGAGCTAGCTTCTGAAGCAGCCTCTGATGCTTCCTTAGAAGTTTCCTCTGCTGCATCTTCTGTATCAGCCTTTTGGCCAGCCTCTACGGCTTCTGAAGTTCCAGACTGGGCATCTGTTCCCTCTATTGTTGAGCCTGTAGCAGCTGAACTTGCATTGGTTTCTGTTCCCTGTTCGCCGGAGTCGCCCCCAACTTCTGTCTCATCCAGTGAGACAGTTTCTGTATTCTGGTTCAGACTCGCTATCATACTCTCAGTTAAGGGCTCAAAAATAGAAGCTCCCTGAGAAGCTTCTAAAGATTCAGTACTAACTGAGTATACAGCTTCCTCCCCATCTGCAGCAGTAACCACCGCTGTTCCAATACTAGAAAATGCTGTTGTAAGCACAATAAGGCCTACCAGCAATTTCCTTCCCCAAAACTTTTTCATTATCTCTTTCCTCCCTTAAATTATCCCTCTTAATTGGATTTGCCAAAGAGCTTGGCTAAAGGACCTACGGCACTTTGAAGATCCGTGATTGCCTTGTTAAGTCCTTCGAAATCTATCTCTGATATTGACTTTATTGATGATGTAAGCTTCTCGCTGTTGTCATTTAAGAGTTTGTCAAAATTACCAGCAGAATTAGATACGCTCGTAGTCATGGTATTCACATTTTCAAGTGATGTCTCGGCCTTTGTGGCCACAGTATTTATGTGAGTGAGCGTAGTAGAAACCCTAGGGATCAGGACGGCAACAGCAATTATCATAACCAGCAGCATCCCCGCAATACAACTAGTAGCAACCTTCTGATAAAAGAGCTGTTTCTTGCCAATTTTGATCAGCTCAGACAACTGATCATCAGACACTTTTTTAACTTCTGTAGTTTCAATTATGTCTTTTTCTTCTTTAAAATTTTCCTTCATAATTACCCCCTGGAATTAGAATAAAATTTCATTTGTACTTTAACACAATTCTGACTCTCATTCAATTGACATTATAGTTAATTTAGCGCATTTTCATTCTTTTTCAAAAAATAAGTGTCTTAATTGAATGCACAATTAAGACACTTAATATAATGTATCAGATAAAATATTTGTTTTTACATCAATGACTTATAATAATTGGATTTTTTATCCCAAGAAAGCGAAATCAAAAATCTCCGTAAACCAGATTATCAAAGGTTTCACTCATCTTCTGGCCATTAACCTTCTGGTTCTCTTCTCTTTGACCAAACTTGTTCCCACTCTTTTAGGCTAAATCTACTTTTGTGTTGAATTACATCCTTTTCTAAATTTTTATAAATCTGGACACGTTAAAAAATTGTCAATACGTACGGAATTCATTTTCCGCCAAAAAGGTTGTAACAAATAACTGAAGTCTTCGACGATGCACTTGTTAGTTCTAATATTTTTACATCTTTTTTCCCAATATTGTTGCATGTAGATGTAATTTTAAAATGAAGAGACTTGATAGTTCCAAAAATCATACGAAGTTGCTACAACTTTTTTGCCAAAGGAGAAATTAAAGTTGTATCGTAAAATTTTGCTCTCATCCTTTTTGGCAAAAGCTTTATTTTGGATGTAAATTCGGTTTTATCTCTTTGATATCTTTTTATCTCTTTGATATCTTTTTATTTCTTTTATCTCTTAAGTAGTCTTAGTGGCATTTCATTTTTAGTGCCATTACATTTGCGTTATTATTCTTAAGCTTTCAGTTCAAATGCAGGCATTATCAAGATTGTATTTATAGAGCAGATAAATTCAGATACAAGCAATTTGGTTAATTATGAATGAGTCAGTTCTCTAGTTTATATGTTACATAAACGCTCTCGGAGCCTCTGATTGTTTCAAAGCCCATTTCTTCAAATAAAGCAATTTCTGGCGCATCGTCAACATCAACCTGTACCATCATCCCATTTGGCCTATTTAGCTGTATTGCCTTAGCTAGCATATCTTTTCTATACTTCTCATATCCTTTTTTAGTAAAAAGAGCATATGGCTCATTTTCCTTAAAACAAGATGTGATATCCATATATCCCACAAGTTCTCCATTATCAATCGCTGCAATAACTCTGAAACGATCCTTGGCAGCTAATACCTTTTCTGCTGTCCAATATGTATCTTTTTCATGTAAAGAGATATATTGGTTCTCGAAAATTGAGTCTAGTTCAACACTCTTGCATTCTAAGCCGTTTGTCACATCGCGCATCAGCCTCAGCTTCTTCTGGGGCTTTTCAAATGTAGCATTCTTAGATTGCAAAATGCCAGTAAGAACAGTATTCCCCGGATTATATACAAAATCCATTTGCACTTCCGGATTATTCTCTTCAATAAATTCAATCATTGTTATCCAGGCTTCTTCTGAACGAGACAGTCCAACTATCAGCTCAGCATAATGCTCCTCTGGGATTAACAGCCAGACAAATATGCCATCGACCATTCCATCCTGGCTCGACACATATATTTTCTGATTCTTTTTCTGACTGGCTTTATATAAATTGTTCTGATCATAGGAAAAATGCGGATCCGAAAAATTTGGATCCTGAGATAATTCATTTATAAATGATACATATTGATAGACACTGTTTGTTTCTGATAACATAATTTCTTCTTTCACATCAAAATAGATTTCCAAACTGTCAAACAGGCGCCAATGTTACCCCTTAAAGCATAAAAAAGGGGTAACAATTCTAAGTTTTGGCAAGATTATTAAAAAAGAGCTTTGAAAAACATGCAAAATAAAGGCCAAAAGGGGTAACAACTTTCAAAAACAAGCATTTTTGTCTCTGCACAAAATGGTATCTTGACTCCGTCCCTCCTACGAAGGACCCCCTTAGGGAACCCCTCTTAATAGGAATCTTGTTTCTCTTCATGATTCATTTTTTTATTACTTGAACTATGTGATCCGAGTAGCCCATCAAGTCAGTACGTTCAGCGGTTGCAATGAGATATTGGATCCACTCAGCGAAGGATTCATCTGACATCGAATTAACATATTTGCTGATGATCTGGGACATACCATCCTGTGTAAATCGGCATACTTTCTGAGCATTCGTTTCTATGCAAAGGTCGTCTATCAATTCATCTACCACACGGATCGTATCAAGAATCCTTGAAGATCCTGTATTATCAGTCACCAATGCCTTTTCATGATCATAACCTATTGTGGTTATTTCACCTGCCGGATCTTCAGACATGAATATCTCATGAATAAGCGGCGCATCCTGAAGACAAAAGGCTATAAATACCGGCGCTCCGGGTTTAGCAATCCTGAGAGCCTCTTTGCATGCCTGTTTTCTTTCATCAAAATCTTTCAGACTGTATATCGGCCCCATAAGCAGGACAAGATCATATGCATCATCTTTTAAGAAAGACAGATCCCTCGCATTTCCTTCAAACACCCGGATGCGGTCGTTCCCTGCAAATTCTTGTCTCATCTGCTTAACATATTCCGGTGTAAGTTCTACAGCATCAACTTTATGTCCTTCTTCAGCCAATGCCTTTGTATAAGTTCCGCCACCAGCACCTATATCAGCAATAATAGCCCCATCCTTGAGAAATTTATGTAAGTAATGCATTGTGATAATAAATTCCGTCTCATTGGCTTTTGTATAAGACAATCTTTTTCCTTCCGGAAAACCGGAATATTGTTCTATCACTTTTTTCTCTTGTGCTGTTAACTCCTTGCTCACTGCCTAAACCCTCCATTTTCAGGTTTATTCATTTTTTAATACTCCATAACATCAATTTTCTTTTGCAGTACTCCGGCGTAATCATGTGCGGTTTTGCCTACATTTTCGGGATTTACCTGATAGTGGATGTTATATAGGATCCCGCTTTCTCCGGTTCTGTCAGGTAAATGGTTTTCATCGATATGAAGGCCGATCACCTCCAGGCAAAGCATTGCATGGTCATCACCGGGAACTATTTCCTTTTCCCATTTAAGCTTACATTCAAGATTCATGAAGCATTCCTGTACCAGTGGTGCATTAACCCAAGATGCCTTTTCTACAGTAAGCCCGGATGCTGTGATCTCGTCTTCCTCATACTGATTGTTCTTGATGGTGCTCATACAAGCGGCATGATATTCTGCCGACATGAAATTGATAACGGCTTCTTTGGTTTCAGAGATACTCGTGTATAAGTGGCCGTTTTTATTGACGCTGGCAAGGATAGCATAAAACCCATTACCATGATCTGCGCTTGTAAATGTAGCCCAGGACTGCATACAGGCATTAGGCTGACCGTTTGCCTTATATGTTGTTACAAGAAATAACGGAGATGGTACTGTAACAACAAATTCTTTCCACGAAAATCCGAAGTTACGAGAAAAATCCCCAAATGTTCCTTTCATCTGTTCTGGCATTTCTTTGTATGAATATTTCATCTTCGTACCTCACTCATCTAACATCAGTTTGCCGGCTTTAGCTTTTTTCTGAAGCCGTTCCATTTGTTCCGCTATAGCCATCTTTCTTTGCGTAGATATGCTTCGCGAACGTAGCTTCTATCCCCTGTTCATAAAGGATAGTTTCTAATTCCTCGTTCTGTTTTTCCCATTCTTTCAATTGCCCATCCGAGCATGCAGATATTCCAACTTTCATACATTACCTTCACTTTACTAATGCTATCGTTATTTTACTTTCTCTAAGCTCTTTATACGAAGATCGATTAACGGATACAGCCACTCCTTCAGCTCACGAAATCTATAACCGATAGCTTCCGCCTTTTCAGTATTAAAACTAAGTGTATCTTCAAGGCCATTATAAGGAGCATTATCCCCTTGTCGGTTCATAATGGCTTTCTTACCGAGGTGTTTTTCTATGTACTCAACTATACTTGATATTTTAACTGCTTCTTTTGAACAGCCGTTTATGGGACCAGGTACAAAATGATCAACGAGATATGCGATAAAATCACCGGCATCTTTCTCACATATGAATGCCCTCTCCTTATCGAGATCATCTATGTTCATGGCCTTTTGATCTCTGATGTGTTCTATGTAGAAATCCAGTCTGCCGGTATAATCATTCTCGCCCATAACAATCGGGTATCTGACAAAAGAAATATTGGCAGGGCTCATGAACTCAAATATCGCTCTTTCAGCCTGCCTCTTGGTCTCCTGATAGTTCTGTATCCTGTCTATCCAGTGAAGTTCGTATTCTTCAGGTCGGAACTCATCCTCTGTGATACCAGCATGTTCTTTTGGGTAAACAGAGCATGTAGACATCTGTATATATTTATCACAGCTTACATTTTCCAAAAGCGCCTTAACATCATTGGAGCTGTAAGCAATCTTATCGATTATCAGATCAAAATGCTGACCCCCCAATGCTTCTTTAACACTTTTAGAATCCATTCTGTCTATAACTACATAGTCTACAGGACCCTCAAATTCAGGTTTTGAATTGCCTCTCGTGGCAATCGTGATTTCATGCCCATTTCTGAGCAAGGTATTAACCATAGGTATACCAAAATATCTTGTCCCACCAACAACCAGAATTTTCATGGTCATTCTCCATTTTGAGGTGCCAAATTGGAACCTCAATACCTTTCCTTATTCAATATTGTTAAGTCCATCATATAGGTCGTTGAAGGATTTCATTGTCTTGCATCGGCCATAAGACAGTTCTTTGTTATCTCCAAACTCGAACAAAAAGCATTTCGCCATCTCCTCTACCGTCTGTTCTAATGCATTGAAGAACTGATTATAGGCAAAGTTCCATGCAGGTGTCCCCTCTTCAAAATTGCTGGTAATCAAAGATTCTGTTACCTGATCCAAGGGATACATCTTAATGTGCATTAGCTCGTGTATAATCACTTCCTCAAGATTTTCCTGCTTGGGGTTTTCAATGTTTAACAGCAAAATTGCCTTCTTGTCGTCACAGTCAATCTTAAAATCTCCGGTTTTACGCCATGTTTTATCTTCCACAAATTCTAGGCTTATATCCCAATTTGGCGTGATACGAAGTTTTTTAATATATTTGTCGAATAATGCTGATAATTGCTCTTTAGTGTATTTCATAGAAATGCTTCCTTTCCATCCTGCTAATAAGTTTTAGCAGCTGGCTCACTTTTCAATATATTTTGTCATTCCACGACTTTTAGCAAATCCAAACCGCTCATAAAAGCCTTTTTTACTCAAGCGTCATCCGTCCGAATAGTGCAATAACCCCGCTGTCCTTAAATAGACAGCGATACAACTATTCTATATCCAAATTGAATTGTAATAAATAGGAATTTTAGCTTGATATTAGACAAAATGGTCTCTTAACCCCGTCCCCTAGTTCCACTCCCGGGTCTCACTGCAACGCGGAAGATAGGGACTTGCGACGGTGCCGCAGGCACCTAGTCCTGACAAAAGCGCAGCTTTTGCCAGGAAACCCACGCAGCGAAGCTGCTGGGTGAGAGTCCCCTTCCGCGCAAAACAAAAAGGACCAACTCTTTCGAGTTGATCCTTTTGTTTCGTGCGGAAGATGGGACTTGAACCCACACGATGTAAGCATCACAAGATCCTTAGTCTTGCTCGTCTGCCAATTCCGACACTTCCGCGAACCCGTCGCTGCTCTCTCGCGGCGACTTGTATATAATAGCAAGAATAAGAGAAAACGTCAACAAAAATTTACAAACTTTTTTTCGTAAATTTTCTCAGTCCTCCTGAAGTCTCTCAACCATCTCAAGCAGGGCCTGTGCTGAGTTGAAATTCTCTGGGATAATTTCTGAAGCAGGAATTGAGATATCATATTCCTCATTAAGTGCGCTGATGATCTGCAAAATATCAAAAGAATTTAAAATTCCATCATCGATAAGTGCATCCTCATTCTCGAAATCCACATCCTCTTTTACTTCTGATAAAAGCTCTAATAATTCTTCCATATTAACCTCTCTAGTTACCTTATCGTATTGATAGTGCTACTCTCAAAGAAGTCTCTTGCAATCTGTATCTGTCCATCAGGCATAGCCAAAAGAATTCTCGGCATAGTTCTGGACAAAAACAGGTAAATACCTTCTGTAACTGAATAAGCACCAATATTACAAAATGCAAGTATATCATCTATCTCTAAATTGTCAAAAGAAACTTTTCGAACCAGCACATCAGCTGTGGTGCACAAACTTCCGCAAAGGGCGTAGTCATTGCTTCCCTGGGGCAGTCGGCCGCTGATACCAAGTTCAGTTTCTGAAGCCGCATTTTCTTTTGCCTCGCCCTTAATATGGTGTATTACAGGAACCTTCATGCCCATGATCTGGCCAAGATAGTTCACATGATTCATACCACCATCTAAAATGCAATAATTTGTGTCCTTATTGCTCTTTATGTCCATAACCCTGGTGAGATAATAGCCGCACTCAGAAGCAAAAAATCTGCCCATTTCTATGGTCAGGTCGCACCAGCTCTTTACCTCTTCCAAAACAGGCGCAAGCTCCTTCATTGGAGACAGAGTATCCTCAAAACTATCCCCTACAAAATATGGATAAGAAAGTCCCGGCCCGTACTCAAGCCTTTTAAGCCTTATTCCAAACTCTTTTTCCACTTCATCATAAAGGTCCCTGAGCATAGTCAGCTCTTTTACCTGATGAGATATCTTGGTTCTCTGAGTTCCAGCAAAATAGTGGATTCCAACAATCTCAAGATTGCTATATTCTAAAGCCTTGGAAAAAAGCACAAATAAATCCTCTTTGGACATTCCAAACTGGCTTCCTGCATTAAGTCTTGGAAGAACAGGAAGTTTTTTGCCAAGTTCTATAGCAACCTCATTTAGATATTTGACATGCAAAAGAGATTCCGCAGTATAAACTCCGCAGCCAAACTCTACAGCTTCTCTTATGTTCTCTTTGGTCTTGCAGACGCCGGAATAAACTATTGTCTCAGGCTTAACACCAAGAGACTTGCATATAGAAAGTTCCCCAGGGCTGCACACTTCAAGCCTGTCAGTAACTTCTCCCATTGCAGGAATGAGGAAAGGATTAGCCTTTATGCTATAGCAAAGCTTTACACCATCAGGAACAATTTCTCTGATACTGCTCACTCTCTCCTTGAGCCCCGCCACATCAAAGACGTAGGAAGGAGTTCCATATTCATTTGCAATTTCTTTTAATCTGTTTTTATCAAGCATGCTCATTTCTCTTTATAAACGGATATCAGTTTCTGTCTATCTATTTTACCATTTTTATTAAGGGGAAGCTCTTCCATTTGCCTTACTGCTGTAGGCACCATGAACTGTGGAAGCGCCTCCTTAAGGCTTGCTACAAGCTCCTTTTTATCAAGGTCTCCGCAATAGAAAAGAACTATCTTTTTCTTGTCATGATCATAAATACAGCAAGCTCTTTCTACGCCAGAAACGGCCATGGCTGCTACTTCTATTTCGCCAAGCTCAATTCTCTGTCCCAGATGCTTTATCTGGAAATCCTTGCGGGATACATAATACAAAAGCCCGTTCTCATCAAATTTCCCCAGATCCCCTGTCCTGTACATTTCTTCGTTAAAGAGCTTGTTAAGCGGATTCTGCATAAAAGAAGCCTTTGTCTTTTCATCATCTCCAAAGTAGCCGAGAGCAAGGCTTGTGCCTGTTACGCAGATTTCTCCAACTTCACCCGGCGCTGTAACCTCTTTATCCTCATCATCAAGAAGGAAAACGTGCTCGTTGGGGAAGGTTTTTCCAGCAGGAATAGTCTCTGTAAGTTCGTACTCCCTGTCCAAAATGTGATAGGTGCAATTGCAGGTAATCTCAGTTGGGCCATAGAGATTTACGTATGTTGCATCAGGATAAAATTTCTTCCAGTGATTAAGATGCTTGATAGGCATAACCTCGCCAGAGAACATGATCATTCTGATATCCTCAGGCTTTCTGTATTCAAGGCCGTTCATAATAGCCACAAAGCACATGGCACTTACTGCCCAAACCAGCACAGTCACCTTCTTGTCAGCAAGGTAGTCCATAAGCTTTGTAGGATTGCTGAAATAGTCTCTTGGGATCAGCTGAACCTTAGCACCAGTCATAAGGCCAGAATAAATATCTTTTACCGAAACATCAAAGTCGAAGGGCGCCTGATTGCCCAATATATCGTCATTTGTAATTCCAAAAATATCTGTAAAGTAGCTTATAAATTCAAGGACAGACCTGTGTGAAACCGTAACGCCCTTGGGAGTTCCGGTGCTTCCACTTGTAAAATTAACGTACAGAGGGTCAATATCAAGCGCTGTACTTCTAATTTTTTCAAGCATTCTGTCATCAACGCGCTCTGGATCGTAGCTTATTATTTCGTCCAAAAGAACTACCTCTGCCCCCTTGGGAATCGTCAGTTCTTTTGACTTTTCAAGCATCTGGGAGTCTGTGAAAATGACCTTTGGGGATAGTTTTTCAATTATCTTGTCGATCCTTCCTGCAGGCTGTCTCACATCAAGAAAAGAATAAAAGCCACCTGCGTAGACTATTCCAAACATGCCAACAAGGGCATCGCAGCTCTTTTCCATATAGAAGGCCACCGCATCTCTTCTCTTTATCTTGTCGGAGAAAAAAGATCCAATAAACCTGGCGCCATAGTAAAGATCCCTGTAAGTGATGTCTCTTTTATCATCGCCAAATGCAATAGCATCCGGAGTCTGTCTAAAGCGCTCTTCCAATAATTCAAGTACATTTCTGTAATACCTGTTACCCATCAGTAATACAACTCCTTAAACATATAGCTAATATCCTTGTCCTTATCTGAATCCAGGATAAAGTTTCCAATGATCTTTGAAAATGTTGTTGAGCCAGTATTGTTCATATGGCCGATATCTCTATAATTTCCCAGACTGAGTGTTTCGAAATACTCATCCTTTAGAAGTGCAAGATCATAATACTGCAAACCATATTCAGAAAGTGTATCCCTCACAGTTTCTGTAAATTCGACATATCCAAAATAATCATAGTAGGTAAAATTATTTAAAGCCGGCGGAGATACCACATAGAGCTTCACGCCTTGATTATTGCAAAATGAAGCAATATCTTTTAACGTCTCAAGATTCTCAGGAATAGTTTTTAAAACGTGAAGGTCCGTATGTTCAAGACTCCACTCCTTGGCCTTTTCAATACCAGACTGAACAAAATCAGTGCTATATACAACATCCGATGGGCTATAGCCATTCTCGTCCCTGTGTTCATCAGGATTTAGAACCCGGCCCTCTATTTTTTCCTTAATGTTAAGGCCTATACTGGAACTTCTGTCGTAGGTCCATGGGAAAAAGTAGCTGATAGAATAAGGTTTGGTAAAAAAGTCTGAGTCAAAAACAATACTCATAGTCCTAAATCTGTCATACACAGGAAGAGTATCACTTAAGTTTCTCACAAAGCACTGCTCAGCCCTAAAGTTGCTGCCCCTCTCCATTTCAAGAGTCTGGGGATCAATCAAAAGAACTACTGACTTCACATTTTTCCTGTTAACAGCCTCTTTAATCGCTATAAATGAGCTCTGAATTGACTGCATGTTGGTTCCCATGTTGTAGGAAGAAAGGCCCGTAACCTCGTCTACAACGGCTGGATTTATATCGCATACACACTGGGATGAGCCAACAAAGACCATGTCTACGTCACTTTTTTTATTAAAGCCCCTCCACATCTCGGCCCCAGATCCACTATAGGGTCTAAGGGCAAAAGATAAAGCGGCATTTCCCGCCAGGAACAAGGCAAGAAACAGGGCCGCACCCTTTACTTTATTAGAAATTCGCATACAAAAATCCCCCTGTTGAGGTCATAAATACAAAGGATATAAATATCAAAAAGATAAATAAAAGTGACAGGAAAATCCTGCGAATATCCACAGAATTGTCTGCGCTTTCCACTTTTGTAATTGCTCCAGTTGCTCCGCTAGTTTCATGCGTCTCAGTTTTCCGTGATGAAGCTGGTCCAAAAACGTCCACTCCACTCTCAAACAATACGCTGATCACAAACACGATGATGCAGGAAATTGTTGCCAGGGCCATTCCTCCAAGAACATATGAGGAATCGGCAGCATTTGGATTAAGGAGCACATTTCCAAAACTCCACATAAACTCTACATGGTTAAAATGAAAGGCTGTTCTTGCAAGGCTTGCTATGCACTGGCCAAAGTCCTCAATCCTGTCAAAATACCAGCCAATATTAACTATGATAAAGGTTCTGATGATCCTGAATATATGTACTCCCTTACTGTCACTCTTAATATGAAGTGCAGGGAAAACCTTGCTAAATGCAGGCTCTAAAAGATCGCTAAGGGCGATCACGATACCGTTATAAAGTCCCCACCAAATGTAGTGACTCTCTGCTCCATGCCACAGGCCCACCAGGAAGAATACCAGGATATTGGCAATTCCAGCAGGAAGCACTCTTCCAAAGTGATTTCCAAAGTGCTTGCTGCACCATTTTCCAAACTTCTGCATAGGCTTTAAAAGCGCAAAAGGATAGAAAACATAATCTCTCATGAATGCTCCAAGAGAAATATGCCATCTTCTCCAGAAATCTCCCAAAGATGTGGCAAAATATGGCTGTCTGAAGTTTGGCATCATCTCAAGATCAAATAAAAGCGCCACTCCCAGCACTATATCAATACCGCCTGAAAAATCCGCATACTGCTGAGCGGAATACATAAGTATTGCAAAGGCAATAAGCGCACCTGGCACAACATCAACTGGTGAACTGATCACAGCCTCAATGCTGTCTACAAGCATATTTGCAATGGCATACTTTTTCATCAGGCCATAAAGAATGAGCATAAGTGCCTTCTTTACCCTCTCGCCATCTATCTTATGGGCTCTTTTAAGCTGCTCCCCTAGTTTGTCATATCTATTGATGGGTCCCTGGATCAGCTGTGGAAAAAAGGATACGAACAAGAGAAATCTGAAGTAGTTCTTTTCCGCCTGGTACTTATCCCCATAAACGTCGACAATATAGCTGATTGCCTGAAAGGTATAAAAAGAAATTCCAAGAGGAAGAAGCAGCCCTGTAACAGGAGTAAATACCTTGAAGTACTTGATAAGCGCCAGTATTCCAAGATTAAGAATAAGAACAAGCCAGAGTACAAGCCTCTTTTTATTCTGGAATCTATTCTTGAGAGCCTTCTTATCCTCTTTGGTAAGCTCTTTGTTCTTCTTTAAAACCTTGTGCTGCGCTGACAAATCACTTAGTTTTCTGCCTCCAAGCCACACGCTAAGTGAAGTTATCAGAATAAAAATGATGTTCCACTTGCCACAGATCAGATAAAAAGAAATATTGGCTATCAGCAAAACTACCCACTGAAACCTCTCAGGCAGTCGGTAGTAAAAAATAAGTGCTATTAAAACAAATAATATATATGCCAGCGAAAAAAAATCCATCCCGCAAAACCTCATTTAATCAAATTTCAACTATTGTATAATACCATATTTTCCCCCTGTGCAGAAGTAGCCAGAATGGTACCTGGGGACGGAGTCAGTGGTCCATTTTGGCTGTGCGATCCTACCAAGGAAGATGGAACTGCGGCAGAATTGACGAGATGGGACTTTGAGCAGAGCACTTGGCGAGGTATTTTCGAGCCTAGTATGTAGCAACGCGGAAGATAGGGACTTGCGACGGTGCCGCAGGCACCTAGTCCTGACAAAAGCGCAGCTTTTGCCAGGAAACCCACGCAGCGAAGCTGCTGGGTGAGAGTCCCCTTCCGCACAAAACAAAAAGGACCAACTCTTTCGAGTTGATCCTTTTGTTTCGTGCGGAAGAAGGGACTTGAACCCTCACGATGTAAGCATCACAAGATCCTTAGTCTTGCTCGTCTGCCAATTCCGACACTTCCGCAAACCATATTGAATTCGCAGCCGCTCTAGTTGAATCTAGTGCAGGAGAAGGGACTTGAACCCTCATGTTGTTGCCAACACATGGACCTGAACCATGCGCGTCTGCCATTCCGCCACTCCTGCGAGCGACAAAAATTATATTATCACAACATTGAGAGTTTGTCTACAAACATCTCTAATTTTTTTATAACATCTGCAATAATCTTGTATCTCATGGTCATGTAAGCCGCCAAAACAGCCATAATAGCGGCCAAACAGAAGCTAATAATTTTTCCTCCAAGAAGTCCTGCTGACAAAAAAATACTGGCGCAGATAAGAAAACCAACGATTCCAATAAGGATTCTGACAAGTTCCTGGTGCAAAATAGAAGTCTTAACCTGGAGATTTGTCTTTTCATCCATTATCTCCTCATCGGAAAGAACATCATAATCGAGCTTTTCAAAGTGTTTGAGATATTCCCTGAATCTTTTCTCCATATTCCCCATCCTCTACATGCAAGCATGTACGCATTTTGACTTTTGACACCTATATCATATTATACTATATTACGTTTCTTTTAGTAACCTAATATTGAATTTATCATTTCGCTTAATCTCAGTATCCACTGATATTCCCTCCTGATCAGGAGCGCATTCGCCGCATACGTCAACACCAATCACATTTCGAGTAGAAAGCATCTCTTTTACAAAAGATAAAAGCTCATCCGCTGACATTTGCCCCTGATCCCAGTTGGTAATAAGCTCGTCCGTTGTCAATACGTCCTTGTCAATTGAAAGATACACTGGGTACTGAGGATCTACTCCCTTTGTTGAATCGTAAAATAAAGCCCTGTTTCGAGCGTTTTCATCAAGCTTATCTATTAGCCCCCTATCAGCACCAATAACGTGAATATCCCGGACAAATTCGTTTTTCTCGATAACATCAAGAACCCAGCCGCCGCAGGATAAAATATCTCCAAACATCGGGGCCTGCATATCCGGATGGTGATCTAGGACCACAAGGGAAAATGGCTCTTTTACCTGCTCCAGCATAATGGCCGACATATAGTGATAATTCCCATTATCGATAAAGTGGATTCCATTTGGGCTGATGCCCTTTGAAGCTATGAGACCGCGAATCTGTTCCCTTGCAAAGTCATCACAAAAACAGTTGGTACCTGATATATTCTTCAGATCTAGAAAATCACAAAGATAAGAGCCTTTATCACCTCGATAAAAGCTCTCTGATTCATAAACACCTGTAAAATTAAAAACTGTAAGTTTATTCTCCATGTAGGTCTGTCTCATCTAACAAGGTCTGATAAGTGTACTATCGCATCCTCTCCAATGATGCAATCTCCGTGCTCAGCTATGAACATAGCCTCAGGCGAATTAACAGTAAGCATCTGGGAATACTCAACACCTGCTCTTCTCATCTCATAAATAATGCTCTCATCAGCAGACATGAGCCCTGCCAACATATAGTAACGCCCCTTGTATTTATAAAGAGCTGAATCAACGATTGGAAGCCTCTGAACAACCTTGGAAAATCTCTTGGCCTCTTCAAACTCGTCAAACTCCATCATATAGCGGGCATATTCTGTAAGGGGCTGGTACATGGCCTGTGTGCCTTCCATGCCGCTATCAAGTTCCGCATCTCTGCCATAAATCCTGTTGATGGTATCTGTTACGTTAGTAATAACCTCATTGAGGGCAACACCTTTATCCCTGCCAGTCTTGGCCTTGATCTCGTCTACCCTCTCCTGAGTCAGCATCTTAAGGATAGTCTCGGCAGCGCCTCTGATGCGGTCTGTTGCCTTCTGAATATCCTGATTACTCATCTTAACAGCAAAGATACGCACGCTTCCATCCATCATCATGTTCTTGCTCATCATCATGACCTCAGTCTCGGGATCATAATCAAGCTGCGCTCCAACCTCTTTATTCAGCTGGGCAAAAAAGGAAGTCGTGTTCTCTGCGCCCTCTATAACTGCCTCTGGAGTAAGACCAATTTCATGAAGTTCTGATGCTGCGATACTACATTCTACAGTTGTCTCATTCATCTTAACTATAATCACAATGCATCATCTCCTCTCCTTGGAAATCTATCATACCCGGTAAAAGATATCTCTAAAACAGGTACAATGACAGTTACTCCTTCTGTATAGTCATTATATCACGAAAATTAGCACTGTCCACTCGAGAGTGCTAAAAATTCTATGAATATTAGGAATTTTCTATATCTATTATATCGGATCAGATGATTAATTGCTTTATATACAAATGATGGAGACGACAAAAAATTCTTTGACAGCTACTCCATATAATATATCCATATAAAATTACTTTAAATACTTGAGACTATATAACTCTAAAAGTCACTTCCTGATATGTTTACTCTTTTCCGCAGCGTCAATAACATCAGGCACTTCTCCGATTTCTGTCATCTCACCTGTTGCTTCGCACCTTACTGTAACTCTATTTGCGCCTCCTATAGTACAGGTAAAAAGAGTCAGGTCCCACTCTCCAGCTTCCATCTCATCCACATCGTAAGCTCCAAGAGTTTCAATATTTGCTACCTTATAATAAAAGCTTCGACCATTCATATCTGTGACAATAACATCATCACCTGTACTAAGCTGATTGAGATTTCCGAAATGCTCAGTATAGTTATGTCCGGCAATAATAAGATCATTGTCGTACACAGAGCCCTTATATCTGCACACAGCATATCTTGCAGCCTTACTGTCCCACTCGCTCTGAACTGGTAAAAGAAGTCCCAAAGCCGGAATCTGTACTGTGCCAATAAAGCTGTGTCCATCAACATCCACAACTGGCATGTCTCCAGAAAAATTAAGTACTGTACCCGGCATTTGTGCTATAACTCCGCTCAGGTATTCATCCGATGCATCTCCAGCATCAGCATTTTCCTTTAGATTACTATTTACTATAACAGCTGCCAGAATAATAAGCAGGGCTCCAACAGCAATATATATGTATCCAGATTTCTTTTTCAAAACAATCTCCTATTTTCTATAGTAAACGCAAAACGCCATTGTAAGAATTTCTCCCCACAATAGCGTTCTATATTTTAAGCATTTTTACTGTTTGTCCTGATTCCCTTGAATATAAATATCACCCCAACTATCAAAAGAACAGGTACTGGCCACCACAACTGGCCTGTCTGAGGAAGCCTTCTTGCTCCTAAAACCTCTGGCAGATCTCTTATAGCGCCGAGAACTTCAGGAAGTGTAGGAAGTTCTGGCTCACCAGGAGTATCTGGTGTTTCTGGTGTCTCTGGCGGAGTCTCAGGCGGATTATAAGTATTAGTAATCCTAAAGGTAGTTCCGCTAACAGTTACTGAATTAGTATAAGGAATATTGCCATTTATTATCTCGGCAAAGGTCCACTCATGACCTTCTTCGTAGGTCCATGTAAATCTCCAGTTATTACTCTGATCAAGAGTTGCCTCTGTAAAAAGAACTCCATCGCAGTAGATAAGCACTGTGATCGATGCTGGTCTATAGTTCTCATAGCCTGCATCATCCCAAGTCTTTAGCAGTTCATAAGTAATCTCGTGAGGAAGGTAAGTCCTGCTACACTTTACAAGTCCAATTACATCATATACAGGATTGACCCACTCATCATTCTCGTCAAGTCCTGGTACAGAAACAAGGAAAGATGAGAATGAATAAATACAATCATCAACTCGTCTTGTAACACCGCCTACATAGTATAATCCAAGTTCTATGCCCTGGAAATGAGCAAGACCACTCTCATCAGTAGTAACAGTATAAGAAGGAGTTACATTATTCTGATATATATATCCACCAATTGATGTAGAAATCTCTTTCCATGTATCCTGACTCTTAATAGTATTAAGATCCGTAACAGGGAAATTACTTATATTACTGTAAGTATCTACAAGAGTAAACTCACCATTTGCACTAATATCGGCCACTTTATAAATACTTACATCAGCGCCGGAAATAGTAACAAAGTTACTACTGCCCTCAGTCTCTTCACATCTGTACACAAGGGATAAATCTCCAGGAACAGAAAGATCAATAAGACCTCTAGCGCTTACCTGAAGCGGCAGCCCCAATATAAACAAGGCAAGTACCAGTAAAAAAGCTGGTATATTCAATTTTCGCCACAATAGTTTCATATTCATAAAAGCTTCCTCATAATCGTAGTTTAAGCCTTCTTTTTCTTTCTGCGCCTAAACCACCTGGATGTAACTATAATATATGCTATAAAAGCAATCAATAGTATAGGTGCTCCGATAAATGGTGCTACCACTATATTTCCATATCTTGTAGCATCTGCCGGAACAATAAGCTTTGTTTCTTCATTATAATCAACACGCTTTGCTCTCACAAGGAGCCTATGGGTATTCACACCATAAGGTGTACAGGTTACCAGCGTGACATATTCTTTATCATCTACTATCGCAAGATCTGTTGTTTCTTCTGGTAATACAATATTTATCTGATCTATCTGATAGGCAAAAGTCTGATCAAGTATATGAAGCAGGAATGTATCTCCCACTATCATCTGATCTAAGTCTGAAAAAAGTTTAGAGGATGGAAGTCCTCTGTGTCCTGATAGCACAGCATGTGTACTAGTCTTGCCCGTAGGAAAAGAGGTACCTTCAAGATGTCCTATTCCCACCTGCAGAACAGTTTCCTCTGTTCCATGATAAATTGGAAGGTTTACTCCAATATTTTCAATTTCTATATAACCCATGATACCTGTTCCCGTAGGATCAAGTATACTTTCGTATTTGGCCTTTTCTTCATCAGTAAGCTTGAAGTTTAAAGGCTTTGAAGCAAGCTCTTTATTGTATTCATCAGCAGCCTGCCAGAATTTGGTGTAGTCTTCCTCAGAAATGGCTGCCATGGCCTCTTCATAATTGGATATCGCTCTACTCTGATTTTTTGAATTGATGTAATTACTAACTGAAGGATACAGGAATATCGCAAGTCCCGCCAAAAAAATCAGCCCAAATATTATGTTTGGTAATTGCTTTTTAAGCTTTTTATTCATCCTAATTCCATCAGCGATAAAACAAACTTTTTTGAATCAAATCTGTACTTCCCGAAAGAGCCCCGGCTCTTTCGGAAAATACAGCAAAACAAGATTCAAATATATATTTTTATCGTCAAAACTAATAAAACAAATTAACTTTTTTCAATAACCGGGTCGATTACTCAGCCAATGCCTTTCTGCGAAGGATGAAGTAAGCTACTCCAGCAAGGATAAGTACACCACCAAAGATGTAGAAGATAGTTGTTCCGATGCCACCTGTTGAAGGAAGAACAGAACCTGAGTTGTTCTCAACTGTAATTGTCTGAAGCTCAGTTGTCTCTGATACTGTTACTGGCTTTCTTACTGTAAGAAGGTTATATCCTGTAGGAGCAACTTCCTCCTGAAGGTAGTACTGCTTAGCATCAAGACCAATGATAGTAGCCTCACCATTTTCGTCAACTGCTACATTTACTGCTTTTGCTGCTTCCTCAGCATTTGCAACTCTGTAAGCGTTTGCCTTAGCATCCCATACAAGCTTGATCTCATTGCCACCTTTTTCTGCATCCCAAAGTGTAAACTCAGCACCTGTAAGAGGCTTCTTATCTACTCCGTCAATCTTAAGGATATTAAATCCAAGAGTTACAACTGTAACTTCTTTTGTCTCAGCTGATGTATAGTTGTCATATTTGATATAAGCTGTGTTCTTTTCAGGAACAAGAACTACTGCCTTCTCATTAGGTGTACCTGTGTACTTAAGAACAATTGTCTTTCCTGCATTTGCTGTAACAACTGCCTTGTCAATTGTAAGGCTGTAAATAACGTGTGTATCTGTAGTTTCTGAAACTGACCAAGCATAAGTGCCTGTAAGAGCTACATTATCAACTGTGGCTGTTACAGCTGGGTTGATTGTAAGACCAACTGTAGCCTTATCATAAACTACAATGTCCTTATTCTCTACAGAAGCAGGAATCTTAACTGTTACAGTATAGTTGATAGGTGTCTTTGTATCAAACATTGAATCAACTTTTCTATCCTCTTCCTTAGTAACTGTAGGATATTCATTCTTTTCGTTGATTGTTACGTTACCAAGTGTCTGTAAAGCTGCCTTTGTTCCAAGTGATGAAAGAACAAGGTAATAACCAGGCTCAACTGAAACTGTAGCTGTCTTTGTAGCCTTGTTATCTGCACCTAAGTTATCGAATGTGCCGTGTGCAGAAGCTGCCTTCTTGAATTCCTCTGTGTTAAGCTTTTCAACTATATCAGAAGCTGTTGTCTTGCTATCTGTAAGCTCAACATTCCAACGAGAGTTATCTGCTGACTTAGTTACTGTGAAAAGACCTGTCTTAGTTAAGAGATCTGCAAGTGTTTCACTCTCTACATAATAAGCTGCTGTTCCTGTCTGGAATGCACCATCATTTGATACATTCTTTACATCAGCCTTTAAAATCTGATAGTAATCATAAGTGATTTTTGCAACTTCACCACTATTGTTGTTCTCGTTAGTAATAGTGATAGATGTAGTTGCTGTTGTCTGTGCGTCTGTTGCCATTGCTGTGATACTTGCGCCCATGATCATAGTTGCTGCAAGTATGCCTGTGAGTAACTTCTTAAATCCTTTCATTTCTTCTCTCCTTTGAATCTTGTGTTTTAGTTTTCTAACTAGTTGTATTTAAAATCTCGCGATTCTAAAACCTTAAATAATTGTTTTCTTCCTCTTGTTAACAAGTAGCATTCCAATAAATGCAAGTGTGATCATCAAAATACCCGATGTAGCAAAAGGAATTGTTCCAACACCGCCTGTAGAAGGAAGTGCGTATGTGCTGATGGCCTTGTTTGTAATAGTTACTGATCCATAGCTATTATCATTTCCAAGGTTCATCACGTATCCAGTATCTCTCTGGCTATCTGAGCCAACCTTTATCTTTTTCTGGGCATTACCATCTACAGCTACTCCTTGGTAGGTGTAAGTCACATGGAATGTGGATAAGTATTCATCCGGCTCTTTTACACAGTACTCATATTGACGGCCCTTCTCATCAGTAAGAGGAAGGTTCTCTACAGTCTGTGTCCAGTTATTAGTTGCAGAAAGCTGAATTGTAGTGCCTTCATACAGTTTCCACTTTTTAGTTCCAACTACTCTCTGCCAGATATATAGCGTAAGTGACGTATGACTTGCTGAATTTTCATTGCCATCCTGATCAAGCCACTGTTTACTTACTGTTAGATTACCAACAAGCGAGTTGTTGAAGGCTATATCCTTAAGAGCACCTATTGTCCATATCTGACCGAAGTCATTCAAGAACTGAAGTGATGTATCAGGTCCAATTCCCAGGTATAGCTCACACTGACCAACCTGATTTGTAAAGGAACCATCTGTTGCATAGGTGATATCAGCTCCCAGGTACCAGAAATCTTCAACTACTGTTACAGTCTCCTCTGAGTTACCTGTAGGATTGTGATAACTCTCCGGAAGAGTCATATTGCTATACTTGTAAGTCTTGTTGAACTGAGTGTACTTCTTGGTTACATGGACTTTTAAGTAGTAGGTCGTTGAGTCATACTTAACACCATTTACTCCGGTATTCTGCTCAGTAATCTTGTAGTAATACCATCCTTCATACTTAAACGGTATAGAGCCAAAGTCTACTATAGCTGTATATTGTCCAGTCGTTGCATCAAACTGGGCATTAGCGGATGATACGCTTACCTCAGTTCTCTCAGGCATTGGCTGAGCTCCAAGTACAGCCGTATCAATCTCCTGTCCCTCTGAGTTATAAGAAATATAACCATATCCCTCAATGTTAAATGTAAAGCTCTGGCCTTCTGGCCACTTTCCACCAGAGAAGTTCTTGGTAACCTGTATTGGTCCAACAGGGATACTGTAGTAGTTACATACCTGAACTGTCTGTATTGCTCCGCTTCCAACCTTAACATCGGATGGTGCTTCATCTCGCTTACCATAAAGGTCGCGGGAGAAAACTTTACGTAAATTATTACCGCCAGTACCATAAGAACTACTATTGGCATCACCATCAATTGTCACATCGTATTTTGTTACACGATACAGATGATGCTCATTATCTATTACTGTGCTGGTATTTGTATTCGGATCATAAGTAAATGTGAGGCCATCTGCCACCTCATCTACTGTATATGTTCCTGCCTTAAGTCCCTCAATAGTCCACTGTGCACTCTGGTTGTAGGTTACATCATATTTCTTGCCAGTTTCTTGATGGGTCTTTCCATCGTACTCAGTAGCAACTCCCTTACTATTGGCTCTTCCGGTAAATCCTGTAAAGACAATGTAGTCCTGGGTCTCGTTATTGGTTATGCGGAACTTAACATTTGATAAAAGAGCTGTTCCTGTAGCATCTCTTACAAAGCCTGATCCAAAGTCATTAACAACCATCTTGTGGATTCTAAGCATCGTTGCATTTTTGCTGATGTTATAGAAGGCTTCCTTACCTGATGGATGGCCTATCTTTGACTCATTCTGGGCATTCATGCGATGAGCATTGTTTGCATACCCAGAAGGATTGCCTTTAATAGCATTGCTTACTTCATCCTTGGATAGTCTGTAATAACAAATCTCTTCTATCTCTTTTTCTACCACATCCGAAGCATTTTTCTTGGGATAAAACTTAACCTTTACAAGAATTCCGCTCTCGTCTTTCTCATAGTCCTTGGATGTATCATTCTCAGTCAGAAGGAAATAGTACACCTGATCAGCACCATAAAGCATATAGAACGGACTATCTGCCGGATTGGTTACTGTGTACTTGATAGTATCTCCGACATTCTGAATATTGCTATCTATAGTAGCCCAGTGATCAGCCCATGCCTGGTAGTATCTCAGTGTAAAAGAGAAAACCTGATTAGGATCGGGCTCCTGATTATCCACATACTTGTAAGCAACAATTTCAAATGGATGATTCTCAAGTCCTTTATTAGTAATCTCAAATGTCGCTGAGGAATCAAGATAGCTTCTAAGATCCATCTTGTGGATTTCACAGTACTTGTTTACTCTGTTTGCAATGATTGTTCCACTGTATGAACCGTATACATTTATCGTCGCATCAGGAGCAATCAGAGTTCCTGAAAGAATATCCGTATTAACTGTTCCCTTGAATGGAACGTAATTGCCACTTGAATCCTTCTCAACAAGATTTATCACAACGTGGTTGGCTGCCTGACTCCAGTCACCAGTTCCCTCTCCGTTATAGGTAAATTTATTAAGTGTATAATTCTTGGTTCCTGTAAGATCAACATTGATCACGATAAGCTTATTTTCATCAAGCTTAAATCCAGTATTTACTGCGTAGTTGTTAGGATCTTTTGCATCCTTGAAGTATATGGTACTAAGGTCAGTCTGAAGGTCTCCATATTCCTTGGTAGCTACAATGTTAACAACTTCAACATCCGCATAATTAGCAGCATATACAAGATTCTTGGATAGTTCACCTGCAGTATTACGCATACCAGAAGCACTTACAGGCATTACCTTACCAGTATATTCAGTGTATACGTAGTTAGTCCAACCATAGGTGCCATCAGCTTTTCTGCCATATACCTGATTCTGATGGTATGTAACTCCAACATAAGAATTCCCGGAAGTTGGATAGTAAATAGTTGCTCCATCGACCTTCTGAAGAACATACTCTGCTGTGTAACTTCCAAGTCCAACAGTCTCAACATAGTTATCAGCAAAGGATCCAACTGTATCTGAAGGCGCTTCCGCTGAATTGCCGCCATAGCTTACTTCATATTTACCGGCAAGTCCGCCTTCCATGACAGCTTCATCATTTTCATTAAGCTCAAATACATATAATCTTGGATATTTACCTGTCTTTAACAGTTCTCCGTAATCAGCTGTATATTGTCCTTTACCATTAGCATCTGTAGTAATAGAAAACTCTGTCCCAGGTATCCTGTTCTTGCCATCAGGGTCAGAATACATAGCAAACTTAAATGTTGCCTCTTTAGGAGAGCCATCAACTACTTTGTAAACAGTGATTTTATACTCATCAAGGCTGTAGAACACTTTTGTAGAAATACCAATAGTAAAGTTCTGAATATTAGTAATCTCTCTTACCGCAATGTTAGCCTCACTGTGGTTGTTTCCACCGTTATAGGTATCAGCAACTACACCGAAATAAGTTGCATCACCAAGACCTTTTATGATTTCCTTGGCTCTATATTCCTGATTACCAACCCAGCTCCTGCCATCATCTGTATATTTGATTGCTGCATAAACTGAGAAAGACTCTGTCTCAAAAGACACAACGTCCTTGTTATCTAAAAGCTCAACCTCAGCCTCTTTAAAAATCTCTACTGAGATGTCTGAGCTTGTTATGTCAGTAGCATCGCTTGTTGCATCAAGCTCCTGCATGATCTCTTCTGCAACAGGAAGGTGAACCAGCGCAACTTCATCGGAGTTCTCTGTTCCAAGACCATCAGAAAGCTGCTTGTTATTAAAGCTGATTGATACTGAAACTGAACCGTCCTTAGGTTCATACTCGATATCCTCATACATGAAGGCGATATCAAAAAGAACTGTATTGTTGTCTGTATACTCAATTGCCTCAGCAGCACCATTTGCAGCTGCTATCTTGTTGGCATTTTCGTTGAGTGCATCTATATATGCTGCGTAGTTGTAACCTTCTGTTTCCTTATCCAGGGTCTTAACAGAAAGTTCTGCCCCCTCAGGAAGGATTCCTGGCTTGGAGAGCTTGACCGTTACAGTCACTTCATCATTCTGATATACGAACTCTTCCTTGGTATTTCCTGCAACATAGTTAAATACCAGATCAGTATCTTCTTCGATTTCTATTTCCTGACCATCAGAAGTCTTGGCAACATAGTAGGTGTATGTAAGAGAGTCTTCTAAAGTTTCTTCTTCATCAGTGCTTACTGAGAATGCTGCAGCTGTATCTGTCTGCGCGTTCTCATCTAAATCTTCCTGGTCATCTGTGATAAGTTCTGCCTTAGCAGTCTTCTTTTCAAGGCTTACAACCTTTTTGGAATCAATGGTTGCATTCAGGTAGAAGTATTTCTCTATCTCTTTTGCCTCTTTTGTAAGATCAGCCTTGCCATCCTCAGACTCTATCAAATACTCGTAGCTGTCAGCTATTTCCTGACCCTGTGCATCTATAAATCTTGCTGTAAGGACAACATCTTTAACGTCCTCAGCATTTATCTTTTTAACAATCTTACCTTCCTCAGAGGAAGCGTTTGTGGAAGCGTCTGTGCTCTCTTCATCTGATGAAACATAAGATGAAGCATCTGAAGCATCCTCGGACGAAGCTGAGATAGAAGCATCTGCCCCAGTTTCATCCTCCGGAATAACTTCAATAATTTCCTCCCAGGTTTTAGAAGTTTCAGTAGCAGCATCTTCACTACCTAGTTCTGAAACATCTAAGGTAACAATCTCGTCAGATGATTCTGTTACCTGTGTATCTTCTTGAGCAGCAGCTTTGTCAGCATTCATCTGCTCGATAAGACCCATTTCAAAATCGTCATCCGCAGTTTCTAGTACAAGCCCCACCTGCTTGGCTCCGTCTTCTGTCATAGCTGTTGCAGGCTTGTTCAAAAGATAAAGCGTTACCGTTCCAGTAAAAATCGAAACACACAAAGCAAAGGCCATCCATCTCCTATTACCGCGGTGCTTCTTTATGTAGTTTTGTGCGCGATTCTCGTCAACTTTGCGCATGCTTCATTACCTCAAACTAAGTTTTCTATGCATGTATCTTCACAGGCCACCGAATTCACTGAATGGAAATACCCTAAATACCACTTTGCCGATCAGCTGTTCCTTGGTCACGCATCCTACAACACTTGATCTTGAATCAATGGACACGCTTCTATGATCTCCCAAAACAAACCATCTGTTCTCGGGAACCTGATATGGAAATGTTATGTCAGTGGGCTCCAAGCTAAAATCTGATGCATAATCTTCAACTAGTTCAACTCCGTTAACTGAAACCTTACCATCTTCATCGATGTTCACCCAGTCTCCCGGGGAACCGATAACTCTTTTTACCAAAACTTTGTTGTTATAATAGAACGCCAGTAAATCTCCTACCTCAAACTCCTTGCTGTTCTGGGCTATGACTATCTGCCCCGTCTCAAGTGTAGGAGTCATACTGTCTCCTGTAACCTTCAAAACTGTAACAAAAAAGCTAGATACAAGAACCGCTAAAGCTGCCACAAAAACCACAACTATAAGTGTGTTGCGCAGAACCTTACGGTATTCTTTTTTGCTGTTTTCCCTTTTAAGTTCCTTCCTCAGTTCATCTATCGAAGGTTTAAGGTTTTGTGTATCACTCATCTTTTTTCTTTCTTGCAGAGGTACTCTTCCTGGTTTCCTTGATGTTATCTTCTGTAGTTTTTTTAGCAGTTGTTTTCCTTGATGTTGACTTTTCTACTGTCGCTTTCCTTGATGTCTTATCCTTTGTTGTCTTCTCCCTCGCTGCTTCTGTTATATCCACAGGAATTTCTTCCTGCCTGTCATTCTTGTTCTCGCTCTCAGAAGCTTCTTCCAAAACTTCCTCAACTGTCTTGCCTGCCTTCTCGGCAATTTTCTTAAGCTGAATCTCCTCTGCTCTCTTAACCTTGAGCCTTGAAGTTTCTATCTCCAGCATAAGTTCCTTGTATTCAGCCTCAGCACTCTTTTTCAAAGTGCTGACATAAAGATCTGCTGCTCTCTGAGCCGACTCCATGATGCCTCCAAGCTTGATGGAAGCCTCAGCAAGAGACTGCGAATTCTCCATCTTAAAGAGCTTGTCGTCCACCTGCTCCTGCATCTGAGCCTTTTCTCTCTCAAGCCTTGCCTTGAGTCCTGCTATATCCTTGTCAAATTTCTCCTGCATCTGAGCCTTCTGTTCATTGAACTTGGCTCTCATCTCCGCCTTTTCTTCATCGAAGTTCCTTAGCATCTGCGCTCTCTCTTCAGCGAAATCATGCTGGAGTATCATTTTTTCTTTTTCTAACTCTTCCTTGAGTTCTGCTTCGTGCTGCTTGGCAGCCTCCGCTTCCTCGGAAAAAGAGATCATCATCTCTAATAGTTCTGCTCTGCTCAGCTTCTTAAGATTCAGTTCTGCCATTTTCCCTGCCCTTCAAACGTAAAAAAGGTATCTATCGCAGACAAACTTCGCGTAGATACCTCAACAATAGTAATAAAAAGGCCTCGCAAAGCTTAAATTCCAGTCACAAAAAAATAATTCCTTGTACTAAGTCCGCATAACCAATGCAGACCGTTCATCCATGAACTACCATGTACTTTCATTTCTCCAAAAAAATAGACCGTCTGTGGGAATTACTTCTAACAGTTCGGCCATCATCTTAGTGTCAAAAATGACACCAGCAACTGGCTATCTGGCACTCAAAAAAGTGCTTAAGACCCTTTAGCTTTGCGTCACCATCTTCCGATGGTTTTGCCTTTATATTAAGTATGAATCTTAACTGTTTTAAGTTAATATTATCTAGTGTTTAGCTAAGATTATTTCTCGCCGTGTAAGCCTAATATATACCTTAGCGAAATGAAATACAACTACTTTTTCAAAGTTTTTTCACAGTTTCCAAATATAAAAGAGCTGAACACCAGTCCAGCTCTACGATTCAAAATTTCATAACATTGTAAAAATTTACACAGTTTCCATTTTTTATAAAAACTTTATACATTTTTTATACTATTTACCATTATCTTTTAAGGCCTTTGAGGACCTGTAAAAGCTCGTCAGATGTCGTTATTACGCGGCTATTTGCTTGAAATCCCCTTTGCGTTGTGATCATGTCTGTAAACTCTTTTGCAAGATCAACATTGCTGGCCTCTAACACTCCGCTGTTAATATATCCACCATCAGTCGTTACATCCATAACCTGTGCAGCTCCGGAATTAAGTGAGGCAGCATACAGATTATCGCCTACTTTTTCAAGACCCATAGCGTTGTTGAACTCGGCTACTGCAATCTGTCCTTTCTTAATCGTCTGGCCGTTAGAATATCTTCCATATATAGAACCATCGGTTCCGAATGAAATCTGAGTAAGTTCTCCCTCTGGATAACCTTTGTTTAATCCTTGGGTATCGCCCTTGTAAGCGTAAATAGTTGAATTGTGACCTGACATTGAGCTTGCAAAATTGGTGGTGTTTGAAAGGTCAAGATTAAAGCTGCCTATATTAGCACCCTCGCCGCTTACGTTTATCTGGACATTGTCTCCACTTGTCAGTCTTCCATTATGCTTATCATATTCAAGCTTTATAGGCTCAAACTGGTCAACCGTTACTTTTTTACCGTCCTCATCTATAACAGAATCCAAATTAAGATTGAATGTACTCGGATCTTCGTCCCCTGCTGTATCAATTGTAAATTTTAAAGTGTATGGTTTACCGTCATTTCCATAGATTTCAAAAGCAAGGCCTTTTCCTTCTTTTAATGAAGGATCATCGCTATCGATATTTCCCTTAAAATAAGCCTGAGTAGTTGGCGAACCCGCCATATAATCGATCATTCTGGCCGGATCAGTCGGATTTTTGCCAGGAACAGAAACTCTGTTTATGACATTTAGTTTGGTTACTGTCGCTCCATTAGTAACTCCACCTTCTCCCATTACGCCCATTACGTAATATCCGTTGCCTTGCGTAACAAGATCTCCGTTTGCATCTATGGCAAAAGAACCATCTCTACTATAGTTTCTGGTTGCATTGTCAGGAGTTACTATAAAAAATGAAGGTCCTGTGATCATAAGATCCAGTGCATTTCCTGTAGTCTGCATTGAGCCCTGGGCTGAAATATTTGTATATACTGAACTAACCTTAGATCCAAGGCCCACCTGAGTAGCACTTATGGCACCAGTATTCTGTCCTGCACCAGAACCACTTTTTATGGTCTGATAAAGAACATCCTGAAAACCTGTGGCCTGTGATTTATAGGCTGTTGTATTTACGTTTGAAATATTATTTCCGATGACATCCATCTCAAGTTGGTGTGTGTTAAGGCCTGAAACAGCGGACCAAAGTGATCTCATCATAGGACATGTACCTCCACATTTATAAAGGTTACCGACATTCTTTCGTCAGTTACAATCTTATATTACGTGTACATCCATGTACCTTATGACAAATCCCTTTGTCAGATTTATATGACTTCTTGTGAATCTAAAACTTTTTTTCTTTAACGCAATTCTATATAAATATATTCCCTCGCTACATTTATCGACATGTTTCTTATAATATATTAGAGAAAAAATATTTTTTTATTGGAAACACTCATGTTATAGAATAATTATTTCCTCAGAAACACAGAAAACATATTGGACTAGTTTTCACAATCTATAGGTAGAGATACCATTTATAGAATTAGATTATAACTCCCAACAGCAGATTTATCTTTTACACAATGGATTTTGTGGTACAATATAAAAAAATCATTCACCGCTAGAGATACCTAGGTTTTGGGCAAAAACATGGTGAAGATATTGAATATAGGTAGGAAGATCATTATGGATTTCAAGTCAAAGAAAAACACTGATGAATTAAAAAATGAGATAAAAAATATAGTAGATCTGATCCTGGATGACTACACCAAAGGCCGCGATGTGGATCAGATGGATGTCTTTAACCAGCCAGACAGGGACGCGGTAAAAGATATTGTGGTTAAGCTGTTAAGGATTATTTATCCCGGATATTCAAGAGATAAGATTTACAAGAGCTACAACGACAGTAACCGCATATCTATTGTCATTGAGGACGTTATTTACAACATGCAGAAGCAGATTGCAATTGCTTTTCATCATAGTCCAGAGTATGCAAATGCTTCTGATGAGACTCTTGAGTGCGGCGCAAGATGCATCACTCACGAGTTTTTCAAACAGCTTCCTAAAATAAGGGAATATGTAGATACAGACCTTCAGGCCTGCTACGACGGCGACCCGGCAGCTTACAGTAAAGGAGAAGTTATCTTGTCCTATCCTGGACTTCTTGCAACTACAATTAACAGGATAGCCCATGAACTGTACCTTCTAAAGGTGCCGCTTATCCCCCGCATGATGACAGAGTATGCCCACAGCAGAACTGGAATTGATATCCATCCCGGAGCTACAATTGGCAAGTATCTTATGATTGACCACGGCACAGGTATTGTTATTGGCGAGACTTCAATTATCGGAGATCACGTCAAGATTTATCAGGGAGTTACAATAGGCGGTCTTTCCACAAGAGGCGGTCAGACACTTAAGGGTGTAAAAAGACATCCTACTATCCAGAACAATGTTACTATCTACGCTGGTGCTTCTATCCTGGGCGGCGAAACCGTTATCGGCGAAGGCTCAGTTATTGGAGCTAATGCCTTTATCACCGAGTCAGTTGCTGCTGGTAGCAGGATCAGCATGCAGAGATGCCAGTAATAAAGCTCATCTTTAGCTAGTTTTTTCCTTTGAGAGTATAATGATAAAATTATATTATGCAAAAAGAGGTTATTACTCGTTCATCACAAGATTACGGGTAATAGCCTCTTTTTTATTCACATATTATTTTGAACAGCATCTGATAACAGCCATCAAAAAATCAAACAAACTTACAGTCATGAAATATTGCGTTAACCGCTGCAAAGTACTCACCCTTACTGCGGGCCTTGCGGATTAGCTTGAGGTTTCTTTCACAGTCCTCAAAGTGAACATGAAGAAAAGCCCAGTGCTCTAGCATCTTAAAGATCACATTTCTCTCTTCAGGAATGAACTCAGCATACTCTTCATAGAGTCTTTTCAAGTATTCTCTAAGTTCTTCTGACTTTAATGCATCGCCTCCGCTTAGAACTCTTGCCAAAGCGGGATCTGTCAAAAGGCCGCGCCCCAGCATCACAGAGGAGATATTCTCTGATTTTATTGTCGCATCAAGCCCTGCAAGGTCATCTGCGGAAAAGATATTTCCGTTGTAGCAGATATCCGCCTTTCCGCCTTCGTTTCTATAGACTTCTGCAGCTCTTTTAAAAGCTTCAAGCCTTGGCTGACCTTTATAAAAATCTTCACGAACTCTGGCGTGGATAGTTAGCTCTTTTACCGGATATTTGGCATAAATACGCATGAGGGAATCTGCCTCTGCTTCATCAGTAAAACCAAGGCGGGTCTTAATGGAAATATCAGGAAGTGTCCTTGCATCTGCGTTTGAAGCGCTTTGAACATCCTTGTCATATTCCATAAAAATATCGCCTAGCATCTTGTCAAGATACTCAGTATCTGTCAGGAGTCCAGCTCCCTTATTGCTGTTTGTCACAGTGGCGGCTGGGCATCCAAGGTTTATGTTAACTTCTTTATATCCAAGCTTTTTCATCTCTCTGGCCGCCCACAGAAAAGTATCTGGGCGGTTTGCCATGATCTGAGGAACTATCTGCTCTTCATAGTTTTCAAAGCCGGCAATATACTCAGGCTGGGCATCTCTCTTTTCCCTCTTCTTGAAATGGAAATTGTGATGAGCCGTAAGGAACGGAGTGTAGTATTTGTCGATAGTTCCACCAAACATTTCATGGTGGATATTTCTAAGAGGATAAAGAGTTATCCCCTCCATTGGTGCAAAATAAAACTTCATAAATCAAAAACTTCCATTTGAATCATCGTTATTATAGGTTCCGTGTTCATTGTACCACTGTTTCTCAGCCTTTTTAGTTTTAATCTTGTTGATCACAGCAATTATAATGATAACAAATACAACTAATAAGCCTCTTGCTGTCCATTTACCTATAAGAAAGAAAATATTTGCTTTCTTCTGTGCTTCTTCCTGTTCTTTCCAAATATCGCCCATTTTCTTACTGCTATTTGGATCATTTTTTAATCTGTCAAGCTGCTCCTGAACATACTCGTCCTGCGTCAGAGTTTGTGGAGTACTGGTGCTTTCTGCAGCCGCATTATCCAGCATTTCTTCCTCTGCCTTATATGCATTGTAGTAAGTAACGCCTTCAACCAGCGCCTCTGTAGACTCCTTCAGAGAATCCATCGTGGTTTCTGGTGCATAAGACCTGGTGTAATAATAATAGCCCTTGCCATCAACTATTGTTCCCAGGCAGTAAGAGGTGCCATCGCCATTTTCATCATGAGTAAATGTCATCTGAAGGCTAACATAAGGTATTCCATTTCCGTCCTTGTATACTCCATCAAATGTTGCCTTCAGGTTGTTCTTATAACCTTGCATGGTCGCTGAAGCAGCTGCGGACTTACCAAATCGATCAAGATCTTCGTCAGACAAAACTTTAAGATTTTTAAAGTCTGTATCTGACACGTTGTAGGTCATATAAGATTCGCTGAAATAATCGTTATCAATATAAAGAGCCTCAAAAAATGTATTTGCGCCTTCAAGACTCTCCATAGCAGCATTGACATCTATGCCATAGTCCCCCAGATCTCCGCGATAAGACTGGGTTCTATCAAAAACAAATTCATAGAAATCAGGAACAGCAACTTCCATGTTCAAATCTTCAAGCTTTATCACCAGCTCATCAGTATTGTCAGCCTCTGCAGCGTATGCAGTAATAGGAGATGCAGCAATAAAAACAGTTCCTATAGCGGCTGCTATTCTTGTTAAATTTCTTTTCATCGTATCCTCCCAAATTTAAAAATCTAAAATAACATATCATTAATGCGTTCAATTAATCAACATATTCACCGCCTTATCCATTACACATATCAGCAGAGATTTTGTTTGTATTTTGTTATCTTTTCATAACACTTTTATCACATTTAGGGTATAATATATTCTTGTCTAACAAAAAAGAAATATGGTTGCAGTTATAGGTATTGGGAGAGTTGATGTCCAGACTGTGCTATACAAATAGCTGTTTGGATTGATCGGGTGTAATTAAGTCTTAGATTCCTGTATTGTTAGAAAAATGGAATCGTATGACAATCTTATTACTGCACCAGGAAATGGGGAATAAGGAAATGAGTCAGGAAAAAGTCGACGCTTACAAAAAAGAAAAAGCAGGACGTAAGGCAAGGATTGCCAAGCATGAGCTGCACGTTAAGATTGCTAAGATTACAAGTATTATAGTTGCTATCGCACTTGTTGCCGCAATCGCAGGTTCTATCATCTATAGCAAGGTTGGCGGATCAAGCGAAGCTGCAGAAGGTGCAACCGCAGAGGTTTCTTTGGATATCACAGGAACAGAGGAGTCTGCTGATGATTCTGTTTCAGAAGCTTCCGATGATGCTGCAAGCACAGAGGAATCTGCTGCTACAGCTGAAGAGTCTACCGAGGCCGCAAGCGAAGCTTCTTCAAACTAATAATATTAAATGTATAATAAAAACCTCTGGAGAGACATTTGAATTGTTTTTCTCCAGAGGTTTTTCTATTATTCGTTTTACTTAGTTTTTATAGGAATGAGTTTTAAATTTCCTGTACCAAAGAACAAGGAATTTCTTACCATTCCGATCCTGAATAGATTCAAAATATAGAACATCATACATATGATGGTAGGAACCCCAAATGTTCTAATGAGTTCCTCAACAGTTGGCGGATAGCCATGCTTTCGTGAATAATTTCCTACATATTCTGCAATTTTTGATTGAAGTTTCTCCATGAAATAACCTTCCTTTTTATCTGAGCATTGTTTGTAAGTCATGCTTTATTTTTGTAACCTTCTCTATTGCCTGTTCACATTCTCTTTTGGCTTTTCCAATTTGTGACTGCACGATGACATCCATAAGAAAACCATCGCAGAATAGGTCTCCAAAAGTAAGAAGTCCGTTAATATGAATTGAAGAGTAGCCTTGAACATCTCGCAGTTCTTTTGAGAACCTTTCAAGAGCCTTCTTGGCAGCATTTATTTCTGCTTCTGCATCGCCCATCTTGGCATGTTTGATCAGACCACTTATAAATCCACCACCTAGTGTATCAAAGAGCCCCCAGCCGCTAGCGCTTGAAAGGCTTTTCTTTGCTCTAAAGAGGTGCTCAAGTGCAACGTCAGCAGCTTCTATTGCTTCCTGTATCTCTCGTTTATTTATTTCATACATTGTGTATTCTCCATTTGGACGTGATAGTGTTCTACTACAATTATTATGGTAGTACCTTAAAAGAAATTAAAAAATATTTAAAGGTGCAAAATATAATAGCTTATTTTTCTCCCATATAAATCGTTCAATACCACTTTAATTCTTCATGTTAAAAACAAGCTAACTTTTTCTTCTACAATTCTTATATTCAGAGGTCTCTCAAGAGTTTCCATCGTGACAATAAGATTATCTCCTAATATCAGTCCATTCTTTTCATAATCCATGAGCTTACTCATATTCCTAATGACATATGATGCATCATCTACTTTTCCAAGATGTTCCCAATATATAAGCTAATACACACAAGCCAATACATATAAGCCAATACATATAAGCCAATACATATAAGCCAATACATAAAAAGAACCGCATAAATATGCGGTTCCAGCAATCGGAGTGACGTGATTCGAACACGAATTACACTTCTCCGAAACCAGCGTAGAAAGGAGGTTTGACGGCACCGACTTGACCTCTGGTCAAACAACTGGTCAAACACTTTTCTATACATATGTATTAATCATTCCTGATTGCTTACTTCTGACTCACAAAGCTCTTTGGTTATGAGCATTCGTACGCTTTCAGGTATCTCTTTGCGTTCGTCCTTAATCGTCAAAGTATCATAGATTGCTTTACTTGCATCTTTAGAAAAGATAAAATCGATTACCTCTCCACCGCCACTTTTGTTAACAGATGAATCTTCCACACGTAGAGTCATTGGAATAAACCTGTTAGGCATTGCGTTACCATTATTATCAGTCTGCTGTACTAATCCCAAAGTAAACTCCAAATTAGTAACACTCAACTTATATGTTATAGAAAGCGTTTGCATATCTTTCAATACACATACCATAGTATTTGTAAGCTCAGGAGCTCTTTTTAAGCACGGCAGTTTCTTTCGAGCCGAGTTATAAGGGTGTTCAGAATTAAAAAAGAACTGATCACATGTTAAAGTTGCATTCTTAGCATTTTTATAAAATTCTTTACCAGACAAATAAGTTGCAACACCAGTCAGATGCAGAAATCTGTTTGTTGGAAAGTATAATTCAAAATATTCCTCCCCATACACATATAAAAAAGACCGTCCTGCAAGATTCTGACTGTACACAATAGCAGCATCTAATATCTCTTGACGTATGTTGTTTTTCTTTTCGGCCTTAGTTAGCATTTATTCTCCGTACACATAAAGAGGAGTGTGCGGTTAAACACACTCCTCAAATCTTTTTTTGCTAAGAGTTTTCTGCTGGTTGTCAGCCTTGGCACCCAGTTAAGATGCCTTAAAGGTGCAGAAATAATTAAGTCCCCTGCCTGGACTACAACGTTTATCCCCGTTGCCGGGCTCGATACCTGCAAATGGTATCTTATGAGATGGAATAATTACCCTGCTCCATCCGCAGCACAACTTTTTACGATGCTCTTACATCGGAAACATCTCTATTTCTACTTTCATTATATCGATTAGAGACCAAAAATCAATGCACATTTTTACCAATTCATAGAATTTTAACAGGCATCTTTAACAGTTATCTAAGCTTGTTTAAATATTTTTAATTCTTCACTTATCAGATTTTCAATAAGGATTGTATTAGAGTTGTATTTGTCACGACTTTTTTGTCTTGCAAACTTGACTAACAAAGAATGCCCGCTCTCGTCATTAACTTTTAGCAGCATACAATCTGCTAATTCCATTTGTCCTAGCAAATGATACTTACAGATAAAATCGGCAACAAACCATTGCAGTTCTGTCTGCCTAAAGCCATTGGACTTACTTTCGGGCGATTCAAATTTGCATTCTATCAGAAGCAGCTTTCTCTTGTCTCCTATGTTATATGTTACCGCAAGATCGGGCTTACAATTCATCATAGCGAACAGATGTGCACGCTCATCGCTTTTCAATGGGGGGATTCTATTGAGGAGGCTCATTGTGGCCGTAATTTATTTCAAGTATCTTTCCATTATCAAAAGCATTTTTAAGTCCATCATCATCACCCTTTACATATTCCAGCAATTTGTAGTTAAAATCTTTGTTTTATATTGTCTACCTTATAATTATTTCGTTTGGGAGTAAAGTGCGTCTGCAATATAGTCTTTTCAAAATCTTTTGACAAGTAAGTTCTTCTGTTTCTTTCAAAATAATCTCGCATAAATGAAGCTTCAATGAAAACCTCATCGATAGCAGCATCAGGAGGA
Organism: Butyrivibrio sp. XBB1001; assembly: GCF_000424505.1. Lineage (NCBI taxonomy): Bacteria > Bacillati > Bacillota > Clostridia > Lachnospirales > Lachnospiraceae > Butyrivibrio > Butyrivibrio sp. XBB1001. The sequence goes on along the minus strand of NZ_AUKA01000002.1, from coordinate 83,445 downwards.
ATGGCACATGCGTTGAAAATCTTCTTGGCATCAGGAACAGCACTTCTTCTGGATTCTGTATTGTAATATCGAAGAATATTACTTAAATATAAAGCATATTGTCGTTCTTCCCGACACACTGAAAGCTTGTCCGATACATATTTCTCACACATTTTTTACACCTATGGATTTCTACTGAAGCAGTGACAATACGCCCTGGTTGGTCTGATTGGCTTGGGCCAGAATAGCCTGACCTGCCTGTGCCAGAATGTTTTCATTAGAGTATCTGACCATTTCTGTAGCCATATTTGTATCACGTATAATTGACTCTGCAGACTGAGTGTTCTCAATAGTATTATTCTGGCTCTTTATAATATGCTCCAATCTATTCTGCTGGGCACCGATATCACTGCGAATTCCGCTAAGAGCAACAATTGCATTCTTGATACGATCAATAGTGTTGAGAGCTGTCTGCTGAGTTAAGACGTCCAGTCCACTTATACCAAGGATGTTGGTATCCATTCTGCCAAATGCCAAATATAATCCATCATTTGATTCCGAACCTGAATGTATCCAGACATTCTTATCTTCATCGGAGGAAATTCTTTGTTCCGGAGTTATGATTTTTCCGTGGTAATTGGTTGAAATGGTTTTATCTAAAGCAAGTGTTACATTGGTTTCTATTATTTTGTCGTTTGGGTAATGGATGCTTCCGTAACTACCATCATTAACTCTGTAGACTTTTGAAGACTCATAACTATCTTCAAATTGTTCATAGTCCATTGTTATCCCTGTCAAGATGTCAATTGCGTCCTTCACTGTCATATCTTTAACAGCAGCATAATCGTCATCTTCAATCCCGAAGTATTCTATCCATAATTGCGGTATAAATAAATCTGAAACGCCCTCAGATCTAAAGTCAAAATGCGCAACATTTATATGTTGAGAATATTCATCAAATATTTTTGTATCTAAACTTATGCTTTCTCCATAAGGCGTTTGATCCCAGTGAGAATGATTATTCAAGTCGCATATGCCTACTATTTCTTCACCGGAGTAATAATCCAAAAGTCCTGTTTCAAACGAAAGCATCATGTCTTCAGCACTAAAAGTGATACGAGGTTCTTTTTCTGTAGGAATCCCATTTGCCGACCAACCGGGATTGAAGCTAATTTTAATTAGATCAGAAAGCTTTTTTGTCTCAGAGCTTGTTACTTTTGTTGTGAATCCTGCCCCATTCAATGTACCAACAACATCATCAATAGATGCATCATTTTCAGCATCGACTGACATTGTTACTCCGTTATAAGTAAACGAATATGTTCCTGGAGAAATGAAAGAATCTCCTAATGATCTGCCTGTCCCATTTGTGAATTCTGACCAGGAATGGTTTGTGCCATTTATTGTAAATCCACTCTCATTTGCAGAAATCCTGTACGTTCCTGCACTATTTCCAGTCGGAGTGCCGGATACTCTGTAATTACTTATCGTAGTTGGCTCATATATTGCAGGAATAATAGTAACGCCTGTTGCTCCTTGAAAGATTGGCTGTTCATTAAAGGTTGTAGTATCACATACTCTGTCTATCTCAGTTAATATCTGATTTATTTCTTGTTGAATGTATTGTCTGTCATTAGAGGTGTTAGTATCATTTGCAGCTTTAACCGAAAGTTCATTTACTCTCTGGAGCATTGCACTTACTTCGTCAAGAGCACCCTCAGCGATCTGACACATAGAGATTCCATCCTGAGTATTCTCGGTTCCTTGTGTTAACCCACGTATTTGCCTGCGCATCTTCTCAGAGATAGCAAGCCCTGCCGCGTCATCTGCAGCGCGATTAATTCGGTAGCCTGAAGAAAGCTTTTCAGATGATTTTGCTGTAATGCCCGTAGTAATATTGAGTTGTCTATTGGCATTCATGGCAGCCAGATTATGTGAAATAACCATACTCATCCCCAGATTCTGATAGTCTCACTATTTATATCGAAATAATACGTCAGAAACATTAGCTATAACTAAACGTTTTGTAATAACTCATTATTCTAATAAAAAACCCTCTTTACAATTAGAGCATATATGAAAATATAAGAGGTCTTTTGTATGAATGAGCTTAATTATGTGATGATTGGGAAGCAAATAAAGAAGCGTAGAAAAGATATGGGAGTTACACAAGAACAGCTCGCTAATTATCTTGACGTAAATTCCTCACATATAAGCAACATAGAAAACGGAAGAGCACATCCATCATTATCAGCGCTTATCAATATTGCCAACTATTTGAAATGTAGTGTTGATCTGTTTATAGCATCTGAATATGATTGCGATTTAGAGAAGATTAATTCAAAGGTTCATTCAAAAAGCAAAATCGATAAACAGCTTGAGCTTAAACTAAAAACATGCGATGACGTGGTAAAAGAAAAGCTAATCAAGCTTATAGATATCCTGTAGGCACACAAGATGCCATTTTGAGTCTATTTGCAACCGCCAGCAGTCAAAGTGAGACTTCCAGCTAATTTCACAATCGTTTTTAATATGATATTGTTATACTGGCAAAAAGATATGCTTTACAAAAAGATACAGCAAAAAGTCGTGGACCTTTTTGACCTTTTTTTGCCCCTAACTTCACCTTTTATATTTTTACTGAGTATGATAATGTTAAGCTAAGATGTCCTGTTTGGTCACTCACTTGGTCACTCACTTTTTTGAAAAGTGAAAATAAAAAAGCCGCTAAACAAGCGGCTTTCCGACAATCGGAGTGACGTGATTCGAACACGCGGCCCCTACCTCCCTAAGATAGTGCTCTACCAACTGAGCCACACCCCGATTCTTGCTAGTCCAAGTAACAAGCGTACTTGAATCAGCGACGTTTTTCATTATATAACGCAAGTCCAAATAAAGCAACCCCTATTTTTTCGCACCATCATGTCAACCAGATTAGTTTTCTTGGCCCTGGTCCTTCTTCTCATTATTACTGTTCTGGATCATCTTCTTGATAACCTGAGCATTTTTAGCGCTGACCTTTTTGTAGTCGCAGCCGACATAATGCTCATTACCATTTCCCTGAAGGTAATTCATCACAGCATCTGCTGCCCTGTGGGACTGCAGGATATAGTCATTAAACACTGTACCAGCAATGTCACCATCTTCAATAGCAGCAATAGTTTCCGGAAGAGCATCAACTCCAACCACATAGATATCCTTGCCTGGAACAAGTTTTCCACTTTTAATTGCATCCACTGCTCCAAGGGCCATGGCATCATTGTTACATATAACAAGTTCCGGGATAAGTCCCTGAGAAAGTCCCTCCCTTACAAGAAGCTTGGAAGTAGCCCTGTCCCAGTTTCCAACCTCATCCAAAAGACATTCCATCTTAACACCGGCATTCTTGATAGTCGAGACTGAATACATAGTTCTGTAGCCAGCATCAACATTCTCTGGAGCGCCCTCTATCATGAAATACTGAATTACCCCATCTCCATTTTTATCAAGCTCATCCAATCCAAGGTCCAGAACAAGTTCCCCCTGGTAAATGCCTGACTGTCTGGCATCGCACCCTACATAAGTAACATCAAAACCGTAATTTTCCCACCTGAGTTCCTCTTCTCCACTAGGCTCACGATTGATATATACAAGCGGAATCCCGTTAGATACCGCTTTATCAGTGATAGCTCGGGCTACAGAGGAATTAACAGGATTGATTATAAGCGCATCAACCCCCTCGTCTATCAGCTTCTCAACTTGTGATAGCTGGATAGATTCGCTGTTAGCACTACCATAAACTATTATATTATTCTTGGAAAATCCCTTAGAAACAAGGTAATTAACGAGTTCATTATTAAACAGAGTCATAAAATTATCAGAAATCTGATAAATACACACTCCCACCTTTGTTCCACTATACGAACTAAGGGTTACAGCTTCCTGCGGCTTTTCTTCTACTACTTGACTAGAGCACCCCACTAGTAGGGAAAAAGCCAGGGCTGCCATAACCATATAGCAAACTAATTTTTTCTTCATTACAAAACGCCCCGCACTGCTTAAGCTAAAAAAACTAATTTTAGCAACGTATCTAATATTATCACAGATTGTGAAAATATAGAAGATAATTTCCGACTATTCTCATTAGTACGGCTCTCATCAGCATTAGTATCCCACTGTCTGAGTCATACTCAAGCAATTATTATGTACTTTCCAAATAGCCTTTTACCATCGCTTACTATTTTTGTGCAAGCGGTCGAGAACAGCCCATAATATCACCAGCGCAGCAATTCCTATAATTGCCAGATGCGTTGTCTTTATCCTAAAAACCTTGTCATCTCTTTCTACAAGACTTTCTCCAATATCCTGGTAAAGCACGACCCCTGGACACATAATATCTGTGCTGATGGTAAGGACATCCGCGTCAGGAGAGGCATCTTCAATAAGTTCACAGTTTCCCATATTGCTTGATAAAAAGAAATATGACCTGCCCTCACCTATAAGATACAGCGGAATATCCATCTGTACATCGACATCAGAAGAAAGCGTTACTAAAGAATTCTCTTTATCATCAGATATTGTCTTGCTTGCTTTGACATCCAAATATATTCCTTCAGTCAGCCTTCCTATCTGCTCTTCATTTTTCTCTATTGCCTCGCTATATTGAGCCAGAAGCTGCTCATCATCCACCTCATCTGACACAACAAAATAGAAGGTGAGAAGCGCATTTTCACCTTCACTTATCCTTTCAAGTTCTTTTTGAGTAAAGCAGGATGTTACAACACTCGAATAGTCACCAAAGCGAAACTCTGGTGCTGTGACTTCCATCTGACTGGAAGAATCAAGAACTATATTTACAGAACCTTCTCCATAAGAAATATTTGTCACCTGATGCATATGTAGCCCCCAGTGCTTTATTTTTCAATGCTGGTTGTGCCATCCTCATAGGTAATGACCCAGTAGCCTTTATCGCTACCGCAGTCCTCGTAATACTTCTTATCAACTACGCGCTTTTCGCATTTTTCCTGGGCCTTAGCATCTTCTTTTCCAGTGCCTGAATGTTTCTTCTGATCTGCATCATCTTTTTCTGCCTGCTGCCCGGAAACCATTTCATCCTCCAGCTCCTGAGCACTAGAATCTATAGTCCCGGAAAGAGGAACACTCTCATCAATCCCAATTTCTGTAGTATCCAGCACACTAAGTGCCTTTGAAGCCTTGCTATTTCCAAAAGTCATCTCATCTCTTCTGATCACAACAGCTTCGTTATTTTCATCAATAACAACCATCGGAATCTGGCTGTCTCCTGCAACTGCCATCTCAAGCGCATCATGATAGGATGGAACATAGTTAAAGAGAAGCAGGTTCGCCAAAAACAGTAAAAGCACCGATCCTGATATAGTTAATGAAATAAAAGCTAAACGTCTCATAAATCCTCCATGATAATTATTCAAAGCTCACTAAAAAGCTTCCCGTTTTTTCTAGCGGCCCTGCAGGGTAGCTATCATAAGTCTGCTTGTAGTAGCCCCCGCCCTTTGCATCCTGCATCTCCGGATCAAAGACATACCATCGGTTTCCAAGTCTTACCTCTGTCCAGGAGTGTAAGGTCCTGCCTCCAAGTGATGAAGTGACTGTTCCTACGCAAACTCTTGATTCATAGCCAAGGCCACTGGCCAAATAGGCAAAAGCTGCAGCATATCCATAGCAATTAGCCTTACCTGTTGAAAGAGCTTTTTCTGCATAAGCCTCAGCCCAATCGCCCGTCGGTATTTCTGTGCTGCGCTCATAAGATAAAATTTCTGTGAGATAGTCAAAGCTACTCTGAAGCTTGTCTGTTCTTCTCATATTCATAGTTGTACAATCATTTAAAAGAGCTGCAGACATAGCCATGAGACTGGTGTTTGGCACGATGATAGTGCCATCAGCGCATTTCCACTTAACAGTTCCACCATCATGTACAAAATGTGCTCCCGGAACATCAACTTCCGGTCCATATTCAAGAGCCTGGCTTTCAACCACAGAAACTATACTATCCTTTAAATCCTGCGGCACTCCGTGAAGAGCATACTCTCCAATAGAAACAACCGTATCCGGGATATAGGCCCCCGAAAGAGCCGGTGGAAAGCACAAAAGTTCTGTCATCTGCTTGTCATATAGGCATCCACTGTAGGAAGCATATATTGGATTATTTGCACTCACAGTTATCGCCTGAAGATTGATCAGGTTTCTGAAGGCATTTGCTGTGATCTCATACACATCACTTCCTATGTGGATAGTAGTGATCTTATAGTTGCTTTTGAAAGTGGAAGAGTCAATGACTTCCCCGGCATCACCAGCAAAAGCCCTGCATGTAATTGTATTGGCGCTCAAAAGAGCTACCGCCATAGCCAAAGATGTAACTCTGGCAAGCATACTTTTCATCATCATATCCCCGCAAAAAGATTAGTAGTCATTGGATACGCCCTTCATAGGGTTAGCATTTTTAGGAAGGTCCTGAGTACTAGCCTTGCCATTGTCAGCATATGGCGGCCTTGTATTCATAATCTGGGAAATTGTTGCATAAGTTACATATTTCTGTATATCCTGCTCTACGCCGCCCTGCAGAGGATGCTTGCCATAACCGGCAATTCCATAGATTGCATCTGCGTATGCCTCGTGATTATCGCAGGCAATCTGGCAGTATTGCTGCTCCCAGGTATTTGCATTCATATGTACCCATTTTAGTGGCGGAGCACCCGGATAATTCTGCTGTATCATGGCATCAAGGTAATCAAGGATAAGACCCAAGGCTCTCGTTGCACCTGCGCTAGTAAACTCATGTGCACAAAAGACTCCATAAGCTGTCCTATATACTTTGCTGTTAGTGCTCTGAACCTCTTCCCTTGTCAACTCTTTTCCCGCATTGCAGTATGCCTGGACTATTCCCGTTGCATAGGCTACCATCTGGATTTCATTTACCGGAGAAGCATTTGCATCCTTCTTATTGCTCTTCTTATTATTGTCACTGCTGTTAGCGGCCATTACCTGGTTGTAAATATTGGTCGCAAGCTGCTTGGCAACGCTCCTGGCCTCTGTCTCCTGGCGTCTATTCATACCGCCATTACCATGGAGCTGCTCCGGAATAACTACCATCCCATCTTTCTTATCCTTGGTCAGCTGATAGGAAGGAACAATGTACTCATTGCTACTGCCCCAGGAATGGGCGCCCCTTGTTATCTGCGTGTTAGCTACTCTGTTCTCTTTTAAACCATAAATCGCATAATGCTCAACCAGCTTGGCTGGATTAGCCCCATATGCAATTCGAAGATCATTGTAGTTCAGGAAATAGTAAAGCGGATTATATCCATACTTTGCCCCATAATCCACGCCATTATACACAGTAGTGCCCTTTATAAGCGTATTATAGGTATCTTCTGATAAAGAAACCGTATCATCATAGGCTCTGCAGCTTATAGGAGAGTGCAAAAGAACTGCCACTGCCAAAACAAAACAGGTGATAACCTTACAAGATCCTTTAAGAAAACTACCAGACATAATAAAGCCTCCGTCACCATATCCGTGGTGAAGCGTTCTTGTGTTCTAAGAAAGTTTTGTTTTTCCGCAACACAAAAAGTGCCAACAAGATTTCATACATTAATCTTATCGACACTTTTTCAAATTTATTTAACTCTAATTTTGTTTATTTCTTTTAATATTTATGACCATTATGATCATAACACACAGGATGATAAGGCTAAGCCTTGCTCCCGACGGAATTCCTTCATCTGAAGTTTCTGAGCTTCGCACCCCGTGGGCTCTCTGCCCATCAATGCTATCTGAGTTTCCGTCTCCACCCCTCTGTGCACCTAAAACCATCGGTTTATTATCTACAGTAGTTTTCTCCTGGTCCCTTACAAGAATGCTTGTAACTGCTGATCCAGTGCTGTTGGTTCCATTAGAATCTTCTCCTGATACAGGAACCAGCACAAGCTGGCCATTTACAAGACTGACATTATAGAACTTCTTGACACTATTACCATTTTCATCAACTATATCATAGCTTGTGATCTCATTAAGGGATGTTCCAGGACCTGTCTGGCTTCCCACAATCGTAGTTACCAATTTGTGGCCCTCTATAAGGCTTCCGGACGTTATACTGACCTTATCGTTTGTAAGAGTCTGCCCGTCATCATTCTGGACTGTACTTCCAGCAGTTACAGTAATACTGCGTTTTAAAACCTCTGTCTTGTCGCTTCCGCCCTTGGGATTCTTGCTGATTCCAGTATCTATAAGCTTGCCACTCTCATCCCAGATTCTGATATCGTCCAGTGAAATCTCTTTCCCACCGCTCAAAAATGGAATGCTATACAATCCTGGCTCTGTCACAGACAAATATGCACTGTCCACATTTACTTTATAAGATGCTCCAGCAAAAGAAAAAACGGTGCCAGAAAGGGCGCTTTCACCTTCTGTCCTAAATGACATCCGCATCCCAAGCCTGTTACCGAAAGGCCCATAGTCAAATTCCTGCAGAAGTTCTCCCGTTTCCTTATCCAGAACCTCTATGACATATCCACCAATAATATGCTCCTGCCCGTCATACTCAAAAGGTTCTGCAAAGTTCTTGGTATAGATATTAAAGCTATACTCTGAAGGAACTGTCTCTTCTACAGGTTCCTCGATTGGTTCATCTATCGGCTTCTCTCCTGGCTCTGGTTCAGCAGGTTCTTCTATCGGATTCTCTCCAGGTTCTGGTTCCGTTGGCTCATCGGGCTCAACACCATACTGCGAATAAACCCTGCTTCTGATAACTCCGTCCACATGTACCAAAACATCAGCATTTGGAGGCGTCGTTAAGCTACTCTTAATAACATACCAGACAATGTAGTGTTTAGCCGGATCAAACTCAGGCGCAACCTCTTGTATCTGTTCAAGCGTTGGCCTGGCCAAAAGGCAACTGGTCACCTCATTCTTTATAGTGCAGCCATCCTCATCCAGATTGTCCTCTTTATCTTCAAGATCCTGTCCTAATACTGTTCCAGTATATTTCACAGCATCATTGACTCTTATAGCATCAGAATATGCATCAAATAAATGCACTGACGGTTCATATGGAATCTCAGCATCTATACCACCTCGAATATAAAAACACACATCCTCTGTATATGAGTCTTGAGCGTCTTCCTCACTTTTTCCAATTTCAATTACAATTAGCTTACTCTCAGATATATCAATCTGATTCCCCTCATCAGATGCATCTGTAGTAGCCTCATCAGCATATTCTGGTTTCAGATTTCCCTCTAAAGAAATCTCTGTAGTACTCTCATCACCTAAGGCTTCAAAATCCCCCTTCTCATACACGGCCTGTTCTGATTCATCCACAGATATTAAGGTCTGGTCATAATCACTGGCAATAGCAATAACCCTACTGCTCCCCATAGCAGCTATCACAAGAAGTGATAAAAAAACTCTTACCAGCGCTATTATTTTCCTCCTCGACATCTAATTCACAACTCCCTAATCGTATTACCAAAATCTATGATCAACATACTTGAATATAATATCAAAAGAAAAATCACAGATTCAATCATATTCAAACTATTTTTTGATTTGTTTGAGATTTTTATGATACATATTTCATGGCATCGCTAACTGAAGAAACTCCAATTATCTCAATGCCTTCAAAGCTCTTTTTAAGCTTACTCTCAAGAGCCTTAGGAACGATCACAGTCTTAAACCCAAGCTTAAGAGCCTCTGAAACTCTGCTCTCAGCCATGTTAACTGATCTGACCTCTCCAGATAGGCCGACTTCTCCAAAAGCCACCACATCATCGCTTATTGGCCTGTTCTTGAAGCTAGAGATGATTGCAAGGCAGATTCCAAGGTCAAGTGAAGGCTCTGCCACTTTCATGCCACCAGCAAGGTTCACATAGGCGTCAAAATCCCCAAGCTGAAGACCTATTCTCTTTTCCAGCACAGCCATAAGGAGATTAACCCTGTTATAATCTGTGCCGTTAGCCTGTCTCCTTGGAAAGCCAAAATTAGTGTGCGATACAAGGGCCTGAACCTCTATAAGAATAGGTCTTGTTCCCTCTACAGAGCAGGTAACTATTGATCCACTTGCCCCCTCTGGTCTTCCATCTAACATAAACTCAGAAGGATTAGTCACCTCCACAAGCCCCTTTTCCAGCATCTCGAAAACTCCAATCTCGTTAGTGGAGCCAAAACGATTCTTGACCGCTCTCAAGATTCTGTAGGAAGCATGCCTGTCGCCTTCAAAATAAAGAACCGTATCAACCATATGCTCTAAGACTCTTGGGCCTGCTACCTGCCCTTCCTTGGTCACATGACCCACTATGAAGATAGAAACATTCATGCTCTTGGCAATGCGCAAAAGAACTGACGTGGACTCTCTAACCTGTGACACGCTGCCAGGTGCTGATGAAACAGCCTCACTGTACATGGTCTGGATAGAATCGATTATAACAACCTCAGGCTTAGTGCGGGTTATAGCCTCCTCTACATTCGAAAGATTGGTCTCGCACATGAACTTAAGACTTTCAGAAAAATCCCCTATTCTATTGGCGCGAAGCTTGATCTGCCTAAGAGACTCCTCTCCTGATATATATAGAATGTCCTTTTTGTCACCGGAAAGATTGCCTGCCACCTGCAAAAGAAGTGTAGACTTACCAATACCCGGATCTCCGCCAACCAGAATAAGAGACCCTCTTACAAGGCCTCCTCCCAGTACTCTGTTAAGTTCACCAATATGAGTATCCGCCCTGTCTTCATCCTTCATGACTATCTGGGACAAAGAAACAGGTGCTGTGTATTCTCCAGAAACTACAGATGCTGATTTGTTAGCCACAGCCTTAGCCGCAGGCTTAACTGTTTCCTCAACAAAGGTATTCCACTCTTTACATCCTGGGCACTGCCCCATCCATTTGGATGATTCATAGCCACAGCTCTGGCAAAAGAAAACTGTCTTTATCTTAGTTGCCATTTTCCCTCCAATAAACTAAAAAAGGGCTTTCCGCATCAAGCGGAAAGCCCTAAACTTACTTAATTCTTATTTCTCAACTCTTACCTGAGCCTTTCCTCCAGAAAGCTCAACGCTGAGATTAAGCTTCCCCCCAAGGTTTGTGCTCATCTTACCGATACTTGTATTATTTACAAATACGCTGTACTCTGTGTTTTCTAGAAGTCCAAGTGTGATCTGGGCATCACTGTCGCCCTCTACACTAAACTCTACTCCCTTATCTGTTTCCTTAAATCCAAGAACCGCTGTTCCCGGAACAGATTCATAAACGAAATTCTCGTTGCTCTCAAGCTTTGTGATGTCCTTGAAAGTCTTGACCTTGAGCAAATCCCCGTTGTGCTCAAAATTCTCAACCTTCTGTTTCTCTGGAAGCTTGTAATTACCAAAGCTAATGCTTCCATCCTTCTCAGCTCGAAGAAGCTCCTCTACGACAGCCATAAATTACCTCCTAAGTGAAATCTGACTACTTCGAAAATATGTTGTCTGCATTTCTGCACCTTCATTATAAAGCATAAGGCCCATATATAAAATTAAATCTTTTTAAACTTTTTTAGTCTTTTTTGTGGCCTTTGCACCAGCTTTTTTAGTGGGCTTTTTAGTAGTTATAGCAGCCTTACTCTTCACCTTGCGAGTAGTCTTTGTAGTCTTTACGTTGGCTTTTTTGACAGAGGTTCTGCCTTCTCCTGTTGTAAAAACAATCTTCTCGTCCTTGAGTGATACTGTAACATCGCTGTTAGCCTTGATATTGCCCCTAAGAAGCTCTTCTGCCATAGCATCCTCGATAGTAGACTGGATAGCCCTCTTAAGAGGTCTTGCGCCCATCTTGGCATCTGAATGCTTGGTCACAAGGAACTTCTTGACTGCTGGAGTAATTGTAAGATTGATACCCATCTGAGTCTTACATCTCTTGGCAAGATTCTGAGACAGAAGTGTAACAATATCCATCATCTCTTTTTCTGTGAGAGTATGGAATACCATGATCTCATCTATACGGTTGATGAACTCAGGTTTAAAGAGCTTTTTAACCTCTTCCATTACTCCTGACTTCATGTCCTCGTAATCCTTCTTGGCATCCTGACCTGCGCCAAATCCAAGTTTCTTAGGGTCTACAATCTTCTGAGCTCCAACATTTGAAGTCATGATAAGGATAGTATTCTTGAAGCTGACCTTTCTGCCCTTGGAGTCTGTGATATGGCCATCATCCAGCACCTGCAACAGTACGTTAAAGATATCAGGATGAGCTTTCTCAATCTCATCAAAAAGAATTACTGAGTAAGGATGTCTTCTGACTTTCTCAGAAAGCTGTCCGCCATCGTCAAAACCAACATATCCTGGAGGTGATCCGATCATCTTGGAAACGGAGTGACCTTCCATATATTCTGACATATCAACTCTTATAAGAGCGTTCTCATCTCCGAACATTGCCTCTGCAAGAGCCTTGGAAAGCTCTGTCTTACCTACACCAGTAGGTCCCAAAAACAGGAAGGAACCAATAGGTCTGTTAGGATCCTGAAGTCCAACTCGTCCTCTTCTGATAGCCTTGGATACGGCCTTTACAGCATCTTCCTGTCCAATAACTCTCTTGTGAAGCACTGATTCAAGTTTAAGGAGCTTTTCAGTCTCCTTCTCAGCTATCTTCTTGACAGGGATTCTGGTCCATTCAGCCACTACTTCTGCAATGTCATTCTCATTAACTATAAAGCCCTGGCTCTGCTCCTTCTTTTTCTCAGTATTTTTGGCTCTGCCCAGCTTACTAAGGAGTGAATTCTGTTCCTTGTTAAGCTGTCCTGCCTTGTCAAAATCGCTGTTCTTAAGAGCATCCTCAATCTCAATATCGAGATTTCTGATCTTATCCTCTATCTCTTTAACCTTGGGTGATACACCCATAGTGCGAAGTCTTACTGCACTTGCTGCCTCGTCGATTAGGTCAATTGCCTTATCTGGAAGGTTTCTGTCATTGATATATCTCTCAGAAAGATCTACAGCAGCCTTGATGGCTTCCGGAGTAATTGTAACCTTGTGGTGCTCCTCATATTTGCCAACTATTCCCTTAAGAATCTCTGTAGCCTCTTCCTTGGTAGGTTCATCTACATTTACAGGCTGGAATCTACGCTCAAGTGCTGCATCCTTCTCAACATATTTGCGATACTCAGTGATGGTTGTGGCACCAATCATCTGAATCTCGCCTCTTGCAAGAGAAGGTTTAAGGATGTTGGAAGCATCAATAGCACCCTCAGCGCCACCGGCACCAATAAGGGTATGCATCTCATCTACAAAAAGAATGATATTGCCATCCTCAGATACTTCCTTGATGACCTTCTTGATTCTCTCCTCAAATTCTCCACGGTACTTGGAACCAGCAATCATTCCAGACAGGTCAAGAGTTACAAGTCTCTTATTCTGAACAGTAAGAGGCACATCGCCTGCAGCAATTCTCTGGGCAAGTCCCTCAACTACTGCGGTCTTACCTACACCGGGCTCACCGATAAGGCAAGGGTTATTCTTGGTTCGTCTTGAGAGGATCTGGATAACACGCTTGATCTCACGCTCTCTTCCAATTACAGGGTCAAGTTTATTCTCAAGAGCAAGAGCTGTCATATCACGGCTGTACTGAGCCAGGATAGATGCCTTCTTGCCAGCCTTGGGAGCTGCCTTCCTGCCAAGGTCCTCTTTCACCAGATTGGGGTCTTCTCCCATTGCAGCAAGAGTCTCTGCATAAATCTTCTGAGCAGGAACGTTAAGAGTGCTGATAAGTCTGACAGCTACGTTCTCTCCTTCCTTGATAAGAGCAAGGAGAATATGCTCTGTTCCTGTCTTGTCAGCGTGAAAACGCTCTGCCATTCTGTGGGCCTCCTCAAGAACCTTCTCAGCTCTTGGAGAAAAGCCATCTTTATCAAGGGTACGAACGCTGCTGTCTGGAACGATAAGGTCTCTTATCATATCCATCATCCTGTTCTCATCGATTCCATTGTCAATAAGAATCCTGGATGCAACACTGCCATCCTCAAGGATAAGTCCCATCAGGATGTGCTCAGTACCCACGTAGTTAAGTTTAAGGCTTCTGGCTGTGCGCTTCGCAAGTTTAAGGGCGTCAGCCGCCATAACGGTAAACTGTGAATCCATTTAATATTTCCTTTCTATAAATCTGCTCGGCAGTTATAGCACATGTCAAATTGCGCTATCTATCTGCCACTCATGAGTTACGCTCATAGTTATCGTAGAGCTTGTCCACCAGTCCATGAATGTCCTCCCTGCCAATTCCCTTGCAGATTGCTCTTGCAAGTACAACTGCCAGCTCTGACTGGGCTTCCTGAAGTGCCTGAAGTTTGTTGATATCAATGGCTATGATAGCTCCTCGCCTTCTGTCTATCTTGACAAAGCCGTCCTGCTGCAAGATAGAGTAGGCCTTGTTGACAGTGTGCATATTGATACCAATTGTCTCCGCAAGCTGCCTTACGCTAGGAAGCTGCTCACCCTCACGAAACTGAGACGTGGCAATACCCAATATGATCTGGTTACATAGCTGAACATAGATAGCTTCATCACTATTAAAATCTATTTCTATGATCATAAAGCGCCTCCTTTTCTGTGATAACTTTAGTATAACAGATGCTACAGATATTTCAAGGTGGTGGAATTGAGTAGCATCAACCACGTTCATAAGGCACAAAACGTTAATATTGACACATTCGAGAAAGAGCTATTCGCAAAAAGAAATAATTACACTAAAATAGGCTATCCTAGCATAATGCATAGGGTAGCCTTTGTTTTGTATGTTTGGAGCATTTTCGTGGTTTACTGATGAAGTAAGGTCAGTTCCATTTATCGTGCAAGTCATATTCAGACAATTTCAAACAAATCGTCAATCGTGAGCACTTCTGAGACTTGTTCCATATGCGCCGTGCCAGAAGTACCTTGTGCGGAAATAAGTATTATCTTTACAGCGTTTTTTGTTCCAGTTATTTCCTTGAAAATATCACAAAAGACCAATTATCTGCAATTTTTTTGAGATATTTGGTCTTTTGTTATGTTTTTAGGTGCGGTAAGACCAATTATCTACATTTTTTTGCAGATAGCCGTTTTATGAGTTGGGATTTATAGATATTGAGAAAATCTTTACATATCAATACGCTCTATCAAAGGGAAATGCTTGCTTTGTGATGCCTTAGCATCATAATAATTTAATGTAAAATTGTGTATCTGTTTGCGCTATCTAACGGTTTTGTCGCTCATGTTGATTCTTCTGAATCTTTTTCGTCTTCAAAGGAAGTAGGATCTATCTTTTCTGCGTAGTTTTTGGGGTTGGCACTTACACTCAGCATTAAGATAGGACGAAACGCAAAGGCAGCGAAAAAAATCAGCGTGCCGATAGCATTATCTAAAATAGCATCGATTACATCAGATCTGCCCTGGTCTACCACATTGAAAAAAATAAAAAATTCCACAACGATATTTGCGCATATCCACAGAATCTTCATTGTCTTTTCGTAGTAATCTGAAATTATAAAAGTAAATGCTACTCCTTCCAATAGTATTTCCGTAATATACATAATTGAAAAGGCATAGTAAATAAGATTTTCTGCTTCAAATGCTGATGAATTATAGTTGTTAAGTGTTATAAGGTTCAAAGCAAAATCCAGTGAAAAAGCTGCAAACAGAAGTTTAAACATTACTAGTGCTTTTGATAGTCTATACTCACTGCATAGTTCTTTTACATTGCGTACTGCCAAATAGGCTAACGGTATCTTGATAAAGGTCAATAAATACAAAAGATAATTTAGAATTCCGTTTTTATATGGGATACATACTTCAGCTATTGATACCAGAATAATTCCAATAGAATACATCAATAGTCCTTTACTCTTTTTACTCATGGCCATTCTCCAATTCATTTCCCTGTAAATCGAATATCTGATAATAGTCATACCGATAGGCTGTAATAGTTTCCTTGTCGTCATCTATTACGATTGAAGTATAATTGTCAGGAGCAACAACTATATTTCCATTTACATCAATAACCGCAAGACCATTCATAACCGGAAAGCCATCTTCACCTATGACATAAATCTTTGCTACAGCAAGGTTAGAAGTATGAAACTGCTGCGGTAAATGTCCCATTCTGTCGGTATACTCATCCTGGCAATAAAAATCAAAAGCCTTCTTTCCCTCTGTATTTATATACACGAAAAAGCCTGGTGAGACAGGAAAATAGGCCAGTCCTGATTCATTAAAATCACCCATTATGGACATATGCAAGCTACTATTTCTAATGCCATCGCTTGACTTAAGGAATTTTCGCCTCACCCATCTATGGTTAATTGCATAGAAAGTATCAATGGCATGTTTTCTGGGATTGCCATCGTAGTTATCAAATCTTTCATCCTCAAAAAACAGTTCCACTGTTATCTGCTGCTTACCTGCTTCATCCACAAAATGTCCCCTGTAGTCCCAGGCAAGTCCATCCTTACCAAAGATCAGCTTATCTGTATACACATCATCTGAAACGAACCCTGTATTCAAATTAACGAAGCCATAATATTTTTTGTGAAAAAGAGTTCCTTCAGGCCACCTGTTAGAGTTTGAATAAAGGACTATATAATCAGGATTGTAGTACTTATCATAAATCCAATTATCACGATCCCAATCTTCTTCTCTGTCATCATAGAAGTGCTCTATCTGTCCAACCTTTGTGCTACCAACTACATTTCCGTCAGCATCTGTAATAATGACTTTTCCTAGCTTTTTGGTGAACATAAAAGCTATGGCACACACGGCAATAACACCTGCAGCCAATAATATCTTTTTAGTTTTGTCTTTGTGAATCATATGAAAATCCCCAATCTTAGAAAAAAGAAGGAAGACAATCAGTATGTCTTCCTTCGATTATGTGTTTTTATTACGCAGAACTGCGCAAGTTTTTAATCATCAAGATCAAGGAATTCGAACTCGAAGTCGTCATCATCCCCTACGAAGTTGCGGGCGCGGCGCTTTGGTGCCTCTTCCTTTGTCTCAGCTGCGCGGCGCTCCTCTGTGGATCTGCGAACTGGCCTGTCATCTTCCTGGGCTGGACGTCTTGATGGACGCTCAGCATCGCGATCATCTGCCACTCTCTTTGATGGGCGGTCATAATCACGCTCCGCATTTCTCTCAGGTCTTCTTACAGGACGCTCATCAGCCTCTCCCTGAGGTCTTCTGGTAGGTCTTACTGTTCTCTCCTCAGCCTCTCTCTCAGGTCTTCTTGATGCTCTCTCTGGCTCTTCATTTCTGCCTCTAGGACGTCTGTCCTCATCAGAACCTCTGTCAGCTCTTCTAAGAGGTCTCTCCTCTTCATTTCTAGATGGACGCTTGCGGTTTGTGCTATAGCGGTCGTACTCTTCCTCTTCTTCCTCATCCTCGTAGTAAACTGAATCTCTAAGTCTGATGATAAGGAATACGATAACTGCTACAAGAATTGCTGCAAGAACTCCCAGGAAAATAGCTATTTTCTTGTAGTTATCACTCTGCTTGCGAAGATTGTTGACTGCATCTGCGCTCTGGGCTGCAGCGATAAGATCATCAACCTTTACTCTGTATCCGCCCTGTCCGCCTTCATCATATGCGTACAGATACCAGATACCTGAACCATCTTCCTCTGCTGAATAAACAAGAGAATACTTGCCATCTCCCTGAGTCTGGCTGGTAGTTGTAGCAGGCTGACTCTCACTCTGCTCCTGAGAAGCCTCTCCCTCTGCAGGAGTTTCTGCATTCTCAGCACCGGCATTATCGCCGCCTTCTGTATTCTCAGTAGTTTCTGTGTTCTCAGCAGGTGCTCCCTCAGAAATAGCTACAAGATCATTTCTGACAAAGCCTGTCTTGCCATCACCAAAAGTTATCTGATACCAGGTCTTGCCATCTGTTCCAGATGCCTCGCCTGTAATTGTAACTGTCTGTCCCTTTGTTACCTTGCCTACTGAATCATAGGCTGTACCTGCGCCCTTGCGGACGTTAACGCTCTCAGATGTTACTGTAGCGCTCTTCTGCTCAGTTGCTGTAACCTGTGTCTCAGGAAGTGAAGCAGTTGAAGTTGTTGTGCTGGTGCTGGTACTTGTAGTTGTAGTATTAGAAGAACTGCTTGATCCGCCTGACTTGGAAACCAGGTCGCTTCTAACATATCCATATTCGCTCTTGTTGACGAAAATCTTATACCATACGTAACCTGAAGCATCTGTTGCCTCATCTACGATATCTACAACATCTCCGTTCTTGAGAGAAGAAACCTGCTTGGCAGTTGTGCTGGCAGATTCTCTAACCTTGACATTGTCGGATACAACCTTACCTGATGTAGTATAAGCCATGGATGTAACAGGTGTAGCAACAAATAAAGATAATGCAACGCCTGCAGCAAGCATAATGCCTGCTACTCTCTTTCCCAACTTATTCATATTCATACCTCCTTCGCGTCATCGATAGCCTTTCCTATATCATGACGCATGTACTTATTCTCGAAGCTGACCCACTCAGTCGCTTCGTACGCCTTGGCTCTGGCCTCGGCCAGCGTATCGCCCTTGGCAGTGATACCAAGAACTCGTCCGCCATTTGTCACTATTCCCTCTGGTGTGCTCTTAGTGCCTGCGTGGAAGCAATAGTAACCGTCCTTGCCCTTGAAGTTATCAAGGCCAGTGATGAGCTTGCCCTTCTCATAGCTTACAGGATAACCATCACTTGCGAGAACAACACAAACCGCTGCCTTGTCCTCAAATTCAATGTCGATGCTATCAAGTCTGCCATCAATGCATGCATTCATCACATCAATTATATCAGTTTTGAGTCTAGGAAGCACTACCTGAGCTTCAGGGTCTCCAAATCTTGCATTATACTCCAAAACCTTAGGTCCGTCAGGAGTCAGCATAAGTCCAAAGAAAATAACTCCCTTAAACTCTCTACCCTCTGCAGCCATAGCCTCTACAGTCTTGCCATAGATATGTTCTCTGCAGAATTTATCAACTTCCTCTGTGTAGAAAGGACTTGGTGAGAGATTACCCATGCCACCAGTGTTAAGTCCTGTATCCCCATCTCCTGCTCTCTTGTGGTCCTGGGCTGATGACATAAGCCTGTAGGTCTTACCATCTACAAAAGATAAAACAGAAACTTCTCTGCCTGTCATGAATTCTTCGATAACCATGTGATTACCAGCATCACCAAACTTCTTATCCTCCATGATCTCGCGAACGCCAGCCTTGGCCTCCTCAAGATTCTGGCAGATTAGAACGCCCTTACCAAGAGCAAGTCCGTCAGCCTTTAGTACTATAGGAAACTTGGCTGTTTCAAGGTATTCAAGAGCCTTGGCAGGATCATCAAAAGTCTCATAAGCAGCCGTAGGAATACCATATTTTTTCATAAGATCCTTGGAAAAAGCCTTACTGCCCTCAAGAATAGCTGCATTCTTGCGTGGTCCGAAAACTCTAAGACCTGCTGCCTCAAAGGCATCAACGATACCGCCTACAAGCGGATCATCCATACCAATTATTGTCAGATCTATCTCTTTTTCCTTGGCAAAAGAGACAAGCTTGTCAAATTCCATTGGTGTGATAGGAACACACTCGCAAAGCTCAGCAATTCCGCCGTTTCCTGGAGCACAATAAATCTTATCTACCTGCTTACTTCTGGATACAGCCTCAGCAATTGCATGCTCACGGCCGCCTCCGCCAACTATCAAAACTTTCATACGCTCTTCCCTTCTGCACTTTCTGTATCGTAACGCTTAAACTATCACTTCACTATATTCAATCAGTCTATGTATGTACTCATCCTGCGTGGAACCTATTATAATTCCAGTGATTCATACCCCTTTATCATTACCTTGCCACCTTCGACGCTCACTCTGTCGTTGGCAATAAGGTCAATGGCCATAGGAAGTATCTTCCACTCAGCCTGCTCCATTATCCTCTTCTGAAGGGCCTCAGGAGTATCCCCTGGCTGTATCATCACTGGTTTCTGCAAGATAATTGGGCCTGTATCTGTTCCTTCATCCACAAAATGAACTGTGGCGCCGGAAACACGAACGCCTCTCTCCAAGGCCTTTTCATGAACCTTGAGTCCGTAAAAACCTGTTCCGCAAAATGCCGGAATAAGTGATGGGTGAATATTGATGATCCTATTAGAAAACTCCCTGACTACAATATCTGGAATCACCACAAGACATCCCGCCAGTACTACAAGGTCAGGAGAAGCATCCTTAAGAATCTGCAAAAGAGTTTCATTGAACTCTTCTCTATTTGCAAACTCCTTAGGACTTTTTACAGCTGTAGGTATTCCTGCCTTCCTTGCTCTTTCTATGGCATAGGCCTTGGGATTATTACTATAAACCAGGCATATTTCAGTATTTGTTATCTTGCCTTGATCAATAGCATCTATTATCGCCTGTAAATTAGTGCCGCCTCCGGACACAAGTACTGCAATTTTCATTTGCTCATGTTCCTTATAAAAATATGATTTCTTCACTAGTCCAATACGATTTTAGAATTTCTGAGGAATTTCAATAATCTTATACCAGCTCTACACCCTTTTCTCCTGCGGCGCACTTACCAACAACCCATGCCTTGTCGCCAGAAGCCTTGATAGCCTCAAGAGTCTTGTCAACATCAGCTGGATCAACAGCAAGGACCATACCAAGTCCCATGTTGTAGGTGTTGTACATCATATGCTCCTCAATCTGGCCCTTCTTTTGCATAAGAGTAAAGATTGGAGGAATGTCATAGCTGTTTTTCTCAACAACAGCCTTGATTCCATCAGGAAGCATTCTGGGAATATTCTCATAGAAACCACCGCCAGTGATATGGCTGCAGCCTTTAACCTTAACTCCGGCATTCTTGATGGATTTCATCATCTTTACATAGATTCTTGTAGGTGTTAAAAGAGCTTCTCCCAGCGTTGTGCCAAGCTCATCATAATATGTTTCAAGGCTCTCTTTTGTCATGTCAAAGACCTTACGAACAAGAGAAAATCCATTACTGTGAACGCCTGTTGAAGCCACGCCAATAAGGACGTCTCCATCCTTGATGTTGCTGCCATCGATCATATCCTTACGATCAACTACGCCAACTGCAAATCCAGCTACATCGTACTCATCCTCAGGCATAAGTCCTGGGTGCTCAGCAGTTTCTCCACCGATAAGTGCTGCATCAGACTGCTTGCAGCCCTCAGCGACTCCCTTAACGATTGCTGCAATCTTCTCAGGAATATTTTTGCCACAGGCAATATAATCAAGGAAAAATAATGGTTCGCCACCAGCACAGGCAACATCGTTAACACACATTGCAACTGCATCAATTCCGATAGTGTCATGCTTGTCAAGAAGGAACGCCAGCTTAATCTTGGTTCCAACTCCATCTGTACCAGATAAAAGAACCGGATCTTCCATTTCCTTTATCTTGCTAAGAGAAAAAGCTCCGGAGAATCCGCCAAGTCCGCCCAAAACCTCTGGTCTCATGGTACCCTTAACGTACTCCTTCATAAGCTCAACAGACTTGTAGCCTGCCTCAATGTCAACGCCTGCCTTCTTGTAATCCAGTGCCATAATTACTCCTCATTTCTTTATATATAAATTTTTATGATGAACCTAATGATATGCTGATAAGTGAATTGCTACATAACTATGTTATTATCGCCAATCACAAACAATCAATAATTCTTATAACCAACTTCCTGAAGATGCTTATCTTTTTCTACGACAGTGTCCTTCAGGGACTTGGTATACTCTTTTAACTTCTGTAACAATGCAGCATCACTTGTTGCCAAAATCTTGGCAGCCAGGATACCAGCATTGGCTCCGCCATTTATTGCTACTGTTGCCACAGGAATACCTGTAGGCATCTGAACTATACTGTAAAGGGAATCTCGTCCACCAAGAGAGGTGGTGTGCATAGGAATGCCAATAACTGGCATAGGGAAAATTGCGGCGCACATTCCTGGCAGATGAGCTGCCATTCCTGCTCCTGCAATGATGACCTTGAAGCCTTTATCTTCTGCGGTCCTTGCGTACTCAAAAAATTCATCCGGTTCTCTATGGGCAGAAATAATCCTCATCTCGTAAGAAATGCCCAGTTCATCAAGAATGCCTGCCGCCTTGGCCATAACAGGCATATCAGAATCACTCCCCATCACAATTCCAACTTGTGCCATATTGCTCCTCCAAAATATCATTTTATCTTGTAGAACTAAATCTTTTGTATCATACCATACAGCAAAATATAGTTCTATATCATTTTCTTATTTTTTTAACTGAAACAGGCGGTAAGTTTCCAAAGTCACTTACCGCCTAATGTTATGGATCATTCATCCATTGGTTTATTAAGTTCTTCTGTTCCAGGAAGTACAAATCGGCCATCTTTTATGATAGTAGCTGTGCTTCCATCCTTACTAACAACTGTGATCTCTCCAAGTTCATCGTAAGGAATTGTAATGTCAGTATGACAACTAAAGTAAGCCTTGTCTGGCTCTGTCTTTCTCTTTATGGAAATCTCGTTATCCCTAGCTATGATTGCCTTACCATCTGGATTGTAGGTCATAGTATCCTCTTCATAGGAATAGCAGGTATCACCCACTGCAAAGTGAGGACCTGTCTTTTCTGCAATAAGGATAGGGAGCTTGTCTGCAATGTTGTACTTTCTTGCAACCACATATGCTGTAGTATTTGTTCCAATAGCAAACTCGCCAATAGGAAGAGTCTTGTGGTTAAAGAGAATATTATCGCTGATATACTTCTTGCCCTCTTCCGGGTCATCAAAGTTAGTACAACCGTATTCTGTAATGCAGCCGTTTTTAAACTTAAGCTCAAGATTCTTGTAGAAAAGGCCATCAAGATAAACACCTGTAACATGAAGTGTGCCTTCAGTTCCAGCAAGAACTGGTGATGTGAATACTTCACCCACAGGGATATTAACATCTGCAACGCAGTTCTCAAAGTTAGTTTCCTTGGAGCTATCCTTAAGTTCATGGAGCATAACCTTCATATCTGTATGGTTGTCACCCATTCCCTTAACGATCACGTACTGGCCCTGATCCAGGCAGTCGATGATCTTCTGCTGGATAGTCTGATAGAGCTTGTAATCAAGTGTGTTTATCTTAACTGTTTCGTCAAAGATTGCCTTGAAGTTATCACCAATGTCAGGAACTGGGAATGCAATGATAGTAAAGCTTCTCTCCTTCATGATGATGTAGTTATTCATAATAAGGCTGTTCTGCACTCTGTATTCGCTGAGCATCTTCTGCTGAGCCTTGGACAGATGTACCGCATCTGCGTTAGCCTCAGGAGAAAATGGAATCTCTCCAAACACTTCTATTACTGCTGGTCCGCCAAAGAGGCGAGCCTTATCTTTGTACATCTCACCTGCTGCCTTGGCTGCCTCAAGCTTTCTTGTCACGAAATTATTATCAAGGAAAAGAGCTACGTCTTCCTTATGATCATACTCAAGCTGCTTGTTAGGATTTGCTCCATACATGCCAGATCTTCCAGTTGAACTTGTCATCTTGAAAATATTGTCAGGCTCAAGCACAATTGTAGACTTAAGTCCAATCTCTTCAAGGTTTGAGATAGCTTTTTTGACCATTCTCTCAAATCCAAGATTGTAGTGAAGTCCTGCTGTCTTCTTGATAGTTATATCCTTGCCAGTCATAGCAAAACCAATGCGGTAGCCTTCTGTATAGGTTGTTGCAAGCTTGTCGATATCTTCCTGTGAAAGAGAATTAAGGTGTTCTGCAGTCTTAATCTCATTGTCAGTAATATACTCACCAAATCTGTACAGATATCTAATATCTGTAAGGTCAGCAGAAAGAACTATCTCTCTTACAAAATTCCTGTCAGAATCCACCATTTCTGCAAAATTATGCTGCCTGAATTCCTCAGCGTAGTCACTTCCATACCAGTACAAGATCTTACGAACTTCCTCATAATTAGGAAGCGCCTTGTTCTGATCAGCAGATACAAACACTCCATATACTTCTAAAAAGAGCTCTGTAGCCACAGCAAGATTAAAGATATTCTCCTTGTAAGCTGCTGTTATAAGGCCTCTAAGCTCATAGTAAAGAGCTGCCAGGAGTTTTCCAAACTCCTCACCAAACTCAGCTACTGCAAAGCTTGGATTTGCATAGCTCTTTTTATAGCTCTCAGGAAGGATATCTTCGTAAAGCTTTTTATTTCTATCCTTAAGTTCTTCTAATGTAGCCTTGTCAAAAGATCCATCTTTTATGAATCTATAGTTATCATCTACCATGAGAAGGAATTCTTTTACAAAATGGAAGTACTTGTCATACTTCTCATTTGAAAGGTGCTCATCCTCCATGCTTGCAAGTCTCTCTACAGAAAGAGCATATCTCTCTGCAAGGACTTCATTTCCAGTTTCAAATTCATAAATTAGTTCTTCGTTGTTACTCATTAATTATTTTCCTTATCTCTTTGTTACTATATTACATTGCTGTAATGTTATTATCGAAAATAACATCACAGGAAGTTCAGCACGATCAGAAATACCACAAATATAACGGCCAGTGAATTCAAGATGATTCCAATATTAGGAAACAGCTTGAATATATCCTTCTCAAATCTTGACATAATGCCAAGCACCAGGCCTGCGATAGAAAAAATAGCCGCAACAAAAGCTGCTGCTGCATATTGCATAAGGGCCTGGCCTCCATTGTTATATGTAAAAACCACAGCCAGTATATATGTAGTTACAGAAATACACCCCAAGACGGCACTAAGAATGCCCTTCTCCGGGTGTCTGTTATCTGTAAACATGAATCTGTCTCTAACAGGTTCAAGACGTTTAATGTGAAGTTTGAATTTAGACTTCTTTTTTGACATAAATAAATCGCTTAGATAATTACTTTTTTCCTTGCTGAGAGGAGTTTGCCACCACTTATGATGAGGAGGACTCCTGTTGCGATGCCTGCTACGATTGAGATTACTCCAAATGCTATGTTAAGGCCGCCTGTTGCACCTAATACCTTATATGTATGTTCGTCCATTTTGCCTGCTCCTTCCATTTATTATAAAAATGTGTCTGCATAAATGCAGTTCCAATCTTATTTTGCTCCGTACTCTGCGTAGTACTCGTCGATAGCTTTCTTGATTTCTTTGTTGATCACTACTTCGCCATCGATAGGTCTGTTGTAGAGGTGCTCAACTACATCTTTCATTGTAACGATAGAAGCTGCGCTGAAACCGTATTTCTCCTTGATCTCATCGAGGGCGCTCATATCTGACTCAAGGCCCTTCTCCTGTCTGTTAAGAGAAACCATAAGGCCAACGATATCGCAGTCAGCCTGCTCCTGGATGATTGGCACTGTCTCCTCGATAGATTTACCTGATGTAGTTACATCCTCAATGATAAGGACTCTGTCTCCATCGCGAAGCTTTGTTCCAAGAAGGATACCCTTATCGCCGTGATCCTTGATTTCTTTTCTGTTAGAGCAGTATCTGATCTCTCTTCCGTAAAGTTCGCTGATAGCAGCACATGTTATTACTGAAAGTGGAATTCCCTTATATGCTGGTCCAAATAAGACATCGAACTCAAGGCCAAATGTATCATGAATTGCTCTTGCGTAGTATTCGCCAAGCTTACGAAGCTGAGAACCTGTAACATAAGCTCCTGCGTTCATAAAAAATGGAGACTTTCTACCACTCTTAAGTGTGAATTCTCCAAACTTAAGGACATTGCTGTCCACCATAAACTCGATAAACTCTTCCTTGTACCTCTCCATACCCCTGACTCCTTTGTAAAGTGAACTAAATGAATTGCTAATATTTCATTTTTATTTGTCCGCGTCATAAAACGCACTGTTTACAACATGCGCATATTATAACACCTCATAGAAACATATACAATTTAGAATATGAAACTATTAAAAAGCTTACAAACCTAATGTATTATTTGCCC
This sequence comes from Butyrivibrio sp. XBB1001, assembly GCF_000424505.1. NCBI lineage: Bacteria > Bacillati > Bacillota > Clostridia > Lachnospirales > Lachnospiraceae > Butyrivibrio > Butyrivibrio sp. XBB1001. The sequence continues at coordinate 57,558 of NZ_AUKA01000002.1, read as the reverse complement.
CTATGAGATATAATTAAACATGCAGGAAACCTATATGATTTATAGGTAAAAACAAAATTTTATAGGAGGCAGTGTATGAAGAGGAAAAAGTTTTTGAAGGGAGTAGTTTCACTACTCATGGCACTGATGATGGTTCTTACGCTGAACGTTCCAGGCTCTATGGTTAAGGCCGCAGGCGTTTCTGCTACAATCAAGACCATTTATGATGTGCCTGCAGATCTTACAGGCAAGACAGTTATCATGCATACCAATGATATCCATGGTGCTATCAGCAAATATGCCTATATCGCATCTGTTAAACAGAATCTCCAGAAGAGAGGTGCTGAGGTTATCCTTGCAGACGCAGGTGACTTTAGCCAGGGAACACCTTATGTTAGTACCAGCAAGGGTCTCAATGCTGTAACCATGATGAATGCAGCAGGTTACGATATTGTAACTCTTGGAAACCATGAGTTTGATTATGGCTATTACAAGCTTGTTTCTAATCTCTCTACAGCCAAGTTCAAGGTAGTCTGTGCAGATATTCTTGACGCATCAGGCAATCCTGTTTTCAATCCAAACTACATGTACACAACCAAGTCAGGTGTCAAGATCGGTTTCTTTGGAATGGAAACTCCTGAGACTCTTACAAAGGTAAATCCAGGTCTTATCCAGGGTCTTACATTCCTTAAAAAGGATGATCTTGCAAAATGTGCTCAGGCTCAGGCAGACACCCTTAAAGCTCAGGGCGCAGATATCGTTATCTGCCTTGCACACCTTGGAGTAGATGATGAGTCTGCACCAGATGGACACAGAAGCATTGATGTATACGCTAAGACAAAGGGCATCGATCTTATGCTTGATGGCCATTCACACACAGTTATGACTATGGGCCCCAAGAACGAGCCTGTTCAGTCAACTGGTACCAAGGTTGAGACAATCGGTCTTGTATTTATTGATAACGCTACTAAGAAGATAGAAGACAGATACCTTATAAATCTTGAAGGTCTTCAGGAAGAAGTAACTACAGCAGCCAAGTCAAACAAGATGTTCAAGGAAGTTGACAACGTTTATGGTGCTGTATTTGCAAACTCAGATATTAAGCTCAATGGTGATCGTGATCCTGGAAACAGAACTGAGGAAACAAACCTTGGTGATCTTATCACAGACGCTATGCTCTGGAGCGTACTTAGAGCTCCTGGCGCTCTTACAGTAGACAAAGACCACGTTATCAGCATCACAAACGGCGGTGGTATCAGAGCTTCAATTGACGCAGGCGCTGTATCCATGAAGGATGTTAATACTGTTCTTCCTTTTGGCAACACAGTAGCTGTTGTTTACGTAACTGGTGAAGAGCTTCTTGAGGCTCTTGAAGCTTCAACCTATTGCACACCTAAGGCAATCGGCGGTTTCCCACAGGTATCAGGAATAAAGTTCACAGTCAACACAACAAAGTCCTTTGCTCAGGGTCCTGCTTATCCTGGTTCAACCTATTACAAACCAGCTTCTATAAACCGTGTTTCTATTGATTCCATCAACGGACAGCCATTCGACAAGGCTGCAACCTATGCAGTTGTAACTAACAACTTCTGCGCAGCTGGTGGCGATACTTACTACGTATTCAAGAATGCAAGTGCTCAGTTCGACACAGGTATTCCTCTTGATGAAGCTGTTATGGATTACGTAAAAGAGACACTTGGTGGCAAGATTACATCTGAAGCCTATGGCTCAACAAACGGAAACATCACAATTATCAAGTAAGTAATCGAGTAGAAGACGGTCAGTCTTCCTACTCGTCTGCGAGCCGCTGGTCAGCTTAGCTGACATATTTCATATCAGCGGCTCTGCAATAAAAAAGCCGGAATATTCGCAATTGAATATTCCGGCTTGTTTATTCTTATCAGTATTTATCTGCTATAATGCATCTTTACTTCAGCGCATCTGCAATATCTTTTTTCATATCAAGCGCTGCTGCCCTTGCAGCCTCACCAACCTTACCGTCAGCAAATTGCTTGTAGTTATCGCTCTTCCATGCTGCAATTATTCCGCGGGAAGAATTAACGATTGCTCCAAGGCCGTCCTTGTTAAAGAAGTTCACAAGGTCTTTGCCCTTTCCTCCCTGAGCTCCATAGCCAGGAACCAGGATGTATGCATGTGGCATGATGTCTCTTAAGATCTTGCCCATTTCAGGATAAGTCGCACCAACAACAGCACCAACATTACTATAGGAACCATCCATTGATTCAAGGCCCCATTTCTCAACCTGCTCACCAACATGCTCGTAAAGTGGTCTGCCATCTATTAGTCTGTCCTGAAACTCTCCACTTGATGGATTAGATGTCTTAACAAGTACAAAAATTCCCTTGTCCTCTTTGTTACAAACTGAAATAAAAGGCTTAACTCCATCCGATCCAAGATAAGGATTTACTGTGGCAAAATCTTCCTCAAAGCCTCTAAATACCTTGCCCCCAATCTCTACTCCGCCAAGATGTCCTACCGCATAGGACTCAGAGGTTGAGCCAATGTCACCTCTTTTTATATCTCCAATTACGTAAAGTCCCTTTTCTCTGGCATAGTCTACAGTCTTCTTAAATGTGATAAGGCCTGGAATTCCAAGTTCCTCATACATAGCAATCTGTGGCTTAACAGCAGGAACGATATCATAAATATTATCGATGATCTCTTTATTAAATTCCCAGAAGGCATCAGCTGCGCCTTCAAGATTTTCCCCTTTTTCACCAAAGCTCTTATTTAAAATCCTGTCAGGAATAAATGAAAGCTTGGGATCAAGTCCCACAACAATAGGTGCCCCAGTGTCAACAATCTTGTCTACCAATTTGGATATCATAAACTTTTTCCCTTCCCTGTACTTATTACTACTTATTTCTGCCTGCTCTTGCGACGAAGAAATCATCTATAGCGCCAGTTAGCTTTTCCTTGGACATGGATTTTAAAAGGTACTTCTCAGGTTTAAGAGAAACTACCTTCATAACACTTTCCTTGTCGTCCTTGGCTGTAAGGAAAATAACGGGTAAATGCTTAAGATTCGGATTATTCCTGATCTCTTTTAACACATCAGGGCCACTCATTACTGGCATCTCATAGTCCAAAAGGATCAGATCAACCGAGTTCTGTGCAAGAAACGAAAGCGCTATCTTGCCAGAACTAGCCATATATACTCTGTACTTGACAGAAAGCCAGGTCTTCATCATTCTGAGCATGGCACCGTCATCGTCGATGATAAGAATCTTCTTTTTAAGGTTCTCATCCACCGCACTATAATCAACAACAGTATCCAGCTGCTCAGCCAGCATCTTAACATCCAGCGGTCTAAGATAAGTCTCCTGAATCTTCTCTTTGGCAATATAGGTGATTCCAAGGCTCAGTTCCTCGTTGTTACCAATAAGGTACAAAAGAAATCTCTCTGAATCGATAGCTTCGTTGAGATACTTGAGCACATCAGCATCGTCTATCGTTATATCACCAAGATATAAAAGATAAATAGACGGACGGTTCTCTATTGCTTTTATAAGATCTGATCTGGGAGGCACACACTCAACCTCATAGTCTTCCTTCTCAAGACCCTTTGCTATAGCTGTGATCATAAAGCTTTTCTGATTACCTATCAGTAATACTCGCTTATCCATAGTTTTCCCCTTTGATAATGGCGCTATTATTAAAGTACATTCAAAAGACCATCTCTGTCAACAGCCGCAAGAAGTCTTTTGATCTCGGCATGTTTTTCTTTATACTGGTCAGGGATCCTGTATTCATCAAGCATTTTCATAATATCATCTGCGCTGTCAAAAAATGATCCGGAGATAAATTCCTTCATTGAACTATAGGCTCCTTCAAGTTCTTCGGGGTCAATTTCCTCTTTTCCCGAATCATCTTCAATTGCCAGAATTTCTAGTTTAGATAAATAACTTCTATACAGCTCCAAAAGCGGCGGCGTAAGATCATGGATCTCATCAACCATGTTATCGTTGCCACATTTTTCCAGGTATTCTGCCTTGTCTCCAAGGTCCACAGCACCTATTGCCCTGGCTGAGCTCTTAAGTCCATGAACATATATAGTGTAATTCTTTATGTCTCCCTCTTTTTCATAGCGTTCAATAAGGCCAGCTCTCTCAGCTATCGCCATTCTAAAATCCTTCATTACATTTCTGGCAGCATCAGCAGAGCCGCACCTTTCAATAGCCATTTCAAGGTCAACACCACTTACCTTTAGAAGCTCCTGCATAGCCTCCTTTTCCGTCTCATTTATGTTGTCAGCATCAGAGACAAAATCCTTATCTCCAGGCTTTACGACCTTGTCCGGTGGCAGATACATGAGGATCATCTCCTCTAACTTACTAGGATCCACAGGCTTGGACATGTAGTTATCAAAGCCTTCCTGATAGTACATTTCTCTGGAGCCTGAAATAGCATTTGCAGTAAGAGCTATTACAGGAGTATCTATGCTTGCATTATCACTCATCTCCTTCATGGCATGGAAAGTCTGGATTCCATCCATTTCAGGCATTCTGTGATCCAGGAAAATAATATCGTACTTATTTTCTTTTACCATCTCTATCGCATCAAAACCGCTGATGGCAGTATCTATCTGGATCTTGGTCTTCTTAAGAAGGCCCTCGATTACTGTAAGGTTAGTCTTGGTATCATCAACCACCAGAATCCTGGCTTTGGGAGCATGGAAACTCTCATGGTAGGTCTCCGCATCTCTTATGGCATCTCTGTAGCTGTCGCTGAAATTGCCGATAGGCTCTGGATCCACAACTCTTTGCTTAAGGTCAAAAGAGAAAATGCTTCCCTTTCCGTATTCGCTCTGAGCATGGAGTTTGCTGTCCATCATGCCAAGCAGGCTGTTAACAATATTGATCCCAAGGCCAGTACCCTCAATAGTCCTGTTTCTCTTTTCATCTATTCTCTCAAAGGCCTCTGAAAGTTTGTCCATATCCTCTTCTTTTATACCAATGCCGGTATCTGTTACCTTGATCTTCAAAAGAATATAATCATCTTCAAGGTCAATATCATCGTAGTTATTCTCATCATGAGGCACTTTCTCGTAGTCAACATCAAGGGTAACGCTTCCCTTTTCAGTGTACTTAACGGCATTGGTAAGGATGTTAAGTATACACTGCTTGATCCTGACCTCATCTCCATACAGGACATGTGGAATATTGTCATTCACATTAACGATGAGCTGAAGGTTCTTTTCCTTAGCCCTCATAGATGCCATGTTTACAAGATCATTTATCACCGACCTAAGCTCATATTCAACAGGAATGATCTCCATCTTGCCAGCTTCAATCTTGGAGAAATCAAGCACATCATTTATCAGAGCCAAAAGAGTTTTACCAGAGCCCTGAATATCTCTTGCATATTCAAGGATTGATTCGTCCATACTCTCTCTAAGGATCATCTCATCAAAACCAAGGACCGCATTTATAGGGGTTCTGATCTCGTGAGAAATATTTGAAAGGAACCTTGACTTAGCCTCATTAGCAGATTTCTCAATTTCAAGCTGATCCTCTATGTTCTGCCTTGTCTTAACAAGGACTATGTATTCCATGAGCCTGTAAAAGGTCAGATCCACGGCATGATACAGATCTTCTATTTCATCATTGGTGTTTATTTCAAGGGCATGAACCTCTGCCACCTTGGCATTGATATCTTCATCATCAGAAGTGTAAATACCAGACACCGCCTTGGACAGGTCCCTTATTGGCGTCGCTATTCGCCGTTGAGCATAACGGTTTACAAATACCGACAGTGGAATGACAATAATAGAAATAAGCATGGCAAGCTTTAGACTAAACTGCGCGTTTCTAAAGCCAACATCCACAGAATATTTCTTTTCCATTTCAATAGACTGCTGGCCTTCTATAGCAAGCTTAACACTGACCTTGCTCTCCAGGATGCCTGCGTTTGTAACATGGCTTAGGTCCTCCACCGCAGGCGGAATCTGAATTTCTGAATCTACAGCATACTTCATAGTTGGAATAAGAGTATTGGATGCAATTTCCGCAGAAACACCAAGAACAATAGCTTCAAACACTACTATCCTAAGTATTACGCGCTCAATCTTGGACTTTCTATTAAGCTCATATTTTTCATCTTCCGTCAGCTGATCTTCAGGAATATAATATTTGCCATTATTTAATAGTCTCTTGTTGCTGGAGGGCGCATATTTATAGTAAAAATGCGCTATAAAGCAGGATGTAAAGCATCCCGGGAGCTCATTTAGAAAACAGAAGATTATCAGTTTGGGATTTATAGCACCAAAACCTTTCCCTGCTAACAACCAGAGCACCGTACTCCAGAATACTCCCGTCAAAAACTGCAGAATAACAGCAGTCATAACTGTGGTATACCATTTTTGGAAAACTTTCTTCCTGGCCAGAGCATCAGTCACAATGACTACTACAAGATATATAAATGTAAGATATGAGAAACTGCTATAGGAAAAAGATCTGTGAAAAAAGATAATAAGCACAGCCATCATTCCTGGCACTGCCCCACCAAAGGCACCTGACAGGATGATAGGAATGTACTTAAACACATAAACAAAACCGGCAACAATGTTGCCTTCATGGGGGATCCTGGTGATCCCCCAGTTATACAATATCGATGCAATTGCCGTAAGTGATACGATAGCTGTGTTTACAGCTATTCTCCGCGGCTCGTCATAGGCTCCTAAAAATGCAAAATGTCCAAACTTTTTCTTATTGTTCATTAATTGTGCCTCATAAGAAGACAAGAAAAAATGCATTCTTGCAACACTTAGTTACATGTGACCATCTCTATGCATAGAAAACTTATCCATCGGATAGTTCTCAAGATTTTCAAGTATCTTTCTATCATCAGCCTTAGACAAGAGCTGTTCTCTGGCTTTGGTGATCTCATTGATACTCCTGTGTTTGGAAGGTCCGCCGACACATCCTCCAGGGCAAACCATTCCTTCTATAAAATCTTCTGGAAGCTTGCCAAACTTAAGAAGTGTAAGGGCCTTCTTACACTCAGGTCCTCCATGTGCTGCCAGAAGCTTGATATTCTCAGTATCGATTCCCCTCTCCTGCATGCACTCAATAACTGCCTTAGCTACGCCGCCGCTTCCAGCAAAGCGTTTTCCAAAGATTGAGGATTCCTGATAATTCTCAGATACAGGCTCAAACTGAACGCCCTTTGATCTCATAAGAGCTCTAAGTTCTCCGTATGTTACTACGTAATCAGCGTTGTCCTTAACAGACTTATCCTGAGCTTCAGCCTTCTTGGCAATACAAGGGCCAACAAAAACTGTAACGCAGCCAGGTCTTGTAACCTTTAGATATCTGGAAATAGCGCACATAGGTGAAATTGTTGAAGACATATTATTCTCATACTGCTCCGGGAAGTGCTTTTTAAGCATTCCTATAAAGGCCGGGCAACATGAAGTTGTCATCTTCTTGCCTTCCTTGAAGGCTTCTGCCCATTCCTCAGCCTCGTAGGCAGCTGTCATATCTCCGCCAAGTCCTACTTCTATCATGTCTGCAAACCCGAGCTTTTTAAGGCCTTCTCTTATGGATGCCATAGAAATGTCTTCTCCAAACTGCCCCTCAGTTGCAGGTGCACACATGGCGATAACTTCCTTGCCAGCTTTGATCTCTTTGATAATGTCTACCAGGAAGGTCTTGCTACCAATAGCTCCAAATGGGCAGCTGTGTATGCAATGTCCACACTGTATGCATTTATCTTCATCAATCTTGCAATAACCGTACTGGTCATAGGTTATGGCACCTACCGGACAAGCCTTTTTGCAAGGTCTCTCGAGATGCACGATTGCCGTATATGGACAGGCTGCAGCGCACTTTCCACATTCCTTGCACTTGGCAGGATCAATGTGCATATGGGTATCACCGGGTGTAATAGCACCAAATTCGCAGGAATTAAGGCAAGCCTTACCCATGCAGAATCTGCAGTTATCAGTAACAGAATAAGCAGAGATTGGGCATTCATCGCAGGCTGGGTCTATTACCTGAACAATATTTGTTGAATCCGGATTATAGGTAGGATTCTTGGCCATCGCCAGATTAATCCTCTGTCTAACAATCTCTCTTTCCTTGTAAATGCAGCATCTGTACTCAGGCTTGGGCCCTGGGATTGTCTTAAGAACCAGCTGCTCTATATGCTCCTGATCATTGATACCTTCCCATTCCAAACGGCAAACTTCTTCCATAATCTTATGTTTAAAGCTAACCATACTTTCGTCATTATTGATCATCTCGTACCCCCTCATGGTGTGAATCAGTCCAAAGATACTATTCTTGCAAATTCAAGGTCTGTCGTATCCCTGGTAAAAATTGTTAGTGAACCTTTGCCCTGCTTGTCCCTGATATAAGGAATAAGCTTTAGTTTCATGTTGCGATCTATTCCTGCAAAGGGCTCATCCATAATAAGGACATCGCTTGGTATTGCCAACGCTCTTATGATAGCTACCACGCGTCTCTCCATCGGAGTAAGCCTTCTGACCGGAATAAATAATCTGTCTTCTGGAAGAAATTTAAGTAATTCTTCAGCCACAGTCTGTCTAAAAATCTTGTTACTGACCATGACTATATTTGTTACGGCGTCAAGGCTTTCAACAAGCCTATCCTCCTGAAAAACCACACCAGCATTTATAAATGGATACTTGTAATCTCCAAGGAGACCAACTTTTCCACTATCTGGCTGATCCAGTTTTAAAATAAGGCGCATGAGAGTTGTCTTCCCGCATCCCTCAGAGCCAGTAATAACATATGAATGCTCATCTTCTATGTTCAAGCTAAAGTTCTCAAGAACTTTCTTCTCCCCATAGTTCTTGGAAACATCTTTAATTTCGATTATCAAAACTCTTTTCCTGCCTCTTCAAAATTATGTCCTGTAATAAGTAATTCAAGTGATCAAGAAATCTATTTATGTTCTATGCACAAGATTTAAGATCTGAACATATTCCTGATCTTCTCAAACGCCATTGGAATATAAATATATCTGATTATATTCCCAGTCGGCATGCGATAAACCTTCGCAAGCTCCAATAACTCTTTCATATATAATTTCTCCTCCCGTTAGTCTGTCTGTACTGAGATCTCAATCCACTAAGTGCTGGCTAAATCCCTTGTTTATCATGTTTGCAAGGTATCCTGCTCCAAATCCATTATCGATGTTTACCACGCTCACACCACTTGCACAGGAATTAAGCATAGACAAAAGAGCTGCCAATCCGCCAAAGGCTGCCCCATATCCCACACTTGTAGGCACCGCAATAACAGGGCAGTCCGCAAGACCTCCAACTACACTGGCAAGAGCCCCTTCCATTCCTGCAATGGCAATGATAGCATTGGCACTCATGATCTCATCCATTGCCTTATTCTCAAGGAGTCTGTGGATTCCGGAAACGCCTACATCATAAAGCCTTACAACCTTGTTACCCAAAATTTCTGCAGTCTTGGCAGCCTCTTCTGCCACAGGAATATCACTGGTTCCTCCGGTTGCAACAACTATCTTGCCAATTCCAGTTCCTGGCTCTATCTGCTGCCCGGCTAATCCAATCCTTGAGAGCTTGTCATAGCTAAACTCAAGATCATCTGCTTTATTAGCAAAAAAGAAGTCCGCTGCCTCAGGATACATTCTGGTTATCAGAACACTCTTTTGCCCATTATCAATGAGCTTTTCGGAAATCTTAAGGATCTGCTCAGGAGTCTTACCCTGTCCAAAAATAACTTCAGATGTGCCCTGCCTTAATCCTCTGTGGATATCTGGTCTTGCAAAGCCCATATCCTCAAAGGGAGCCTTCTTAAGCTCTAAAACTGCATCCTGTATTGTTGTATTTCCATCCCTGACGGACTGTAGTAACTTTTCTATATCTTTTTCTTCCATGCCATCCTCAAAATGTAAAAAATGTGTATAATGTTATTTGGTTTTATGCATAATCATACTTAATATCATTTTATCATAAATCCAGCCAATTCCCCTTGGGATATATCTGAAAATTCTATAAATAGGCGGAGTTGCGCACATAAAAGAATTAAGTGTTTTTATAACAAATGGAGATAACTATGAATATACATCTATGCAAAGGGGATGAAACCCTGGATCAGGCACTTGAGTACATAAACGAACACGATGCAGAAGGCCGCAAGTACACCTTCGACAAGGAAGCTGACCGCTGCTACATAGGAGATGAGGCCTTTATAAACGCGCCAGTACTTATCAATTTCAAGAATCAGTACTGGGCTCTGCACATTGTGGAATAAGACAATCTGCATATACATGCCCTTAATTGTTAGAGAGGGAATAAAAGGATTTTAAAAAAATGAACCGAAAAGAAAGTGAACTCACATGAACAGCATAAAGAAATTTTTTAAAGACTATTTTTCACAAAAAGATTTTGTTAAACGCCTTATCATCATGAACATCGGCGTTTTTCTTATGGGCTTTTTCCTGTCATTTCTGATAGAGGTGAACCTCGGAACTGACCCCTGCACCTTTATGAACCTTACCTTATCAAGGTTTCTTGGCTTAAGCTTTGGAAACTGGCAGCTTCTTTTAAACAGCTGTCTTTTCATCCTCGTGATCCTCTTTGGAAGAAAGCTTATTGGTTTTGGAACCATTGCAAATATGGTATTTATCGGATACATCGCAGACTTCTTCTGCATGGTATGGGGAAAAACTATTCCTGAACATATATTCAAAGAATTTCCTTCAAGAGCTATTGTCTTTGGAATAGCACTGGCAATGTTCATCTTTGCTGTTTCTCTGTACATAAACGCCAACATGGGCGTAGCCCCCTATGATGCCATCCCGCAGATCATTTCAGAAAGGATATTAAAGAAGGTTCCCTTTGCAGTTATAAGGATTGCCTTTGATTTTACTGCGATCATAATCGGAATAATCTTTGGTGGAATTCCCAACATTGGCATGATACTCATGGCCCTCTTCCTCGGCCCGGTAATAACCCTTGTAGGCAAATTCCTCAACAAGCACGTATTCCACCTGTAAACCACCGCTCCGCACCGCATATTAAGCGGGGCACTCATTCAGAAAGTTTTTTTCGTCGGCTCCAGTTCGGATATTCATGGGTTCCTGACAGATGCATAAGAATTCTACGGTTCAAAACTCGCGCCATGACAGCGCTTGCGAAGCGTCCAGTTTCCTATGCGAGTCTTATCTGGCAAATGCAATTTTCTAATGTTTCCACAGCAGTTTTTCCCGCGCGTGCGAAGCGTTGTCTGAAGCAGGACGGAGTAAGTTTTTTTAATAAGAAAATGCCATTTGGCGCATCGCGCCATAAAGAAATGCGACATCAACTTCTTCAAGCTCGCTTGAGAGGATTGATGTCGCATTTCTTGTATACGCCCGCATTGCGGGCTATGGCATTTTCTATTGTAATGTTCTCTTCCGTCCTGCAAGTTTACGCTGCAGCATGCGCATTGAAAGAAAAACTGCGGAAACATCTAAGAAAATCTGCATTTGTCAGTGACGAGCACTACGGGAACTGGCGTGAGTAAAAAGCTGTCCCTGGCGCTCAGACATGTTGAACCGAAGCAGAATTCTTATGTACTGTCAGGAGCCTCATGAATAATTCCTCCTATGCACAGACGAAAAAAACTTCCATGAATATCGCTTCCCGCTTAATATGCGGGGCGGAGCGGTATTTATCTTACTCAGTATTACTGGAGTGGTGTAATCATTGAGAACATAGCATCTGTCTGGTCATCGATGAAGCTTGTTGTTCCGATAGCAAGCATGTAGTTGCCCTTCTGGATGTTAACCATCTTGCAGAAGTAGCCTACGCCCTGAACTTCACCTGAAATCTTAAGAACTGTATGAGTTTCTCCAGCAATTTCTTCCTCTGTGATATCTGTCTTTACATTTTCAATTCCCTGAGCCTCAAGTGCCTGCATAACTGATGGCATGCTCATTGTCATAACAGCCTTCTCATCAAAGAAAGCATTAGCAAGCATTACATTCTGCTGAACAGTTGCATTTACTGTGTTGCCAGTAGCATTGTAACCAAGAGCAACGATCTGAGCATCTCCGCTCTCAAGTGTCTTGGCAACAGCCTTGTTATCTGTCTCTGAAAGAACATCTGTAGCATATCCGTAAACTGTTGAAAGCATCTCTTCATCTGCGAACTGATATCCGTCCTCAAGAGCGATCTGAAGTCCGAAATACTCGTTTGTGTAGTTAGTTCCATCCACCTTACCAAGTGCTGGAATTGCGTTTTCTTCAAGGTCAGCCTCAAGTGCCTCTGCGTCCTCTACTACCTCATCAGCCTGAGCCTCAACTGAATCCTCTGAGCTTGCTGCATCTGCGCTCTCTGTAGTTTCCTCTGTTGTAGCCTCTACAGTAGCTTCTACAGAAGCCTCCTGTGTTGTTGCATCTGCAGTGTTAGCGGAAGTACATGCTACAGCTGAAAATGCGATTGTCATTGCCATAAGAGCAACAATGATTTTCTTCTTCATAATATTCTCCTTTATTAGTATTAGTCATAGTCTTTCTTTACCTTTTCTATGGGTTCGACTATGCTCTATAAGATACTGTGGATTAGTTTAATTCTCCAACCACAGTTTCTTTGTTTATTTGTTGTTTTAAAATCATAGATTATTCTTTTGTTCCAAACCCTTGCCAAATCTTGACAAAAATACCTTCGCATTTGGAGCTATGTTATGAATATATTCACTGCCTTCCCCTAGATCGTCATTGCCTTCAATAAATACAATCACATTAGTGCACTCTGAGCTTAGTTTTAAGCTACTATAGCTTTCTTCAGAATTACAACCATTCGCACCAGATTGCCTTATGATTACATTAGGGAAGTCAATACTAATCCCACTTTCAGCTAGTTCCGCGCTTGATGCACTATAGTACTCTACATAAGAAAAAAGAGCATTATTCTTTTCACCAATCAGAGCAGAATCACTTAAAGTACCATAATTAGTCAAAAAAGAAACCTCTGGTACCGGTGCGCCTCCACGTGCAACATCAATTTTTATTTGGACATAATCGCTGAAATACTCGGGATTATCCTTCACAAAAGAATTATGTCTTTCTATCAACAAAAGTACATCCTGATATCCATCAAATGTATTATCTGTCATACGAATGCCAATATCTAAGGCATTGTCACTTTCTTCATAGCTTTGTACAAGAAAGGCCCCATTAGTATCTAATCCAACAGCATTGAACCATTCTTCATAACTTGTATGAATCTTATCCATAGATATCGATTTCTTTTCATTATTAGCACATCCGCTAAGATTTATAATCAAAACACACATTACTACAAGCCAAGCTATAGACCGTATTGATAGCTGCCTTACGATTTTAAAATTGTTTTCCCATTTTACTAAGATCATCTAATAAATACTCCTTCGATATCATCAAACTTATGCGTCTCAATCAAACAATCCATAAAAGTAACATTAGAAAATGTACATCCATCAAAAGAAGCACTGCATATTTTACACTTCTCAAATATTACATTATCCATCGATGAGTTATCGAACATACATCCTTCAAAGGTTCCATTTAAAAATTTAACATTATTGAACTTACCATACATAAAAGATGATCGTTTTGATTTTAAATTGCTATACACTGTGTCTGAAATAGTTACATCATCCCACTCCGCTTTTACAAGCTCATTATTATTGAACTGGCATCTGATCAAACTGCTCCCTCCAAAATTAGATCCGCTCAAGTAAACATTAGAAAAATTACAATCGCAAAACTGAACGCCACCAAAATAGGAGTTATTCAAATCATATTTTGAAAAATCAAAATCATTTATTTCCTCATCCTCTACTTCTAACTTACAAGCACTTGTCAGGTCACCATTCGCATATTTCTTATAATTCTCTAGCAGGTCTACTAAATTCATTGCTCATCCCTTAATTACCAAGTTTTTCGTGTGCAATTTTCAACAACGCTTCAAGTTCTTCCTTCTCAAATAACTCTTGATTCTCTGGTATCTCTAACAATAATTCTGGACACTCCCGCAAAAAATCCTTATCAGCTTCTTCGTCCTCTTCTGCAGTTAATGGCCATATACCATTCTTGCAAAAAAACAACACCTCATTAGCATCTTTCTCCGACTTTTTCAGCTTTTCGAAGTTTTCATCCGTAATATCATAGTAAACAGATTTTCCAATCAAGCCCTCTGCCCAGGAAACTTTCTTCTTCCCATCTATTTCCAATACTGCAAATCCTTTACCTTGAAGTATCGTTTTTTCCATTTTTATTCTATCTCCTCATGTCACCCAATACTGCACCTTGGATCGTATAATAATCCAAAGATACCTATGCCGCTTCCATAACAGCTTACCAGATAATAGTTTCCATCTGATACATCAGTCAAAAGATAGTCTCTATCAAGCTTAGAAGCTGCATGTACTTCCGATAGCTGTTGTGTTTCCTGCTTTTCCACCTCATAGATATATCCCTGATATGGATATTTATGAAAATGCTCTTTCAATTCTTCCATTCCGAAATTCTAAATTGATAAACTGCTACTGCACTCTTGATCAAAACACTTTTTAATTTTCAATTATCTCAATGCTTACAGCCTCAACTTTTTCAATCGGCTCATGCATATTTCCTCCCAATAATAGAAATAAAACGACAAAAGTCAGATTACCAAAATAAAAAGATAAATGCAACCGCAAATACAGTATCCATCGCATTTTGCACAATCTTTTTGCTTTGGGAACCATCTAATAAGAATACAATAAAATAATAGAAATGTTGCAAATATTTACTATATTTACGAAATTATATATAGAGCAGTTTCCATGCCGCTTTTGGGAGCAACAATTTACGAAATATTGATACTTACTGTGCTGAAATAAATTTTCATAAAATTTTAATGATTTATCAAGGCAAAGTATGTTTACTTTTTCTATCGTTGTTATATAATAAACGCATTAAATGAAATTTTGTTCTAAAGATTAACGGTTGAGGGGCCATTACTAATCTTTATTAGTCGTTTCATTTAATAATTTCTTATGAGATGGAGGAAACAGAATAATGAGAAGTTCCGCTAAGGCAAAAAGAGGCATGAGCCAGGGCTGCATCGAAATCATGTCAGACGTAATCAAGGCAAAGGAGCAGAACCTATCATACGGCAAGTTCAAGGCTCTTGACATGTTAGGAGCCGGCAGCATGCAGGACGAGGGTTACGAATCAGAGTACCAGGTGTACACGGACAACATCGTTCGCAAAACAGAGCACACTGAGACCAAGAAGGCAGTTGCTTTCGTTAAGGTCAGAGCATAAATCTAGTTTTACAACTGAATATTGATAATAAAAGCTCATGGATTTCACTGAATCCATGAGCTTTTTTTACAAAATATTGCTAAACAGAGGCTCTATTACTTCTGCACGCTGATCCTGTCATCACCAGCAAGATAACGAAGAAGAGCCTGTCTGGCATGGTCCTTGTCAGTGGCCTCAACGCTTACAGTAAACTGATAGGTGTGAAGCTTGAGTTCTTCTTCCTGACTTCTCCTCTCAGCTTCCTCAAGAGATTTCTCCTTAGTATCTTCACTAGTCATCTCCATGATGTCAGCTACTGCGAATTTCCTAAACAGCTCCTTGTGAGCCGGATCTGTCAGAAACTTGTCAATCAGCATAAGAGTATTTCCAAGGTTAAGATAATCTCCGTGCAGGAACTTTTCCATGTCCATGAGGTCGGTTTCTGTCTTGATTCTCTCCTCATCCCATTCAATTTCCCTGTTCATCATCTCCTCGCTCTGGTCTTCATGGCTCTTTTGCCAGTCAAGGATATACCATTTCCATATCTGAAATCTCTTACTGTTTACATCCTCATCACTAAGTTCAGACATCTTCTGACAAGCATGTCTAACGCCTCTGGAAACAAGGTCATCAGTAATACTTTCTACTTCATAGGTTCTCTCGCTTACAACGGACTTCTTTTCATCATTAAGTATCTTAAGTCCCAAATTGCCATCCACAGCCTTCTCCATCAAAAGAGAATAGTCTCCATGGCGCGCAATAACCACAGGCCTCTCAGAGAGTATAGTATCCCTAAACTCTTTAAAGGTCTTAAGTGCGTCATCATATTGGATGTACTTAAAGGTTTTGCTCATTGTTTCTCCAATTTCAAAAAATCATTTACGGTAGAGCTCAAGCTTTTTGAAATCTTCAATCCTGCAAGGTCTTCCGTAGAAATATCCCATAAGGTCAGAAACGGGATATTGTCTGGCTATCTGAGCTGTTTCCTCATCCTCAATTCCAGTAAAGCAGGTTCTGATATGCAACCTGTGCGTAAATGAGGTAATAGTCTCAATAACATATTTATTAGTCATATTCTTGTCTATACCATCAGTAAGCGCAGGTACAATATTAACAAGATCTATAGGAAGATGCCGCACATAATCAAGTGAAGCAAAATCTGTAACATCAAGTCCTATCCTGACTCCACAGGATTTAAGGAACTCAACCTGGCTCTTTAAATGTTCCATGCTAAGCTGTCTGCTACTCTGAGTTAATTCTAGACAAAGTCCTGTAGCAGGGTACCCTGTCTTCCTTAATATGTCAATGAGCGTCGTTCTAAACTCAGACCTTTCAAGTTGCATAAAGGCCAGATTAACGCACAAATAGAAGTCTTTTTTATTCATTCTGATCTCAAGGCAGTCTTTTAAGGCATTTTCAAGGATCCAGTTTCCCAGATTGTAAAAGACCTGGTCCTGTTCAAGCCAAGGCACAAACTCTGAGGGAGATACCGCACCAAATGGCTCTTTTTGCCATCTGACAAACACTTCCATTCCCACAAGCCTGCCGTCAACAGAAGAAACAATAGGCTGATACTCCAGATAAAATCCGTCCATGCCGTTTAAAACACTGTTTCTAACTGCGTCCACAAGATCAATGTTGCTCTTTTTGTTATCAAGCTCATCATTGTGGAAAATGATAAGATTTCCATGCCTTTGAGTCTTTGAAAATTCAAGAGCATACTTGGCACTTGTGTAAATTGAATGTTCGTCTACCTCAAAGTCAGCGGCCAGAATAACTCCGCCTCCAATCTCAGCTCCCACCTTCTTGCCATTTATAGCAAGCGCCTCTCTCGTAAAGGCTCTCATGACCCCATAGAATTTTTTTATCTCATCTATGTCCATGGTGTCCGTTATAACAGCCAGTGTGGTTCCTTCACCCCTGTATACCTTGCCTCTGTCAGCACATTCTGCTATGAGCTTTTTGGCAGTTGCTCTTAATATGTTATTACCTATCGAATATCCATAACGCCTGTTGATATCACCAAAATCTATGAATGTGATCATGAGGATGGCATATATCTTTTTCTGAAGCTTAAGCTGCCTCATGTGATTAAGCATCTCATAGTGGTTCGGCAAAAGAGTTATTGGGTCGTTGTTATCCACAATTCCCTTGTTGATTATTGAGCAGGCATAGAACACCGGCTTCCCGGCGTAGTCCTTTATCACAACTCCTCTGCAGGAGCACACCACATACTCCCCATTCTTGTTCTTGGCTCTGTACTCTATGTTAGGATTAACCTTTTTTCCTGCATAGACAGCAGTCAGATATTCATTGTAGTTATCCCTGTCGTCAGGATGGATGCGGTTATCCCACACTGTCGACGCATTATAAACATACTCCCCAGTAAGACCAAAATAATCCACAGCATTTAATGACCATCTGGAAATATTCTTTTCCATGTCATAAACGAACACATACCGGCTTCTGGAAGTTACCGCAAAGGTGTCAAAAATCCTGTTGATAGTATCGTATGATCCTCCAGCCATAGCTCTCCTCTTTTGTCATTCCCCCAAGATCATTCCATTATGTCTTTGGCTGTGACGCTTCCCGTTCCGCTCTCCTGCGCGCGTCTTGCCTTTAACAGCCTCTTGTTATAGTACATGGCATCATCTGCCTTTTTAACAACATCCTCAAGCTTGGAGCCATCCTCAGGGCATCTCGCATAGCCTGCACTGATGGACACCTTTAAAGTGATATCTCCGATTACCACATCTCTAGCCACATTCTGCCTCATACGAGCGATAACACCCTCATAGAATTTCTTGTCGTGAGTTCCGTGGATAACAACTACAAACTCATCTCCGCCTATTCTGAAGGCTCTATCCTTCTCTCTTATGCTGTTCTGGAGCCTCTTGGCTGTAATATTAAGAAGCCCGTCTCCAGTCTCATGTCCGTAGGTATCGTTGACCTGCTTGAAATCATTAAGATCCATATAGATAATGCCGTAAGGAAGCTTTTTCTTGGACAGTTCCTCCATATGCTCATGGTAGCTTCTTGGGTTATAGAGGTTTGTAAGAGCATCTCTGTAGGAGAGAACCTCAAGTTCCTTGGCATTGGCCTTCATGTTCATATATGCATACATGAAAAGAGCTGACAAAACGCTGATAATAAGGGCAATCAGAAGGACGATAACAACCTCGTAAATCTTCATCCAGGAATTTATAGGGGCAATATCCAATGTCCAAAAGTCGCCGCCCACGGTACTGATCATGGAGCCTACAGGAGCTTCCAGTTTTTTGTCAGAATGCTCTACAATTACCCTATTCTCGCCTGTTATGGTATTATTCCCCACAAGTTTAAAATCGTAGCCTTCTTCTGCAAGGCCCTTGAGATTAACATCTGACATAAAAAGAGACTGATCTACAGTAACTGTAGCAAATCCCCAGAAAGAACCATCTCTTAAAAAGACTGGTCTGGTGATGATAATACTTTCTTTTCCATCATTCAAAGTCGCAGGAGCTATGATAACAGCCACCTGGCTCATCTTACTGTAATCTGCATAGATTCCAAATCTGGAATCATTAAAAAAGTTAGTTCCCATATCAAGGCTTGATTCCCTTGGGAAAACGTTACTTACTATTCCATCTTTGGCAAGTGAAATATCCACAATATCCAGATAATCATCAAAAAGAGCTTCTGAAATCGTATTAAATTCGCTCTCAGAAATTCCTCCATTGCTTCCTTGTATCTGGATTTCGTAAACTCTTGTTATATATTCTCTATTATTAATTTCAGCTTCTATCCTGTCCGCAATGGAGTCCGCTATAAAAGACGCCCTTTCCTTGCGGGAGTTAGACGTACTGATCAGATAAAAAGCCGCAATGGCAGTTGTGATAATAAGTGTGATGACAAAAGTAATTAAACTAAAAGATATGCTTTTTTTCTTTGACATTTTACCCTCTGACACGCTTACACAAACAACTAAATGACAATTTTTGAGCCATATATAGTTATTATATCACACTTTAAGTTAGAATACCGATTAGGGAATTTGATATATTTGTTGCGCAGCAGGAACTTTATAGATATAATAATGCAGCAACCGCATGAAAAAGGTATTTTGGAGGAAACGAATGGATTATTCACAAGCAAAAAAGGTATTTTCAAAAATCGGATTGGTTTACACCGTCTGCTACTGGGCGCTTTGTATAGTATTGACAATATGTGCCCTGATTGCAGGTGCTATAAGCGGACAAGATATGAGTGCTCAGTGGTCTCTCATGCTAGAAATTGTTCTCCGCTTTGCAATCATATATCCAATCATGATTCTGCTCGTCAAGAAAGAACCCAAATTTGAAATTGAGAAAAAAAGACTTGGCATAGGCAAGTTCATAGCTTGCATCTTTATTACATTTGCAGTTATGTATATTGCTTCAATTGTTGGAATGATACTTAACAATCTCCTTGGCAATGTCACAGGCCAGGGTGCAACCAATCATTTTGCCAATGTGGTAAGCAATATGCCAACAGTTGTGAGAATAATTGTAGTTCCTATACTTGCACCTGTTTTTGAGGAATTGTTATTTAGAAAAGTCCTTATAGACAGAATTGTAGGCTATGGCGAAGTGCTTGCAATGCTCATCTCAGGTATTATGTTTGGTCTTTACCATGCTAACTTTTTACAGTTCTTCTACGCAACATTTTTAGGAATGTTCTTTGCATTTATCTACATCAGAACAGGAAAAATAGGTTATACAATAACTCTTCATCTGATCATCAATGGTTTTTCAACACTGATGGGAGTTCTTACATCTGACATAATTGATATGACAGCAGTAACTTCATACCTAAATAGTGGCGATATGGAAGGCTACCTAAATTATATCAGCGAACACTCTGCTGCATTTGCTAGTCTGGGATTTGCTGGAATGTTTATTATTCTTGCAGTTATCGTGGGTGCTATCCTTATGATCGTTATGAGGAAAAAGTTTGTATTCGTTCACCGCGACGGCGAAATTGAAAAAGGAAAGCGTTTCTCTACAGCTATCTGCAATCCTGGAATGCTGTTATACGTTATCTTTTACATTATCGAAATCATTCTTGCACTTTATAACACAACTATTATAGAACTGGTTGCAAACCTTTTTAGTTAAGAAAGCATGTTGCTTGCAACATGCTCGCGCCGAGCGCGGTTGCATTTATGCAACATTTGCCTATCGCGCGAGTGCGCATCCACAGCGGAGCGTTTTTTATTGAATAGGAAAGCAATTTCCTATTCAATAAAAAAGGCCATTGGTGTCACAAACGCCAATGGCCTTTTCCAATAAGCTTAATTATGGTAAATCCTATACAAGTCAAAATCATTATGTTCTATTCCATAGACTCCGAGATATTCCATCCCCAGATTATAGTTAATACAATCATTTTCCGTAACCGGCCAGTTGTTTAATGTATATAAGAACCATGCATTGTCATAATCGCTTGATAGATCGAAGTCTTCAACATATATCAGCCTGTCTTCCGGGAAATAAAACTTATACACAAATCCCATAGCTCTATAATTGTATATAACATAATCATTCTCACCAAGATTATCCTCAAAAAACTCCATAGTCTTGTCGATATACGAGCTCTTGTATTCCTGTCTGAAGCATTCCTTGTACTGAACAGCACCGCTAAAAAGCATAAACAACACAAATAAAACAACTAGATATTTTGCTTTACTTTTCAGTTTATCGGCACATACGATTCCAACATATGTTGCAAGCAGGCCCAAAGCCGGTAAGACATACTGATCACGGTAAATAGGCGATTTTGTAAGAGAGATCAAAACTCCGGAAACTGTTGTCGCTGTAGGAACAAGCATACATAATATCGCAAATCTGATTCCTTTTTTCTTGACTCCCATGCATGCCCAAACAAACACGATTGTCAGAAGGATCAGATATGCAATCTCAACGCCTTTCACCAGTTCAAGTCCAAACGTCCAGGTTATATAGCTTTTTAGTACTTCACCTGTTATCGGTGGTATCCAATAGCTCTCCCTTACACTGGTATATTGTTTTACAAAGCTTGGAAGCCAGGGAGTATATCCTATTAGCAATACGAGGGAGCATATAAGCCAATTTTTTACCAGCTTTTTCTTGCTGATAAGAATTGCCACTAATAAAAAGAACATGACAAAGCATACGCTCACAAATGCAAAATAATGCGTATATGCAGCTCCCAGCACTCCTATTCCCATAAATATCCAGTGCTTTATATCTTCATGGATATATGCTCTGTATCCCTCAATTCCCGCTAAAGTCACAAAAAACAAAGCAAGTGAATACATCCTTATCTGCACTGCAAATTCCATTGTACATGGAAGGCATGCAAGAAATAATATGGACAAAAAAGCTTGCGCCTCTCCAAATTCCTTCTTTATAACAACTCCCATGTACACCAAAATTGCAGCCATAGGTAAGATGGCCGCAATCTTTTGTATCTGTATGTTCTGTGGACTAATTAATTCAAAAATCTTAGCGTAAAAATAATATAGAGGAGGATGAACATCCTCAGCTGTCTTCTCAACTATTCCTTTCAGATCATATCTAAGAAGGTCAAATGTAAAAACTTCATCAGTCCATACATTTTTATTAAAGATCAGGCTGAAATAAAGGATTGTAAAAAAAGCTACTGTTCCCCATATCAGTATCTTTCCCATGTTCTTTTTAATAGAATCTTTCATACCATGCTTTTCCTCTTTAATCTGCAGGTTTCTTGCGGGCTATTTCTGCTTTTGCCCGCAAGAAGTCACAGTTCTCATCAGATAACAGTATACAGGTTTGAAATAATCTCATCAAGCGCGGTCGTGCAGTGCATCTGCGATGAAGTCCATGGCTTCAAGATATCCGGGAAGTCCATGTCCGTAGATTTGCTTGTCGCAGGCAGGAGCGGTTACTGACACCTTTCTGAATTCCTCCCTGGACTGAATATCAGAAATGTGGACTTCTACCTTTACAACATTCTCAAGGCTCTTTAAAGCATCATGAATTGCATAGCTATAGTGGGTATAAGCCCCTGGATTTATGACAATTCCGTCTGTGCCATCGCTGTAAGCTTCCTGAATTCTGTCTATTATGGCTCCCTCATGATTAGACTGAAAAAGAACTACCTCATTGCCATCTTCTGCTGCCTTTTTGCGGATCATATCGCACAAGTAGTTGTAGTCCTGATTGCCGTAGACTGCTTTTTCTCTGATGCCCAGGAAATTTAAATTGGGGCCATTTATCACCAAAATTTTCATTTTTCACTCCTCATATAAATGTATTGGCACGATTACTTCGTAATCTTGCCCTTTCGGTCGGAACATTCCAGTTCATGACTTCGTCATGATTGTTCCTCCCTCTTAACAATGTATTGGCACGATTACTTCGTAATCTTGCCCTTTCGGTCGGAACATTCCAGTTCATGACTTCGTCATGATTGTTCCTCCCTCATAACCAGGTAACTCGCAAGTTCCTGTACTCTGCAACCATAGGTGCAAGCTGGCGAAAACCTATGCAGCCGCCTGTGAGGATATCTCCGTAAGTTACGCCGTCATCATCAAATTCAAATATCTGAAGGCCCCCTACAAAAAAGGTAACCTTGCCGGATTTCTTTACAACTGAAATCTGGTACCAATCAGAATCAGGACTGGCATCAGGGATTGGATCTGCCCCCTGGGTTACAAGGTGAAAGCCGTAGCTCTTTCTAAGGTTACAGGTATGGAAAGCCCTCTCATCAGGCTCTTTTCTTCTAAAATAGGAAACATGAAAGGCGTTGATATCGCCGCTATGATACTGCTTGTATTCACCAGTTCTCTTGCTAAGAGTATCATCAAATATTGAGACGCCGCTCCTTCCCTTGGCTGCAAA
This sequence comes from Butyrivibrio sp. XBB1001, assembly GCF_000424505.1. Taxonomy (NCBI): domain Bacteria; kingdom Bacillati; phylum Bacillota; class Clostridia; order Lachnospirales; family Lachnospiraceae; genus Butyrivibrio; species Butyrivibrio sp. XBB1001. The sequence continues at coordinate 34,423 of NZ_AUKA01000002.1, read as the reverse complement.
AAACATCATGGCAAGTCCAGGCTCCTCAAGAGGCCTAAACTCCCAGTCAATCCTCACATCTGAAGGGAATGATACAGGACACCACAACACGAAATTGGCCTTCTGTCCCTCCTCAGGACTAAGTGCGTTTTTAAGGCGCATTGCTCCCTCGGGAAAAGAAATCTCGGCCTTCCCCTCCAAAATAAAGTCCCCTATGCATTCCTGTGAATTCAGCGGATTTTCGTAGATTATCTTAGACATATATACCCCCTATTTCCCCATGAAATCTGATAATTTAAACTCCTTGCCTGTTCTCTCCTCATAGATCTGGATAAATGATTTGCCCTGATCTTCCGGGTTAAAGTCCACATCCTTGGATTTTACCCTCCACTCGTTGTCCTCCGGAAGATACTGATAGGCAATATTGTGCTGTATCCACTCATAGGCCATATCCTCTGCTGTTCTAAAGCTCTCCATATCAGCCCCGTGGATAGGATACACGTTGATAAGAGCCTGGCAGATAAAGACCATATCCGTTGTATTTTCTATCTTGTAGGAATCAATGATTTTCCAGTGCTCATCCCAGCGAACCACTGAAAATTCCTCTTCTCCATAGGAAAAGACATAATTCTTGCCATCACCTGACGGATTACTAAGATTCACATCAGATACAGATGTAAAAAGAGCTGAGGATTCCTCTCCATCCCCTGATAAGAGTTCACTAGACTTCTCTTCCACAAAGGATTTCCCCATACTGGCGTAATCATCTGCATTATCTCTGATATAGGACATTCCCATACTGGCATAGTCGTCTGCATTATCCCTGATGTAGGACATTCCCATGCTGGCGTAATCATCTGCATTATCTACAACATATGATATCCCAGCACTTGCCAGGTCATCTGCCTTCTCATCTATGTAGTTATCCACAATCGGAATCCCGGTATAGCTGCAGCCTGTGCAAAAAGCGCAGCACATGATCAAAGATGCGCCAAGGCACATCACCACTAATCTTTTTTTCATAATAGTCCCCTCGCAAATACTCGACCTCTTGCAGGCAAAACAGAATCAGCCTGCAAAGCTTTGCTCTTAGTGTATCACATTTTTGTAGTCAAATACCGGCCAGTTATCCTCATTTCTCGCAATTTTCATCAGTAATTTTGTATCTTGCGGACAAAGCTAGCGAAAACCACCATTTATCTGTAGCGATAATATCCTCTTAATTTACATTCCCATGACTGTGAGATAAATTAGTTTTACGCAATTCAAACGTGCAAACACATGATAAATACTTGAAAAGGAGACGATTATGAAAAAGAAATCACTGGCACTAGCACTAACTTTAGTAACAACTATTACAGGAATCCTTGCCGGTTGTGGAAATAATACATCAGCACAGAATGATTCAACTACTACTTCAGGCAGCACTACTGCAAGTACAGCGGCAGCTGCAACAACTGAAGCTGCAAATTCAAATTCAGGAGCTTCTGCAGATTCAGGAGAGCTTGAACTTGCAGATGAGCAGGTACTGAACCTTACCTATTCAGATCTTGCTATTCTGGACGTAAATGACGTAAGGAACTCCAATGAGTTCCAGGTACTGTCACAAGTTCAGGAAGGACTCTTTAGAACCTTCACTGACGAAAACGGAATTGACCACACAGAGCTTGCTGGAGCTACAGGCTATACTGTTTCAGATGACGGTCTTACCTATACTTTCAGCCTTAGAGATGATGCCAAGTGGAGTGATGGAGAAAAGGTAACAGCACAGAACTATGTTGATTCCTGGTTCAGACTTATAGATCCTGAAAAAGCCTTCTCCTATGCCTTCCTTGCAGCAGATGATATCAAGGGAGCTCAGGATTACTACGACGGAACAGGTTCAAAAGAGGATGTGGCTATTAAGCTCATTGATGACTACACCTTTGAAGTAACCTTAAACTCAGCAAATCCTTCCTTCTTAAAGAAGGCTGGAATGCTTCCTCTTTTCCCAATTAGAAAAGACCTTATTGATGCAGCAGAAAGTGCTGGAGAAAACTGGGGTAACGACTACACTCTCCATGTATTCAACGGACCCTTTGTTATCTCTGACAGAGTACTTGAAAATTCAATGACTCTTAAAAAGAATGATCAGTACTGGGATGCTGAGAATGTTCATCTTACACAGGTCAACCTCCGGGTTGTAGATGAGTTCTCAACACAGGCTCAGCTTGTTGAGTCACAGCAGGTCGATATCTTAAAGCTCTCTGACCTTGAGTATGTGGATAAGTGGCAGTCACTTGTTGATGATGGAACTCTTGTAAGGATCATCTCAACATCACCTTCTGTTACATATATCTCTTTTGACCAGCACCCAGCAGGAAACGGTGGCCCTTCAGGCCTTATGCTTAATGCCAAGGTTCGTAAGGCTATAACACTTGCCCTTGATAGAGAAGAATACAATCTTCTGTTTAGAAACGGCCTTTCAACAACTGCTTATGGACTTGTACCTTACGGAATCACAGTAGGCGGCAAAGAATACCGTTCTGAAGCAGGCGACATCTTAAACAGTTCAGAAAATGCAGCACTTACAAGCGATCCAGCAGCACTTAAGGCTCTTTTTGAAGAAGGTATGGCAGAGGCAGGCGTAGAAGGAACTGCTGAGGATGTAACTCTTACTACAATAAACTACTCACCTAGCACACTTGATAACAACATCTATGAGTGGTACGTACAGCAGCTTGAGTCCAAGCTTGGCGTAACAGTACAGGTTGAGACCTTCCCTGATGTTACAGGCTGGAAGGAAGCCCGCGACAGCTATCAGTATGACTTCTACACAATGGGATGGTTCGGAGATTATGACGACCCAGCAAACTTCCTGGGACTGTTTGTAACAGATAACGGATATGCAAGATTCATGGGTGGCTACTCAAATCCTGAGTACGACGAGCTCTACAACAAGGCTAACGCAAGTCTTGATGAAAATGAGCGTCTAGAGCTCTTTACTCAGGCAGAGAACCTTCTTCTTGAAGAAGGCGGTGTTGACCCTCTCTATTTTGACAATGCCCAGATCTACGCTCAGTCATATGTTAAGAATGTAAGCTACCCACTCTTTGGAGCAGACTTCGAGTTCTCAAGAGCCTATATTGTAAAACACTAAGGATGACTTTATGAATATCTTAAGATACATATTTAAAAAGTTAATCATTGCACTTGCTACACTTTTTGTGATAGCAAGTGCAACCTTTTTTCTACTGGCACTTACTCCAGGTGATGCTCTGTCAAAAAGAGTTGAAAAGCTACCGGATGTAGTCACTCAAAGGCTCTATGCCAAGTATGGCCTTGATAAACCAATAATGGAAAGATATTTCATCACCATGAAAGGTCTTTTAAAAGGAGACTTTGGAGAGTCTGTAATCTACGAAGGAGAAACTGTCCAGCAGATAATTGCAGAAAAAGGCCCAGTAAGCGCAAGGCTTGGCATTCAGCAGATGCTACTTGGAGTTACTCTTGGCCTTCTTCTGGGAGTTTTGGCGGCTGTCAAAAAAGGCTCTATCTGGGACTATCTGGTGGTAGTTTTATCAATACTTCTCATATCAGTCCCGACTCTTTTGTTTGCCCTTTTATTGCAAGCCTTCTTTGCAGGTAAGCTTGGCTGGTTTCCGGTTATCGGATGGCCTTCTTCAAACCAGTGGTTTGGAGGCTGGAAATACACTATTCTTCCTACCTTTGCAGGATGCTTTGGCTATATTGCTTCCTACGCAAGACTCCTTAAGGTGTCTATGCTTGATACCATGAATCAGGACTATATCCTGACAGCAGAATCCAAGGGCCTTTCAAGAAGAGAAGTCATAACCCGCCACGTTCTAAGAAACTCCCTGATACCTGTCATGACAAGACTTCCCATGTCTGTCGCCATGTGTATCACAGGATCGTTCTTTATTGAAAGTGTCTTTTCTATTCCTGGCCTTGGCCTATACTACGTAAATGCAGTTGCCGCACAGGATGTGACCATAGTAATGGGCGAAACCGTAATCCTGTCAGCCATCTACATTTTTGTGATTTTTATCACAGATATTCTGTATACAGTGATTGATCCAAGGATACGTATCAGCGGAGGTAAGCGATGAATAGGATACTAACTTTAGAAGAAAAAGCCCACGTAGGAATCAGCAATAATGCCGATGTTATAACAAGGCCTGTTATCTCCTACTGGCGCGGCGCCTGGATAAGATTTAAGGAAAATAAGATAGCTATCTTTGCACTATATTCCCTGATACTTCTTATTTTTTTCATTATCTTTGGTCCGGTTATAAGTAACACAAATTACACGGAAATAGATGCTGCAAATAGAAATATATCTCCCAATTCAGTGAACTGGTTTGGAAGTGACCAGCTGGGAAGGGATCTCTTTTCCCGCATATGGATTGGGGCAAGGCTCAGCCTTATCATTGCTCTTGTGTGCTCTATGATACAGCTCCTTGTAGGCTGCGCCTACGGCGGAATAATGGCTTACTTTGGAGGCAAGGTTGACTCTGTCATGATGAGAATAATTGAAATCGTTACATCTTTTCCGTCACTTCTTGTGACACTGCTGATCATGATGGTTGTTGGTAAAAACGTGGCTGGACTTCTCGTTGCCATGTGCATAACCTCCTGGGTTGGAACCGCAAGGATCGTAAGAGGCCAGATCATGCAGCTTAGGGAATCTGAATATGTTCAGGCTTCGCAGATGCTTGGAAGCAGCCCTTTCAGGATCATATTAAAGCACCTTCTGCCAAATACTATTTCGCTGCTGATCTTGGATCTGTGTTCGTCAATCCCTGACTATATCTTTACGGAAGCTTCGCTTAGCTTTCTTGGAATGGGGCTTGGAGGCGACATCATATCTCTTGGCGTCCTGATTTCTGATGGCAAGACTAAGATGCAGTTCTATCCCTGGCAGATGTTCTTTCCTGCAGTGATTCTGGTCATCGCAGTTTTGGCCTTCAATCTCATTGGAGATGGGCTGCGGGATGCTCTCGATCCCAGAAATATCCGTTAAATGGAGGTTTACTTTGGCTAATGAATTATTAAAGGTTGAAGACCTTAAAGTTGATTATCATACCTATGCCGGCATTGTACAGGCTGTAAGAGGGGTATCCTTTTCTCTTGAAAAGGGAAAGACTCTGGCTATAGTCGGAGAGTCAGGCTGCGGCAAGTCAGTTACTGCAAGATCGATACTAAAGCTCATTCACGAGCCTGGCCAGATTGATAAGAGCAGCAAAATCTTATTTGAGGGAAAAGATGTTAATTCTTTTTCCGCAAAAGAGCTACAAAGCTACAGGGGAGGCGATGTTTCTATAATCTTTCAGGATGCTATGGCTTCCCTTAACCCTACAATGACTGTAGGCAAGCAGATTGTTGAAAACATCCTTCATCACAACAAGATGAAAAAAGTGGATGCAAAAAAAAGAGCTGTTGAGCTTTTGTCCTTGGTCGGCATCACAGATCCTGAGCGCCGCTACAAACAGTATCCACACGAGCTGTCAGGTGGCATGAGGCAGAGAGTCATGATCGCAATTGCCTTTGCCAACAATCCAAAGCTTCTGATTGCAGATGAGCCAACAACTGCTCTTGATGTGACTATACAGTCCCAGATCATGGAGCTTTTAAGAAGTTTAAAGAATGAGTATGGTTCATCAATCATACTGATAACCCACGATCTTGGCGTAGTTGCTGGAATTGCAGATGAAGTAGCTGTCATGTATGCAGGAGTTATCGTAGAGCATGGAAGTGCCAAAGATATTTTCTATAATCCCAAACACCCTTATACCAAGGCGCTTCACGAGGCAGTTCCAAGGGTAGATAATAAACGCTCTGACACTCTTGTTTCTATTGCAGGTTCACCGCCAGATCTTATAAATCCAAATCCAGGCTGTCCTTTTAGTTCCAGGTGCAAGCACTGCATGAATATCTGTACAAAAGAGATGCCGCCTTCCTACAGTTTTGATAATGGACACGAGGCTAGCTGCTGGTTACATGCACTGGATGAAAGTGAGTTTAAATAATGGAAAATGAAGTGATTTTTGAAGTTAGACATTTAAAGAAGCATTTTAAGTTGGAAAGAGGACAAGTCCTTAAGGCTGTTGACGATGTTTCTTTTGCCATAAGAAAAGGTGAAACTCTGGGGCTTGTTGGAGAGTCTGGCTGTGGGAAGACAACCTGCGGAAGAACTGGAATTGGTATCTACGAGAAGACTTCCGGTGAGATACTGTTCAAGGGACATGACATATCCACCTTCAAGCACAAGCAGCTTAAAGAGTACAAGAAGAAGGTTCAGATGATATTCCAGGATCCTTACGCAAGCCTCGATCCGAGAATGACTGTGGCTGACATAGTGGCCGAGGGGCTTGATGTTCACAAGCTCTACCAAAACAAGGCTGAACGCATGAGCAAGGTTTACGAACTACTTAAGCTGGTTGACCTTACCAGTGAGCACGCAGGCAGGTTTGTCCACGAGTTTTCCGGCGGCCAGCGTCAGAGGATTGGCATAGCAAGAGCTCTTGCAGTCCAGCCTGAATTTCTGGTCCTGGACGAGCCAATATCTGCTCTTGATGTGAGTATCCAGGCTCAGGTGGTAAATATGCTTATGAATCTTCAGAAAGAAATGGGGCTTACGTATCTTTTTATAGCGCATGACATGGCTATGGTGCGTCATATTTCTACCAAAGTTGCCGTAATGTACATGGGAAAAATAGTAGAGATGGCAGAAACAAACGAGCTTTTTGAAAATCCACTCCATCCCTACACCAAGGCTCTTTTATCAGCAATCCCAATCCCAGATCCTCTGGCCGAGGAAAAGAGACGTCAGAGCCAGATAACTCTCGAGGGCGAGGTCCTAAGTCCCATAAACCTTGGCGCCGAGTGCAGCTTCTGCAGACGCTGCCCCTCAAAGTCCGACGCCTGCCTCCACACCGCCCCCTCCCTCATCGACATCGGAGGCGGCCACCTCGTCGCCTGCCACACCGCCGCCCGCACCTAAACCCGCGCACCACAACCGCACCGCCAGAGCTCTTCCCACCAGAGCAGGTCCGCCGAAGCAGTGCGCTCAGAACCGCCCCGCCGGCCGGCATGACGCGAGCTCATTCAGAAAGTTTTTTTCGTCGGCTTCAGCACGGGTATTCATGGGCTTCTGGAAGGCGCATAAGAATTCTACGGTTCAAAACTCGCACCAGGGCAGCGCTTGTGAGTCGACCAGTTTCCTATGCGAGTCTTTTCTGGCAAATGCGATTTTCTAATGTTTCCATAGCAGTTTTTCCCGCGCATGCGAAGCGTTGTCTGAAGCAGGACGGGAAAACTATGTATATATGAAAATGCCATTAGGCGCTTTGCGCCATAAAGAAATGCGGCATCAACTTCTCCAAGCTTGCTTGAGAGGATTGATGGCGCATTTCTTGTATACGCCCGCATCGCGGGCTATGGCATTTTCTGTTGTAAATTATATTTCCCGTCCTGCAAGTTTACGCTGCAGCATGCGCATTAGAAGAAAAACTGCGGAAACATCTAAGAAAATCTGCATTTGTCAGTGACGAGCACTACGGGAACTGGCGCGAGTAAAAAGCTGCCTTCTGGTGCTCGGACATGTTGAACCGAAGCAGAATTCTTATGACCTTCCAGGAGCCTCATGACTACATCCTTCTTACACAGACGAAAAAAACTTCCATGAATATCGCTCGCGTCATGCCCGGGCGGTGGGGCGGCCTGCGCTGAATGGCTCTGGCAGAGTGGCTCTGGCTGGTGCGGGTCTGATGGCAGCTCCGGAGGCAGTGGCGGTTCTGATGGCCGGGCGCCTGTGCGGGCGCGGGTTAGATCTTGGCGATGTCGACGAGGGTTAGAGCTTCCTCGGAGCTTGCGCTCTCAAGGCTGGTTACGAGGGCTCTTGCTGTGTCGAGGGCGGTGATTACGTTGACACCAGTCTCGATGGCGGTGCGGCGGATTATGAAGCCGTCACGGGTCTTGTCGCGGCCCTGAGTAGGTGTATCGATTACAAGGTCGATCTTGTGGCCTAGGATAAGGTCGATGACCGTAGGTGACTCCTGGCTAAGACGGTTGATTTTTCTTGCGGATACTCCGTTTTCGTTTAAGGTATCTGCAGTAGATCTTGTGGCGTAAATGATATAGCCAAGCTTCTTGTAGCGCCTTGCTATATCAATTACTTCGCCCTTATCTGCATCTTTTACAGTAATGATCATCTGCTTGTACTTAGGAAGGTTGATTCCTGCACCAAGGAAGGCCTTATACAGAGCTTCATCAAAGCTCTTGCTGATTCCAAGACACTCACCTGTACTCTTCATCTCAGGTCCAAGGCTGATCTCAGCTCCTCTTATCTTTTCAAAAGAGAATACTGGCATCTTGATAGCTACGTAGTCAGCTTCTGGCTGAAGGCCTGGTGTATAGCCAAGATCCTTTAGCTTTTTGCCCATCATTACCTGAGCTGCAAGATCTACGATAGGAATACCTGTAACCTTGCTGATATAAGGAACAGTACGAGATGACCTTGGGTTTGCCTCAATGATGTAAACCTCATCTCCCACTGCAATAAACTGTACATTGATAAGACCAATTACATGAAGAGCCTTGGCAAGTCTCTTTGTGTATTCAGCAATAGTCTCTTTTACCTTATCTGAAAGAGACTGGGCTGGATAAACTGATATGGAATCACCAGAGTGGATACCTGATCTCTCGATGTGCTCCATGATACCTGGGATTACAATGTCTTCTCCATCACATACAGCATCCACTTCTGTTTCCACACCCTGAAGGTACTTATCCACAAGAATTGGATGGTCCTGAGCATATCTGTTGATAATGTTCATGAACTCTTCGATTTCTTCATCAGAAAGAGCTATCTGCATGCCCTGACCTCCAAGAACGTAGGAAGGTCTTACAAGAACAGGGTATCCAAGGCGATTTGCAACTTCCTTGGCTTCCTCAGCAGTGTAAACTGTTGCTCCCTGAGCACGCTTTATCTGTGTCTGTTCAAGGATTTCATCAAAGATTTCTCTATCTTCTGCAGCATCAACATCCTTGGCATCTGTACCGTAGATCTTGACACCCATCTTCATAAGGTCTGCTGTCAGCTTGATTGCTGTCTGTCCACCAAACTGAACCACTGCTCCGTCTGGCTTTTCAAGGCGAACGATATTCTCAACATCCTCAGCTGTAAGAGGCTCGAAGTAGAGCTTGTCAGCAATATCAAAGTCGGTACTTACTGTCTCCGGGTTGTTGTTGATTATGATTGTTTCGTAACCCTCTTTTTTGAAGGCCCATGTGGCATGAACTGAGCAGTAGTCAAACTCAATACCCTGTCCGATTCTGATAGGGCCAGAACCAAGGACAAGAATCTTTTTCTTGCGCTCAGCATTTTCTCCATCAGCTGCGTTTGCCTGATCTCCAGCTTCATTTTCTGAATCTGGTCCATTATAAACTGAATAGTAGTAAGGTGTCTCTGCCGCAAACTCAGCTGCGCAGGTATCTACAATCTTGTAGGTTGCATGGATGTTGTAGAAATCACGAAGCTCTTTTAACACATCCACAGGGAATCTAGTAAGTCTTGAAATAACTGTGTCAGGATATTCAAGGCGCTTTGCTTCCAAAAGTGTCTCAAAGCTTATTACTTTCTTGGCATCTTCTAAAGTACCTGTTTTACCTGCAGTATTTTTTTCTCCGCATCTAAGGAGCTTTAGTTCCATCTTGACCAGGGTATGAAGCTTATCTATAAACCAAAGGTCGATCATGGTTATGTCGTGAATCTGATCGTGGCTTATTCCGCGCCTCAAAGCCTCAGCTATAACCCAGATTCTCTGGTCATCAACTATTTTTAATCTCTCTAAAAGCTCATCATCATCAAGGTCAGAGAAGTCATAGCTTGTAAGGCAGTCTACGTGCTGCTCCAAACTTCTGATGGCCTTCATCATGGCGCCTTCAAAGTTAGTGCAAATGCTCATAACTTCGCCTGTAGCCTTCATCTGAGTTGTAAGAGTTCTCTTGGCTGTAATGAATTTATCAAAAGGAAGCCTTGGGAACTTAACTACGCAGTAGTCAAGGGTAGGCTCAAAGCTTGCATAGGTCTTGCCTGTGATGGCATTTTTGATCTCATCAAGGGTGTAACCAAGGGCAATCTTGGCAGCAACCTTGGCGATAGGATATCCGGTTGCCTTACTTGCAAGGGCTGATGAGCGGCTAACTCTTGGGTTAACCTCAATTACGCAGTACTCAAAGCTTGTAGGGTGAAGTGCAAACTGAACGTTACAGCCTCCAGTAATCTTAAGCTCGTCGATGATTGAAAGAGCTGCGCTTCTGAGCATCTGATATTCTTTGTCAGAAAGAGTCTGAGAAGGAGCAACAACGATTGAGTCACCTGTGTGAACGCCTACAGGGTCAATGTTTTCCATGTTGCAGACTGTAATGCAGTTTCCAAGGCTGTCACGCATTACCTCGTACTCAATTTCCTTCCAGCCAGCGATACATCTTTCAACTAAAACTTCGTTGGCTCTTGAAAGTCTGAGTCCATTCTCCAGAATTTCTTCGCACTGGGCCTGATTATAAGCGATACCGCCGCCTGATCCTCCAAGAGTATAGGCAGGACGCAGAACTACAGGGTATCCAATCTTATTGGCAAAAGAAATACCGTCTTCAACGTTATGTACAACCAAAGAAGCTGCTACAGGCTGGCCCAGCTTTTCCATGGTGTCCTTAAATTCCTGTCTGTCCTCAGCCTTTCTGATAGTCTCTGCTGTAGTACCAAGAAGTTTTACATTGTGAGAAGCAAGAAATCCTGACTCGTCAAGCTCCATTCCAAGGTTAAGTCCAGCCTGTCCTCCAAGGGTTGGAAGAATTGAATCAGGCTTTTCTTTTTCTATGATCTGCTCAAGGACCTTGACTGTAAGAGGCTCAATATAAACCTCATCAGCAATATCCTTATCTGTCATGATGGTAGCAGGATTTGAGTTTACAAGGACAACTTCAATTCCTTCTTCCTTAAGGGATCTGCAGGCCTGTGTTCCGGCGTAGTCAAACTCAGCAGCCTGTCCTATTACTATAGGTCCTGAACCAATTACCAGAACCTTTTTTACATCTTTATTCTTTGGCATAACTTATCTTTCCTCGCACATATCTATAAATCTATCAAACAGGTAGCTTGAATCCTGAGGTCCAGGACATGCCTCCGGGTGGAACTGAACCGTAAAAATGTTCTTGCCCACATATTTAAGGCCCTCATTGGTTCCATCATTTACATTTATAAATGCTGGCTCAGCAACATTCCTATCAAGTTTATCCATATCAACTACATAGCCATGGTTCTGGGATGAAATGTACACTCTGCCGTTAGTAAGGTCTTTTACCGGGTGATTTCCACCTCTGTGACCATACTTAAGTTTGAAAGTGTCAGCTCCTGTGGCAAGGGCCATAAGCTGATGTCCAAGGCATATTGCAAAGATCGGCACATCAGAAGCATAGAGCTTTTTGATTTCCTCTATAACTCCACGGCAATCCTTGGGATCTCCAGGACCATTTGACAGCATGATTCCATCAGGCTCATCTCTTAAGATTTCCTCTGCGCTTGTGTCAAAAGGATAAATTGTAACATCGCACCCTCTTGCAGCAAGGGAATCTGCTATGTTCTTTTTGGCTCCAAGGTCAAGAAGTGCAATCTTAAGTGGTCTTGTTTTTCTTCCATTCAGTTCCTTGACAATTGCAGGTCTTTTCTCTCTCTTTGAGAGATCTCCCTTAAGGGATGCCTCATAATCTTCCTTGTTAAAAGATGCACTTCCAGACAAGGGGCCATTCTCTGAAAGGCTCTCTACGCCTTTTAGGAATTTCTTTTCCTTGCAGGAAACCTTGCTGACAACATCTCCGGTTGTGTAGGCATGGAGCTTATCTTTTACCTGGTCGTAGGTAAGGCTCTCATTGGTTGTGATAAGGCCGTTCATGGTTCCCTTATCTCTAAGAAGTCTTACCAATGCTCTTGTATCTATTCCTTCAATTCCAGGAATCTGGTATTTGTCCATAAATTCCTGTACAGTCATATCGCATCTAAAGTTTGATGCCACGTGAGACAATTCCCTTACTATGATGGCATCAACCCAGGGCTTTTCTGACTCCATGTCATCCAGGCAAACTCCGTAATTGCCTATAAGGGGATAGGTCATGCACACAGCCTGTCCCGCATATGAGGGATCAGTAAAAACTTCTGTGTAGCCAGCCATTGATGTGTTGAACACAATTTCGCTTACCACATCCTTGTCTGCACCTATATGTTTGCCTGTAAAGACTGTCCCGTCTTCAAGTATCAGTCTTGCTTTCATTACTCCTCCATTCTTTGTGTAACCTTACGCCAGTTTTTTCGAAATATGTACATGTCAGCTCTCATAGTTCTAAACGTTCCGATGAGCCCTAGACATCAATATCATCGTGCATAGGCACTCGATATTGATAGGTCTCATCTCCACAGAACTAAAATCAATCTGACTATGTACATATTCTCGAAAAAACCTGGCTGTGTATCTATACCACTACTAATTACATAAAATATTTTACACCGCTCTCGAAGATGCGAAGGTCCTGCTCGCCGTAGATGTTGATGGCAACACCGTCACCGCGACGCTCTGAGTGAGCCATCTTACCAAGGCAGCGTCCATCTGGTGAAAGGATACCCTCAACCGCTCTGTAAGAACCATTGATGTTCCACTCATCATCCATAGTCACATTTCCATCAAGATCGCAGTACTGAGTTGCAATCTGGCCGTTAGCAAAAAGCTCATCAAGAACAGCTTCTGGAGCAACAAAACGTCCCTCTCCGTGAGAAGCTGGGTTTGTGTATACTCCGCCAAGCTTAGCCTGTGACAGCCATGGTGAATTATTGGATACAACCTTGATTGTAGCCATCTTGGAAATGTGTCTTCCTATTGTGTTAAAGGTCAGTGTAGGTGAATCAGCATTCTGACCTGTGATCTTGCCATATGGTACAAGTCCAAGCTTGATCATTGCCTGGAAACCGTTACAGATACCAAGTGCAAGTCCGTCTCTGTTCTGAAGAAGGTCTTCTACTGCTGCCTTGATCTCCTCATTCTGGAAGGCTGTTGCAAAGAACTTAGCACTTCCGTCTGGCTCATCACCAGCTGAGAATCCGCCTGGGAACATGATGATCTGTGCATTCTCAATAGCCTTCTTGAACTCTTTTACAGACTCCTCAATATCCTGTGCATTTCTGTTTCTGAAAATCTTGATATTTACATCAGCGCCAGCTCTCTCAAAGGCCTGAGCACTGTCGTATTCGCAGTTTGTTCCTGGGAATACAGGGATAAATACTGTAGGCTTTGCCACCTTGTTCTTGCAAATGTGGATGCTCTCTGCCTTGTAAAGAGGTGACTCTACAGGTGTCTTTTCTTCGTTAACTGTTGAGTGGAATACCTTCTCAAGCTTGTTCTTCCAAGCCTCAAGAGCTTCATCCATTGAAACCTTAACACCACAAGCCGCAAACTCTGCTGTTTCAGTAACTTCACCGATTTCTCTTGCGCCTTCTATCTTAAGTGCCTCTGCTACCTTGTCAGCTGAAACCTCTGCTACAATATCAGCTATCTCGTTGGCAAATAGCTCTTTTGCCTCAACACCATCAGAAATCTTAACCCCCAGACCGTTACCAAATGCCATCTTGCAAAGAGCTGCTGCAAGTCCGTAGCAGTCCTCAGCATAAGCTGAAACGATGATGCCCTTTCTCATAAGGCCTGTAATCTCTCCATAGAGCTTCATAACCTTTTCATAATCAGGAAGATCATACTTATCCTTGGCAATCTTGAACTGAACAAGCTTATTACCTGCTGCCTTGAGCTCAGGTGTAACGATATCCTTGCCATTTGCCACATCTACAGCAAAAGAAACAAGTGTAGGAGGAACATTTATCTCATTGAAGGATCCGGACATTGAGTCCTTACCGCCGATTGAAGCAATGCCAAACTTCATCTGGGCATCGTAGGCACCAAGAAGTGCAGTAAATGGCTGGCTCCAACGCTGTGGATCCTGTGTCATTCTCTTAAAATACTCCTGGAATGTGAAGTGGAGGTTTCTATAGTCACCACCATTTGCCACAATCCTTGCTACAGACTCAGTTACAGCATAAGCAGCACCGTGATATGGGCTCCAGCTTGAAAGGAATGGATCAAAGCCGTAGCTCATCATGGTTACTGTATCTGTCTTTCCTCCAAGAACAGGGAGCTTAGCTACCATAGCCTGTGTCTCTGTAAGCTGATACTTACCACCGTAAGGCATTAGAACTGAGCCAGCTCCAATAGATGAGTCGAACATTTCTACAAGGCCTTTCTGTGAGCATACATTAAGGTCTGAAAGCTCAGCCTCAAGAGCTGCCTTAACATCGCCCTTTGTAAGAGCAGCCTCAACTTCCTTACTAGCAATCTTGTTAAAATAGTTATCTGCCTGAACAGGAGCTTCTACTTTAACTGTAGTTTCCTGGTGTGCTCCATTTGTATCAAGGAAGGATCTCTTTATATCAACAATTCTTTTGCCTCTCCAGTTAAGAACAAGTCTTGGCTCCTCTGTTACTACTGCAACCTTAACGGCTTCAAGGTTCTCCTGTGCTGCAAAATCAAGGAACTTGTCTGCATCCTTTGGCGCAACTACAACAGCCATTCTCTCCTGAGATTCTGAGATTGCAAGTTCTGTTCCATCAAGACCTGCATACTTTTTAGGAACAAGGTCAAGGTTTATATCAAGGCCTGGTGCAAGTTCTCCGATAGCAACAGAAACACCGCCGGCACCAAAGTCGTTACATTTCTTTATAAGTTCACTTACTTCTGGTCTTCTAAAGAGTCTCTGGAGTTTACGCTCTGTAGGCGCATTACCCTTCTGAACCTCTGCTCCGCAGCTTGTAAGTGACTTGGAATTGTGAGCCTTGGATGAGCCTGTAGCTCCGCCGCAGCCATCTCTACCTGTTCTGCCACCAAGAAGGATGATGATATCTCCTGGATCAGCACTTTCTCTTATTACGTGTTCTTGAGGAGCAGCGCCCATTACAGCACCAATCTCCATTCTCTTAGCTACATAGCCCGGGTGATATACCTCTTTTACATAACCAGTTGCAAGACCAATCTGATTACCATAGGATGAATAGCCGCTTGCTGCGCCTCTTACAAGCTTTTTCTGTGAAAGCTTGCCCTTCATGGTCTCAGCTACTGGCACTGTAGGATCTGCAGCGCCAGTTACACGCATAGCCTGGTATACATAGCCTCTTCCTGAAAGAGGATCCCTTATAGCGCCACCAAGACATGTAGCAGCTCCTCCAAATGGCTCAATCTCTGTAGGGTGATTGTGAGTTTCATTCTTAAAGAACACAAGCCAGTTCTCAACCACAGGGCCGTTGCCATAGTCAACCTCAACTGGAACAACTACTGTGCAGGCATTGTTCTCCTCAGACTCTTCCATGTCTGTGAGCTTGCCATCCTTTTTAAGCTTCTTCATGCCCATAAGAGCAATGTCCATAAGAGATATGAATTTCTCTTTTTTCTTGTCATCTGTTGTGTAAAGAGCATCTCTTGCTGCAAGGTAGTCTTCATAGGAAGCCTTGATTGGCTCAGCATAGAAGCCCTCTTCAAAAGAGATATCTTTAAGCTCTGTTCCAAAGGTTGTATGACGGCAGTGATCAGACCAGTAGGTGTCAAGAACTCTTATCTCAGTCATTAATGGATCACGCTTCTCATCGTCATTAAAGTACTGCTGGATCCACTTGAAATCATTGAAGGTCATAGCAAGGCCAAGTGACTCATAGAGAGCTTTCAGGTCAGCCTCAGCCATATCCTTGAAGCCATCAAGGATCTTTACATCCTCAGGATCATCATAGTTTTCCACAAGTGTCTCAGGCTTTTTGCCATCTGCAATCCTTGAGTCAACAGGGTTCATTGTGTAGTCCTTGATTTTCTCAAGTTCTGCATCTGATATATTTCCAATGAGCATGTAAGTTACTGCTGTTTTGATAACAGGTTCTTCGTCGCCCTTAATAAAGCGTACGCACTGCTCCGCAGAATCTGCTCTCTGATCAAACTGTCCTGGAAGTGCTTCAATGCTGAATACTCTTGCATTTTCAGGAATATCTATATTTTCTCTATAAAGAATATCTACTGGTGGCTCAGAAAAGACTGTTGTGCAGGCCTTTTCAAAAACTTCATCTGAAACATTCTGAACGTCATAACGGATAAAGATCCTTACATTCTCGACGCTATTGATGCCAAGGTAGCCCTTGATTTCATGGCGAAGCTCTCTGGCCTTACCAGCAAATGGTTCCTTTTTTTCTACGTAGATTCGTCTTACACTGCTCATAATTTCTCCTCTTCCTTCTTATATATCTATGAACTGGATATTACTCCAGAAACATACTATTTTGTAGGTGTGAATTTTTGTATGATATACGAATTGCTCCATAACTTCGTTATTGTCGCAATTCTACAACCATTCGGAAATCGCTAATTTACTTCGTAAATTGCTTTTTCCTCATGTTTGTTCGGGTCATGAAGTCAAATTGCTTAACATGCAAGCATGTACGCAATTGTGACTTATGACGCCTATATCATACAAAAAGTGCTTAATAGAAATTATTAAGCACTTTACTCTTCCGGGACTAATCCCTCTAAAATATACATTAATTCATTATCAATAGCTTCTTCCGAAATAGAACAAGTCTTGGACATAACCTTGAGCCCTTCCACCACGTACATTAAATTGCGAGCAAATCCAAGCGGATTTTCGCAATAGAATTCACCATTTTCAATTCCGTTTTCTACGAGTTTTTCGACAATGGTTACAGCTGTATTAAATTGTTTTTTAAGTGGATTATCTTTTGAAGAAACTTTATGATTAAAAAAATATTCGTAGGTAGCGATAGTGATGTTGTTCTTTTTTCTGAGAATGCTTTTTTTCTGTTCCTTAAGGAAAAGAGCTAGCATGTCACCAGCAGATGCTTCGCCAGACAGTGCTGCTGCAACTGCCTCTTCATCATCCTCATCAAATTCATTTTCAAGAACTGCCAGAAACAGTTCTTCTGTACTGGAAAAATAAAGATAAAGACCCCCACGACTAATGTCGCAGGCATCAACAATGTCCTTCATAGTTACGTTCTTGTAGCCTTTTTCAGAAAAAACAGCTCTGGCCTTATCCAGAATATGCTTTTTCTTCTGTGCGGACTTCTCTCCCATTTACTTCTCCCATTCCCTTATTTTTTTCCTAATGCCTTCCGTTCTCTCATCGATTTTCGTAAGACATTCAAGCTATCAGGTTCTCTTACGCTATTGGCTTGTCGCTCTCGTGTCCCCACACTCTGCAGAGCTCATCCATCTTCCAAACCGTATTGTAGAGCACTCCGTTGGCAACTCCCTCTGCCCAGACTGTACCCTTTGTCATACCTGACAAAATATACTTGGACAAAATTCCTGCCAGATCCTCCATATTCCTGATGTCGGCATCAGCAATGAACAAGAGCTCATCCTTGGCACTATTCAAACGATTCCTGGAATAAACATAAACATAATTGCGATCTAATAAATTAGTAGACTGTGCTGCCTTAACAAAGGCAAGTAGATTAGAATCATATACCGGAAACGGCATTGACTTGAGGTCACTAGAGTTGTAACTCTGAGCCACCTCTGATTTGGCATTATCCTTGAGCCATCTTAAATATGGAACTAACTTGGAAACTTCGGGTCTGTATCTTGAAACGATATCCTCAACACTGTTTTCATTGACATTGTTGTCATTTTCAAAACTCATTGAAAGCCGCTCCTATTCTGGCTTGTAGCCGTTTTCAAACTCGCGTGTCACTTATCTTTTTCAGTTCTTGATAAATAATAGCATGAAAGTATTTAGTCTTCAATATTTCTTTTTATTTTTTGTGATCATTTTTTGTAATTAAAATGGTCCCTTGACCCCGTCCCCCAGGTCCGTTTTTATCAATTCAATGAGCCTCGACGCCGCAATAGACAGTGGCCTTGATTCATCCGTGATCACGCATATCTTTCTCTTGGGAATAACTGAATTAAAACGAAGCTCAAACAAAACACCACTTTCCAGGTATTCCTCTGCAAAATCCTTAACCACACATCCAACGCCCAGATTTCTAAGGGCAAACTGAACTATCATGTCACTGGTAGAAAGCTCAAATTCAGGCTGTATATCCACTCCGTGGTCACTTAAAAAAGTGTCTATATAGTTTCTGGTGCTGGAATTGCCTTCAAGAAGAATAAGGGGAATCTTTTGAAGGTCACTAAAGTCCAGCATTCTATTCTTGTACTGGATAAAGCGTCTTCCTGCCACAAAGGTATCTTCTATAGTTGAAACAGGGAAATAGCTATAGCCCTCTTTTTCTTCAAAAGGCGTAGAAATAACGCCAAAGTCAATCCTGTCCTCGTTGAGATACTGAAGGGTCTCAGGGGTGGGGCCATTGGTTACAGTAACCTTGATCCCTGGATAGAGCTCATGGAACTTCTCAAGGTATGGCAAAAGAAAAAACCTAAGCGTCATATCGCTGGCTCCAATCCTGACTTCTCCTGCATCAAGATGCTGGATCTGGCGCAGTCTCTGTTCTCCCAGTTCTATCTGCTCGTAGCCTCTTTCCACATACCTGTATAAAAGTTCGCCCTCTGAAGTAAATCGCATGCCTCTTGAGGTTCGCTGAAAAAGAGCACAGTCCAGAGTTTTCTCCAGCTGGTGAATGGACTGGCTGACAGCAGGCTGCGATATAGACAGCTCTTTGGCTGCAGAAGTAATACTATTTAATTTTCCGACATAGTAAAAAACTTTGTAGTACTCAAGATTCTGGATCATTGTCAGAAACCTCTTTCTACTATTATCTGTAAATTGTGGACATTGACGCTACTTATAGCTGTACACCCATTTCTGAAAGTTCTTCTACTGTCTGCTTATAATCCTTATAAATGATTCCCTTCCAGCCAATATTTCTTGCTGCTTCTATATTAACAGGAGTATCATCAATAAACACAGTCTTTGCCGGAGTGAGATTATATCTTTCTTCTAAAAGGTGATAGATTGCTGGATCTGGCTTAACCACATGGTCCCTGTAGCTGAGGATTCCACCATCTGTTTCCTCAAGGAAAGCCATAGCATCGGGGCAACCTTCAAGAGCCTGCCTGGAGAAGTTAGAAAGATATAAAACCTTGTAGCCTGCTGCCTTAAGAGCCCTGATCCAGGGAATTGTCTTTTCTCTCTTTAAGATAATGCCGTCAATATTCTGGAAAGCATTCTTTAATTCATCCCCAATTTCAGGATCGTTTTCCACAAATCTTTCAACTATTTCGTCATTGGTAAGGTTTCCCTTGTCATACTCAACCCAGTCATCACTTTCAACGGTAGCTCTGGCTATACGCTTTATCATCTCATCGTCATAGCCCTTAGCCTTAAGGAAACCGTCCCAGGCAAAATCGGTAAGGACATTTCCTATATCAAATACAACAGTGTCTATCTCTCCATCAGGGATCACATTGCCGAATTTGTCGTGCTGTTTGTTGGATGAGCCTGCATCAAGGGAAGCTATATTGTGTCTTCCTGTAATAGCGCTAAGCCCCCACAGAAGGAGCCAGAGCATAATAGGTACTGCAACGATTGCTCCAGCAAGTCCCATAAATAAATCCTTGGAATCAGGGCCTCCAAATAAAGCCACACAAAGAAATGCTATGACAAGTCCCGCGATCAGTATAAGTCCGATCATGGCAAGCACTCTTTTATATGTTGGTGTTTTCTCATTATTGTTCATGAAATCTTTCCTCTTCTTCGATCAAATAATATAGTGCACTGTATTTATCTAGCTTCATGTATCATACACTAGCAATCCAATTTCGCCAAGAGGCACAATCTGTTCTTGGAATAAGATATGGATGCGAGACGACCAGTTTCCTATATCATAGGAAAATGCCATAGCCCGCATCGCGGGCTATGGCATTTTTTATTGTAAATATTAATCCCCTAGTATATCTTTTAATCGGCCAAGGGCTTCTCTGTGGCGGAGCTTAGTGACGCCGTAAGAGAGGCCTACCTGCTGTGCCACTTCCTGAAGGGTAAGACCACGATAGTATCTCAGAACAATAATGTCCATTTGCTCCTGCGGCAGGCTCTTTAAGGCCTTCGCAAGGTTATCAAGCGATTCCATGTTCAGGATCTCGTCCTCAATAAGGCTCTTATCTTCAGCAAGATCCTCTGGAATCTCAGAGTGGATGTGATTAGTTCTGTAAAAGTCGATAACAGTATTGCTGGTCATTGCGTAAATCCAGGTTGATATGCTGGCCTTCTTCTCATCAAAGGTGTCTATCTTGCTGTAGATCTTCACAAAGACATCCTCGCACAAATCCTCTGCATCCTCTATCTGATTAACATGATTCCTGATATATGCAAAAACCTTGTCATGATACTGCTGATAAATTTCTTCGTTTGTAAGTCTCTTCCCCATCATCTTCTCTCCATCTATGTGATTCCTGCGAATTGCTACATAACTTCGCTGCTTTCACAATTACACAACTAGTATTTTACCAAAACTCCTTGCACTCACACAAATTAAGTAATTATAAACTTCTACAGCTGCTGCCTCTTAACAAGTTCAGCAAAAAAGCCATCTTTTGCAATAAGCGTATCGTAACTACCCTCTTCAACTATCTTGCCGTCATCCATTACAAGAATCCTGTCACAGTTTCTGATGGTGGATAACCTGTGGGCAATCACTATCCTGGTGCATTTAAGTCCGTCAAGAGCATTTGAGACTTTCTTCTGTGTGATATTATCCAGGGCACTAGTAGCTTCATCAAGCATCAGGATCCTGGGCTTTGGTGCTACAGCCCTTGCAATCATAAGCCTTTGCTTTTGCCCTCCGGAGATTCCTCCCTGCCCCTCAGCAATGATAGTGTTCATGCCCATTGGCATTTCCCTGATATCATCGGCAATCCCGGCAATTTCTGCTGCCTCCCAGGCATCATTAACTGTTAAAAGAGGGTTCGTGATAACTATATTTGAATAAATGTCCCCCTGGAAAAGGCTTCCATTCTGAGTTACAGAACCAATTTTTCTGCGAAGAGAGGTCATGTCAAGTTTCGAAGTTTCTTTTCCATCATAATAAATCGCGCCTTTATCAGGAGTTTCAAAGCCAAGTAAGAGTCTCATAAGAGTACTCTTTCCACAGCCTGTCTTACCTACAATAGCCACGTACTCGCCGGCTTTTATCTTGAAGCTTATCCCCTTTAGCACTTCAGGGCTTACATCATCGTATCTAAAATGAACGTTTGCTATTTCAATACTTCCACTCAGGCTCTCAATTTGTCTTTTGCCCTCTGTAACCTCAGGAACTGCATGGAGTATAGGTTCTGCCAGAGTGAGAATAGGCTTGATATTGGCAGTTGAAAGGGCCACTCCCGAAATGGAAGCCATAGCACCTGTCAAAAGACCAAAAGAAGTGTTAAAGGCCATGTACTCTGAGGCTGAGATACCGCTGCCGACAGCAACATAGTACAGGACCATAGTTCCTATAAGTCCAATAGCAAGGTTTATCGTCTTATTAAGCTTTATGATAATAGGAGGGCTGTAGTTTAAATTAGCACTGTCGTTAAAATCATTGGCCCATTTAGCGAAAGCTCTTTTTTCTGCCCCTGCAAGCCTTATCTTCTGTATACCATTGATGAGAGCATAGGTAATTCCGTCTTCGTGGGCATCGTACTGGAGGGTCTTTCTTGTTATTCCCGTCTGGATCACTATAGAAACAATAGAAAACAAGAGCGAAACAAAAGTTATCACAATTGCAGGAAGAACAAGCTCAGGAGCAAAGTTTTTTATCTGCGCCAGATATACAAAAGAAAACAGAAGCGTTATCGGCATAGATATAAGGTTTGTGCTTATAAGATCGCACAAGGTTGTAACTGAGTTAATCCTTGATGAAAGCTCACCAGAGGTATAATTTCTGAAAAACCTGGCAGGAAGCCCCAATACTCTGTTCATAACCGCCGCTTCTACGCTGATTCCGGTTTTTATCTCTATTCTCTCCAGTACCATATCTGCGCTACTTTTAATAAGTAGTTTAGACAGACTGACAGAAATCAAAAATATTCCTGTTCCAACCAAGATGGAATAATTTCCACTATCAAGAACAAAACTTGTTATAAACTCTACAAGTGGAGCTGCCAGATAAGCAACAAACGTATATATGAGCATAAGGGCCGCGTAAAAAGCAATGTCTGAAAAGTCAAGGCAGCCTTCCATATAAAGGATCAGGTCCTTAATACCAAGTTTTTTCCCCGGAAGTGGCTTGTAGAAACACACCGCTTCTTTGTCTATGTCTTCCATTACCTTTTTGGTGACTTTAACTTTTTTCCCCTTCTCATAGTCAATGTAGTAGTAGCCTTTAAACGGGGCTGGTAAAAGAGCTATCACAAGGTCTCTGCTGACAAGCTTTCCTATTACAGGACCATAGCCTTCATTCATCCATTCATCATCCAGCTCCACATCCCTATACACAATGCCATAAGGCCTTAGAATGTTCTGCATGTCAATACCTTCCTGCAGATCATTAAAGGCGTTGTTCTTTGGTTTGAAGCCAAAATATTTAATTATCTCATCCAGCGCAGCTTTTGTGACTATTCTGTCATCACTGATCTGCTTGGCAGCTTTTCTTCCGATGACGGAGGAAGCCATATTAAATATAGAATCCTCAAATATTTCCTGGTCACTTTTTATTCTCTGCCTGATCTGTTCATCAAACCAGCCCACTTAAGTCCCCTCTTACTCATTAGTTACGAGTTCTTTATAATATTTGCCATTTTCCATCAGATGTTCATGGCTTCCCCTCTCCACGATCCTGCCCTTATCCAGAACCACAATCTCGTCGCAGTCTCTTATGGTTGAAAGTCTGTGTGCAATCACGATGCAGGTTATTCCTCGCATTTTGATGGCATTTATTACCTTCATTTCCGTCACAGCATCAAGAGCGCTGGTAGCCTCATCCAGAATGATTATAGAAGGATCCTGGGCAAGGACTCTTGCTATCTCAAGACGCTGCTTCTGTCCTCCAGAGAAGTTTTTTCCATTTTCTCCGACGCTGGCTTTGTAGCCTTCAGGTCTTTCCATGATCTCATCATGAACGCCCGCATCCCTGGCTGCCAGAATAACTTCAAAATCTTCAATGCTGTTATCCCAGAGCTTGATGTTCTGATCTATGGGGTCTTCAAAAAGAGTTATGTCCTGATCAACAACTGCAACAGAGCCGGTAAAAATATTTCTGTCTATTTCAAAGGCGGTCTTATCTCCAAAAAGGATTTCTCCACTCCAGGGCTTATATAGTCCCGAGATCAGCTTGGAAAGCGTGCTCTTTCCGCATCCTGATGAACCAACAATTGCAACTTTACTTCCATGCTTTATATCAAGACTAAAATCAGAAATTATTGGCTCTGACAGTCTTGAATAGCCAAAGGTAACATTCTTTATATGGATATCTCCTGTAAGCTTTTTGTATTCCTGGTCCTCTTCTATCTGAGGGCTGTTAAAAATTTCATCTTCGGGATACTCCATAACATCGTCAAGTCTCTCCATGTTAGAGCGCATCTCCTGAAGTTCCTGGGAAGCGCCAATTATTCTCATGGCAGGAGCCGTGAATAATGATAAATACATCTGGAAACTCAGTACCATACCAATAGTGAAATTGCCGTTCATAACAAGCATTACGCCTATTATCAGAACCAGAAAGCTAGCAATATCATTTATAAAGGCAGGGATACTTCCAAGCCAAATGTTTATATGGGAATATTCAATCTTTTCCTTGTTGACTGCTGCCTGATAACCAGCCCATTTTTTGAAAAAACCTATCTCTGCGCCGCTGCTTTTTATAGTCTCTATCATCATGACTCCGGAAAGAGTTGCAGACTGTAGTTTTGCATTGTCCCTAAGGCTTCTTCTTGTTATATTTATTCTCTTGTCAGAGATCACTCTTGCAAGGATTCCATTAATTGCAATTGAAAAAAGCCCTATCAGTGTCAGGATACAGCTATATCTCAGCATAAAAGTGAGGTAAAAGATCATCATAGCCAAATTTAGTAAAAGAGGTGCAAAGGTATTTACCAGAGTTCCTGCGACCTTGGCATTTGCGCTTTTTCTCTGAAGTATGTCCCCAGAGAGTCTCTGGCTAAAGAAATTCATTGGAAGATGCAGTACTTTCCATACGTAGTTACTGTTTCCAAGAACAGACATTTTTCCGTCGATCTTAAGGGAATAGATATCGGAAATAGCAGATGTAAGGATATTTAGTCCGCCTACAAGGGCAAGCAATACGATAAAAGGCACCAGCAGTTCCTTATTTTCTCCAGATAGAAGTCTGTCAATAAAAAACCTGGTAAAGCTTGGATTTACTGCATTAAAAATATATGCAAGAATAGTGGAAAATATAACAAAGACAACTGCGGCAGATGCGCCGCTAAGGCGGGAAGCTGCAAATTCCAGCGTACTCTTTTTCTTTCCCCCTGCCTTAAAATCTTTAGAAGGGCTGAACATGAGACATATTCCGGTAAAGCCCTCATCAAATTCATCCATTGATAGTCTGACTGTTCCTCTGGCTGGGTCATTAATATAGGCGTATCCACCCTTAAAGCCGTTGAGTACCACAAAGTGGTTAAACTCCCAATGAATTATGCATGGAAAAGAACCGCTTTTAACTAGTGATTCTGGTTCAAAGCGGTATCCCTTTGCTTCAAGGCCATAACTCCTTGCAGCTAACAATATGTTTTTTGCATTAGAGCCGTCCCTGGAAACCCCGCAGTCAAATCTGACCTGTTCAAGGGGTATCCACTTTCCGTAGTAAGCAAGAATCATGGTAAGGCATGCAGCGCCGCATTCAAGGGCTTCCATCTGCATAACAACAGGGACTCTTACCTTTTTGCCTTCGGAAGGCTTCCCAACAGTTTTTCTGGCGTTCATACACGCCACCTCTTTTTTTCTTAATTAAAAAGCATACTTATGACCTTGGTCTGCCTGTAACAGGCCTTGGCCTCATAATCTCCATCTGGGAAATTAGTATCTGATACTGTTACCACATGGCCATTCTTGTCTCTGCCCACAGTATCTATCTCCATGTAGACATCACCAATTGAAACCAGCATATCATCAGTAATGTTCCTGGCTACACGCTGATCCTCGTAGGTTACAGTAAGAATGCCGTCCTTGACGACACCTTCTCCATATGCGTAGCTATTTATAACAACGAAATTGCTCCAGACAAAGAGCCCCAAAAGCACAATAGCCACACCTGTCAGTATTATCCACATGGCAGGTGTAGTTACTCGCAGATATTCAGAAAGATTCTCAGGTGAAGAGATTCTTTTAATGCTCTTTTCCCTAAAAATTTTATCATTCATATTTTTATTTACCGGTCAAATCAGCTGTGATCGTTAATTCAACCTGATCCATCTTTACACCAACAGTCACATCCTTGGCAAGACTTGCCACAATTGACTTTTCAAGCTCATCCCAAGCATATCCGGCAGCGTTATCGCTTCCTCTTGCTTCATCAAGAGCATCTCTATACTGGTCAAGACTCCACACAAACATTGAGTCTGACGGATTTCCACCAAGTGCAGCATAATCAACATAGCCACCGCCATAGACCTGCTGCAGCTTCATTACATTCTCATAGTTTAAGATACCATTTTCGATGATCTCACCAATCTTACCCATGAATCCCTTGTGAAGGGTATTCTCACCAGACTTTGAAACAGACAAAAGCTCTTTTTTCTTGTCCACATCCATTTCTGTCTTGGCAACCAGCTTGACCTGGCACTGGTTGTTATCTTTTTCAACCCAGATAAGTGCATGATAATCCCCGGTCATGGCTCCCAGCATACCAAGGGTCTCCTCCATGAGAAGTCTCATGTGAAGAGTATCCTTCTTTCCAAGCTCCAAATCTTCAAGATAGCTGTCTATCTTTGAAAGCGCATCGTAGATCTTGAAATTCTTGTTAGTTATAAGCATCTTTTCAGATTCCATATCATTATCTCCCCGTCAAAAAATATTTATTCAATAGTAAGAATGTCTGAGAAGCCTGTAACTTCAAAAATCTCCTTAACTTCCTCTGTGGCGTTTCTTACAACCATTGTTCCCTGCTTGTTCATAGTCTTCTGTGCTGATAAAAGAACACGAAGTCCTGCTGATGAAATGTACTCAAGCTTGGCAAAATCAAAAACAAGGTTCTCTACACCACCAAGACTTGCTGTAAGCTGCGCCTCAAGATCAGGTGCTGTCATAGTATCAAGTCTTCCCTCCAGACTAATGTTTAGATCATTTCCTGCCAAAGTTTTGTTAATGTTTAACATATGCTTTCCCTCCTATAGCATTTATGCCTTATTAATATATGATAAACGAATTTCATTATTCTGAAAACCGTTTATTTCCTAATATTTTCAAGTTTTATTTTCCAGAAAACGTTTTGTTCACTGATAAAAATTTTCTGGATATTGGTCAATTCCTAGTATCAGGCGAATCTGTTTCTCAATTTCAGCTTCATCAGCTGAAAATGGTATTGCTTCTATATCTTCCAGCATGCCGATTTCAGCATACTTCTCGTTATCGATACAGCTTACAACCATGTACTTTTCTGCATCTTTCTCAGACAATAGCTTTCCTACTCTGTAGTAATTGTCTTGGTAAAAGAAAATCCTTCTCTCACCAAATTTCTCGCGATTCCTTTTATTTATTTCCAGAGGCTTTGCTCCGTATTTTTCGAATAGTTTCTCTGCAATAACGAGTTTGTTCTCATTCTCATCCATAGCTATCTCCCACCTTGCTGCGCCTCTTCAAGTTTTCGTATCCTCTCAGCTTCTGCAAGGATTTTTTCTGCCCACTCATCATCCGGTTCACATACTCTCATGACTCTGAAACCATATTTTTTACCATTTTGTATAATGGCATCCTCATCATCGATGTGAAGGGATATTCTGTAATGGCTTGGCATCTTCTGAGGAAGCGTTATGGCTCTGTCCCCCTGCACCTCAGCTTTGTGCCTGTATCCGTTTACAATATCGTCAAAGTGGATATTGTAGTGTCTAAATAGCGCTTTGATATAGACATCTGTGCGAAAGGAGGAGGTATACACCCAGACTTCAAAGCCTCTTTTCTGAAGCTCTTTTATCAGGTAAACCGTTCCTTTCCTAAGTCTTTCAGGAAACATTCTGTTAAAGGGAAATCGAAGTTCTGGCTCTGTTTCAAATCCATCCGGATTTACGAACAAAACTTCATCAAGGTCAAAGGATACTTTCATAGGACTAAACCTCAAGTTATCCGTTTCTACAGTTTCTTGACTATGGTAAGCACGTTTTTGCCATCTTCGTATTTATATTTCATGTCATCCATGCTCTTTTTAACCATAAATATTCCAAGACCACCAATTGCTCTTTCCTCTGCAGAAAGAGTGATGTCCGGATCTTCCTTGGCAAGCGGATCATAAGGAACTCCGCTGTCCTTAAAGGTTATGCTGACCGAATTTAGTGCCTGATCATGGTCGATCAGGATCTCAGCCATTCCTGTGCTATCTCCATAAGCGTAGCTAGCAATGTTGATATAGATTTCCTCCACTGCAACGCTTATCTGCATCATAGCCTTCATTGGGCAATCAAGCTTTTCAAGATAGCCCTCAACAAAGGCAGATACTTCAAGGAGATTTTCTTTAGTTGCCTGAACTTCTAATCTTTCCATTATTAGTCCCTCTTAATTTATCCCTTATACCACAGGCACAAAAGCGTAGTATCATCAAATCTTTCCGCGCCTTCTGTAAACTTCTCGATTTCCTCCTGAACGTGTTCGATGGTCTGCTTAGGATTTTTGTCTGAGCACTGATTAAGTGCGCTTAGCATCCTGTCTGTGCCAAAGAATTCATTATTGTTATTGGCTGACTCCGGCACTCCATCAGTATATATAAAGAGCCTTCCATTCCTTGGAATATCAAATTCGTAGTCCTTGTATCTGACTCCTTCCATGCCTCCGCAGACAAATCCATGCTTGTCCTTCATAAGAGTATAAGTTCCATTTTCATCAGCTACAGCAGGATACTCATGGCCTGCATTTGCTGCAATTACATGGCCTGTATTTATATCAAGTATTCCTAGCCACACTGTGACAAACATATCCACAGAATTGTTGGCTGATAGCCTGTCGTTTACATACCTTAATATTTCAGAAGGGTTTCCGCCCTGCTCAGCCCTTGTCTTTATAGCTATCATGGAAACCATCATGTATAGAGCGCCAGGTATTCCCTTTCCAGATACATCTGCCATAACAAGGCACAGATGAGTATCATCCAGTAAAAAGAAATCGTAGAAGTCACCACCAACTGCCTTGGCAGGCTTCATATCGCCATATAATTCAAACTCACTTATATGCTTATAATCATCAAAGTTTCTAGGAATAGAAGCTGCCTGGATCCTTGTGGCTATCTCAAGTTCTGTATTTGTTCTTGCCTTCTCACCTGCAAGTCTGTCTATATCCTTGATGTAGCTGTTGGTCTCAAGCTCCATACTGGAAAGTGACCTTGAAAGATTCTGAAGTTCGCTTACATCTCCATTATAGAGTTCCTCAAAGATATGAGTTTCCAGGTGCTCTCCGTATCTCTTTTCATAGCTGTCCACAAAGTCTTCAGCCTTTTCAGCAATATTGTTAATTGGCTCAACAGCAGTCTTTTTAACTGCCAGATACACAAAGATACAGGAAAGTGCAGTGATTATTATGGCAAGCACAGCAGTATTAAGGATAAAAAGATATCCCTTCTGCCTTACTTCACTAATTGGAATATCAGCAAGGAGGTAGGCGTATATATCTTTCTCCTCATCAATATAAGCCGGTACTCCGTCCGTTCTCACTCTTCCATAGGTAGGAGAAATAGTCACAAAGCCATCAAACTCTTTTCCAGGATGGCCATCATACTGTGAGAAATCATCAAGTAAAAGAGTTCCACAGGGAATTACGTTGTAGTCACTTGCATCCATTACATAGACCCAGTAGTTCTCCCTAGGGCGCAGCATTACAAGGACAAAGCAGGTGCTCTCTGTACTCTTTCTGGTAGTATTAAAGTAATTCCAGAGTGTTTTATAGTCCTGGCTGTCCTGGATTTTTGCAAAATTTAGAAGGTATTCCTGCTCATGGCTACTATATTCTGCTGCGGGATCTTCTATCTGATCAAGAGCTTCCTCTGTTTCAAGGATGATTTTCTCAAGAAGGGCATGGTCTGCATTTTGCAGCGCAGAACCTGTGATGGAGGTTTCCATCTGCTCATAAATTCCGATTGAAATCCGCTCGAAGAAGACACTTGCAACTAAAAGACATGCAAGTGTCATTATGAGTGAGGAGATGGTGGTTATGGATACCGCTCGTCTACTCATAGATATAGATTTTTTTACGCCACTTTTTTTCACTAACTTCCCTTTTATGCCTTAATTCCAAGATTATATTTATACGGTCATCTGATGACCACATTTTGTGCATTTACCTCTCGCACCAGAGTACACAATAAAAGTAGTTGTTTCCTTGCACTCAGGGCAAAATACTTTTACTTTATTCTCCCCAGCACTGTCTTTTGATGTACTGGTGCTTCTTCCGCCATTCACATTTAAAAGTTCATTGTCGTTAATGGCATTCTCCATATTCATCATAGATAATACCTCGCTTTCATGGGCTTTTAGTGATCAGAAGTATTTACTTCAATCTGCCAAGAAAAGCTACTGCATCTGGCGTATATCCGGCAGCTTCCCACTCATCAAAAAGTTCTGCCCTCATATTTCCTGTGTAGCCCTTCTGCTCCATTTTAAGCGCATCCCAGGCATTCTCGAATTCGGCCTTTCTAGTAGTAAAGCCCTGCAATTCATTTTCAGTCATGTTCTTGCCGCCTACAACATTCATAAGTTCATCGTCATTTAAGTGTTTCAGCATTTTCTTTTCCTCCAATATCCGATGTTCCTTGCACATCTAAGATATCTATTTATACGAACATAATCTGGTCCTGGCAAAAATAATTACAGATTAATTATACGTTAAATTTGTCCACTAAATTATTAAATAAAAAGAAACTTGTTATCATTCCCCTTCACTACATCTGCGCCCCACCAAAAGAAAGCCTACCCTCGCTCATTCAGAAAGTTTTTTTCGTCGGCTCCAGTTCGGGAATTCATGGGCTCCTGACAGATCCATAAGAATTCTACGGTTCAAAACTCGCGCCTAGGCAGCGCTTGCGAGGCGTCCAGTTTCCTATGCGAGTCTTAGATGGCAAATGCGATTTTCTAATGTTTCCACAGCAGTTTTTCCCGCGCGTGCGAAGCGTTGTCTGAAGCAGGACGGGGTAAGTTTTTTTAATAAGAAAATGCCATTTGGCGCTTGCGCCATAAAGAAATGGGGAATCAACTTCTCCAAGCTAGCTTGAGAGGATTGATTCCCCATTTCTTGTAACGCCCGCTCTGCGGGCTATGGCATTTTCTGTTGTAATATTGCTCACCGTCCTGCAAGTTTACGCTGCAGCATGCGCATTAGAAGAAAAACTGCGGAAGCATCTAAGAAAATCTGCATTTGTCAGTGACGAGCACTACGGAAACTGGCGTGAGTAAAAAGCTGCCCCTTGGCGCTCGAACATGTTGAACCGAAGCAGAATTCTTATGTAGTGTCAGGAGCTTCATGAATTTTCCCTCCTATACACAGACGAAAAAAACTTCCATGAATATCGCTAGCGGCTTTCTTTTGGTGAGATGGCGTATGTGACTATGATGGGGATGATGACAAGTGCGCATACAGAAGCCCCTCCCGCAGGGGCATGCCTACGAAAGGGGCTTCACATCTATGTAGTGATGGCAGTTATTCGCTTATTGTGAACTGGCCGATGAGGTTGTTAAGACTCTCGGACTGTTCTGAAAGTTCCTGGGATACAGCGCTGGATTCTTCGGCTGTAGCGGAGTTGTTCTGAACTACGTTGGAAATCATATCGATTCCCTTGTCAATCTCATCCATGCTCTGAGCCTGTTGCTCTGCAAGATCTCCAGTCTGGATGATCATCGAAGTGATTTCCTCTACACTGTGCTGCATAGCATCGAGAGCTTCTGTGGTTTCTGCAACTACGGAGTTACCATTGTTGATCTCATCCATTGTATCTGCAATGAGCTGATGTGTATTCTTGGCAGCTTCAGTACTCTGATCTGCAAGCTTACCAATCTGATCAGCAACAACTGCGAATCCTTTTCCAGTCTCACCTGCTCTTGCTGCCTCGATAGAAGCATTAAGTGCAAGGAGTGATGTCTGCTTGGCTATTGCTTCGATAGTATTTGTTACCTGCTCAATCTCTGCAGAAGCTTCAGTGATCCTTGTCATTGCATCTGTAACAAGATGCATCTTTCTGGCACTTGTTTCTGCATTATCTCTAACTTCTGTAGCCATTGCCTTACTCTTTTCAGCAACATCAGCAAGCTGCTTGGTCTGTTCAGTAACTGAGTTAACTGAAGCTGTAAGTTCCTCAACAGCTGCTGCCTGGTCTGTTGAGCCTTCTGCCAGGTCATTGGCACCCTGTGACATATTTATTGCGCCCTGTGATACCTGCTGAGAAGAATTTCTGACTTCCAAAAGCGTACTGCTAAGGTTATCGGAAATATCATTTAATGCATCACGAATCGCTACATAATCTCCAATATACAAATCTGGATTCTGGGTTCCAGAAGAGAAATCTCCGCCGGACATTCTCTTAAGTGTCTCATTGATATCTTTTACAATATCTTCTATAACATCTGTTGAATAAGAAATGTCTTTTGCCAACTTACCAAGCTCATCCTCAGAATCAGCTTCGATCTTAAGTTCCAGCTTACCTTTTGACATTTCATCTGCAGCTTCTGAAATTGCGTTGATTGGTCC
Organism: Butyrivibrio sp. XBB1001; assembly: GCF_000424505.1. Taxonomy (NCBI): domain Bacteria; kingdom Bacillati; phylum Bacillota; class Clostridia; order Lachnospirales; family Lachnospiraceae; genus Butyrivibrio; species Butyrivibrio sp. XBB1001. The sequence continues at coordinate 2,515 of NZ_AUKA01000002.1, read as the reverse complement.
AAGAATGCTGTTTGTAAGTGCTCTTCTTGCCTTTGTAAGGTACAAGATTGCGTAAACAACAACTACAAGAGATACTGCTGTCATTATAATGACCATTACAAGGGCCATAATATATGCGGCCTGAGCCTGCTCTTTTGCAGAGATACCAATCTGCTTGAAGTCCTTAACTACAACCTTGATAGCCTCATTGACTGTTCCGACATAGTATTCATAAATTTCCGCATCAGAAGCACCGTTATTAAACATCTCAATAAACTTGTCATCAGCAGTATCTATGTCTGCAATATGCTGATATGCAGTAGAAAGATCTCCCTTATACACTTTCTTGAGAGTGTCCAGACCGTCATTTAGCTCCTGGATTTTCTCCTGAGCGCCTGAAATCTGCTCGTTTCTGTCATCAGCATCCTGAGCTGACAGCGCCCACAGATAATACTTGGCAAGGGCCTGGATTGTAATACGCACCTCTCCCTGCTGGGTATTCTGCTCATAGTAAACATTGTAGATATTATTCAAATTGAAAAGAGCTACTACGTCAATCAAAATGATAACTACAAAGATAGCTATAAGGTTGTTTCTGAAGCTGTTGAAAACTTTCTTAAACTTATCGCCTACAGATAGTTTTTTGAAAGCACTCTGACTAAAAGTATCCTTCTTCTGAGCCTTTTCTGCCATAACGACCTCCTACTCAATACTTCTCAATGAACAAAAATATGGTCCAATCACAAATGTAATATCGTCAGTTTATACTATATATTTTATGCAATTATTTGTGATAATGTCGAAAAATTATATAAATTTATATAAATTTTCAAGAAATAAGTTATGCTTATGGCTAGCATAAAAAATATTGATTTTACTTATGTTTTTAATATTGATATTATGGAATAGGTTTCAAGAGAAAGATATTTCTTTTGCAAAACTATCCACAAGTAGAGTATGAAGAGAGGGAATTATAATGGTAAAAGCAGTAGTAGGCGCTAACTGGGGAGACGAAGGTAAGGGTAAGATCACAGACACTCTGTCAGATCAGGCAGACGTTGTTATCCGCTTTCAGGGTGGTGCCAATGCAGGTCACACAATTGTAAATGATTATGGTAAATTTGCACTCCACACAATGCCATCTGGTGTGTTCCACCAGAACATCATGAATATCATCGGCAATGGAGTAGCTTTCGATATTACAAAGTTCATGAAGGAGCTTGATGAGATCACATCCAAGGGAGTTCCTGCTCCACAGATCATGATCTCTGACAGAGTACAGGTTATGATGCCTTATCACGTACTCTTTGATACTCTTGAAGAGGCTAGACTTGCTGGTAAGAGCTTTGGTTCTACCAAGTCAGGTATCGCTCCTTTCTATTCAGACAAGTATTCCAAGATTGGCTGGCAGATCAACGAGTTCTTCCAGGATGATGAAGCTATTAAGGAGAAGATTGCTCGTGTAGCTGAGATCAAGGACGTAATCCTTGTAAATCTCTATCATGCAGATCCAATCGATCAGGAAGCTCTTTTCAATCAGATCGTTGCTTGGAGAGAGCAGGTTAAGCCTTACATCGGAAATGTAGCTCTTTATCTTGATAAGGCTATCAAGGAGGGCAAGACAATTCTCCTTGAGGGACAGCTTGGAACCATGAAGGATCCAGATCACGGTATCTATCCTATGGTTACATCTTCTTCTCCTCTTGCAGCTTATGGTGCAATCGGTGCTGGTATCCCTCCTTATGAGATCAAGCAGATTGTTACTGTTTCCAAGGCTTACTCTTCTGCTGTAGGCGCAGGTGCTTTTGTTTCTGAGCTCTTTGGAGACGAGGCTGAGGAACTTAGAAGACGCGGCGGCGACGGCGGTGAGTACGGCGCAACAACAGGAAGACCAAGACGTGTAGGCTGGTATGACTGCGTAGCAAGTAAGTACGGCTGCAGACTTCAGGGCACAACAGATGTTGCTTTCACAGTACTTGATGTACTTGGCTATCTTGATGAGATTCCAGTTTGCGTAGGCTACGACATCGACGGCGAAGTTACTACAGAGTTCCCTGTAACTCACCTTCTCGACAAGGCTAAGCCAGTTTACAAGACTCTTCCAGGTTGGAAGTGCGAGATCCGCGGCATCAAGAAGTACGAAGATCTTCCAGAGAACTGCCGCAACTACATCGAATTCATCGAAGAGCAGATCGGCTATCCTATCACTATGGTAAGTAACGGCCCTGCCAGAACAGATATCATCTATAGAGAAAGTAAGCTCAAGAAGGCTTGATAGATTTAGGCGAAAGTTAAGGCCGCTTCCCTCTGATATGTACCCAGAATCCTGGACACATGTTAAAAGTTAAGCGGAACACATGGATGCTTCCCTGTATTTAACAGGAGGCATCCATTTTGTTTTTGATTGGATCCTTCTGTTGTTATAATAATCTATGTATTCTTCTAATGCCATCTTAAATGATTCAAACGAGTCATAACAAGACTCATAGCCATAGTACATCTCATTCTTTAATCGCCCGAAAAATGTCTCCATGAT